>NZ_SMOA01000043.1 GCF_004353985.1 Paracraurococcus ruber | reverse complement strand
CGGGCACCGGCGTGGCCGTGGCGGTGGGCGCCGGCGGCGCCTGGCAGGCCGCGAGAAGCGCGAGGCCGGCGGCGAGCGTCGCGCCGCGCGCCGCCCTCCGGGTCGTCCGCTGGGCCATGCGGGACTGGATCATGCTGCTGTTCCCTTCCGTCGCCGGGCGCTTCGGCGGAATGGCCGCAGCCCGAGCGGGAACGCAACGCGGCATGGCGCCGGGATTTCCGGGCAGTAATCCCAACCGGGCCGCGATCCGGCCCGGCGATCGATCACGCCTTGGCGAGGCGGCGCTATTTCACCGTGGCGACGCGCAACGCATTGGTGGTGCCGGGGGTGCCGAAGGGGACGCCGGCGGTCACCACCACTTCCTGCCCCGGGGTGGCGAAGCCTTCCTGCGCCGCGGCGCGGGTCGCCTTGGCCACCATGTCTCCCATGGTGTTGGGTTCCTGCGTCAGCAGCGGATGGACGCCCCAGACCACGGCCAGCCGCCGGGCGCTCTCCATGTTAGCGGTCAGGCCCAGGATGGGGCAGTCCGGCCTCTCCCGTGCCACGCGCAGGGTGGTGCTGCCGGTGGAGGTGAAGGTGGCGATGACCTGCGCCTTGATGGTGTGCGCCACCTGCCGCGCCGCGGCGGCGATGGCGCCGGCGCTGTTCGCCTCCGGCTCCGGCCGGGCGCTGTCGGTCAGGCGGCGCCAATCGGCATCCTGCTCCACCCGGGCGACGATGCGGTCCATCATGTTGACCGCTTCGTAGGGGTACTGCCCGGCGGCGGTCTCGGCCGAGAGCATGACCGCATCGGCGCCGTCGAAGACCGCGGTGGCGACGTCGGACGCCTCGGCCCGGGTCGGGGCGGGGGCGGCGATCATGCTCTCCAGCATCTGGGTCGCCACCACGACGGGCTTCCCTGCGGCCTTGGCGGCGCGGACGATGCGCTTCTGGATCAGCGGCACCTCCTCGGGCGGGCATTCCACGCCGAGGTCGCCGCGGGCCACCATGACGCAATCGGTCAGCGCCAGGATGGCGTCGAGATTCTCGACCGCCTGCGGCTTCTCCATCTTCACCATGATCAGGGCGCGGCCGGCGCAGATCGTCCGCGCCTCGGCCACGTCCTCCGGCCGCTGGACGAAGGACAGGCCGATGTATTCGATGCCCTTCTCCAGGACGAAATCGAGATCCTCGCGATCCTTCTCGGTCAGGGCCGGGATGGGCAGCGCCACGTCGGGCACGTTCACCCCCTTGCGGTCGGACAGCGCGCCGCCGACCACCACCTCGGTCTCCAGGTGGTCGCCGCGGACGCGGGTGACGCGCAGACGCAGCTTGCCGTCGTCCAGCAGCAGGGTGGTGCCGATCTGGGCCGCCTGGATGATCTCCGGGTGCGGCAGCTCGACCCGGCTGACATTGCCGGGGGTGGGGTTGAGGTCGAGCCGGAAGGGCTGCCCGGCCTGGAGCTGCACCCGGCCGCCCTGGAAGCGGCCGACCCGCAGCTTCGGCCCCTGGACATCCGCCAGGATGCCGATCGGGCGGCCCACCTTCGCCTCGATGGCGCGGATGATGCCGATGCGCTCGGAATGGTCGGCATGGGTGCCGTGGGAGAAGTTCAGCCGGAAGACATCGGCGCCGGCGCGGTAGAGCCGCTCGATCACCTCGGCCGAGGAGCTGGCCGGGCCCAGGGTGGCGACGATCTTGGTCCGCCGGCGGCGCCGCAGCGGGATGCGCGGGGCGGCGCGCAGCTTGCCCTCCGGCGGCGGGTAGAGGTCGGGGCGAAGCTGCCAGGCCGGCATCTCCAGCAGCTTCGTCAGCTCCGCGACCCGGTCGGCCGGGATCCGCTGCCATTGGGAGACGGCGGCGGGGGTGATGCCGAGGGCGGCGGCGATCTTCGCGCCGGTGCCGCGGCGGTTGAGGAGGTCGTCGAGGATGGCGTCGCGCATGGCGGCAGCCTATCAGGCTTAAGCCCTGGCCGTCGCGGTTAATATAAATGCTTATCCCTTAATCTTAAGGTCAGGCTGATGCGCCCGACCGGTGATCCAGGGCGGCCCTCGCGCCAAGCCCCGGCAGCCGCCTTAATCATCGCGGAAACGTGACCCGGGCCGGCGCACGCGGCGCCCCGGCCCGGGTCAGGCGATCAGCACCGCCCGGACGTCGTTCACATTGGTCAGCGTCGGCCCGGTGACGACAAGGTCGCCCAGCGCCCGGAACAGGCCGGTGCTGTCATGCCCGGCCAGCGCGGCGCGCGGGTCCCGGCCCAGCGCCCGGGCGCGGGCCAGGGTGTCGGGCGTCGCGATGGCGCCGGCGGCGTCCGACTTGCCGTCGATGCCGTCGGTGTCGCAGCACAGCGACCAGATCCCCGCCGCGCCGTTCAGCGCCAGGGCCAGGCCGAGCAGCGTCTCCGTCCCCCGCCCGCCCTCGCCGGCGGCGCCGTCGATGGTCACGGTCGTTTCCCCGCCGGAGAGCAGCACGGCGCCGCGGCCGACCGGCACGCCATGCGTCGCGGCCGACAGGGCGATGCCGCCCAGCACCCGGCCCAGCTCCCGCGCCTCGCCTTCCAGCGCATCGCCCAGGATCAGCGGCGCCAGGCCCATGGCCCGCGCCTCCTCCGCCATCGCCCGCAGCGCCAGCATGGGCGTGGCGATCATGCGAAGCTCCGTATTCGCCAGGCGCGGGTCGCCGGGCTTCGGCGTCTCCTCCGCGGCGCGCTCCAGGTGGCGCAGCGCCGCTTCCGGCAGGCGCATGCGGTAATGCGCCACCAGCGCCCGCGCCTCGGCGAAGCTGGTGGGGTCGGCGATGGTGGGGCCGGAGGCGATGACGGCGGGGTCGTCCCCCGGCACGTCGGAGATCGCCAGCGTCACCACCCGCGCCGGATGCGCCGCGGCGGCCACCCGCCCGCCGGAGAAGGCGGAGAGGTGCTTGCGGATGCAGTTCATGGCGTCGATCGGGGCGCCGCAGCGCAGCAGCTCCCGGTTCACCGCCACCAGGTCGTCCAGCGTCAGGCCCGGGGCGGGCAGGGTGGAGAGCGAGGAGCCGCCGCCGGAGACCAGGAACAGCACCAGGTCGCGCGCGGAGAGGCCCTGGACGGCGGCCAGGATCTCCGCCGCCGCCGCCGCGCCCGCCGCATCCGGCACCGGGTGGTTGCCGAAGCGGACGGGGATGCGCCGGACCGGCGGCGGGTCGGGGATATCCGCCCCATGCGGGGCGATCACCAGGCCGGAGAGGGGGAGGCCGGGCCAGGCCTGCTCCACCGCCAGGGCCATCTTCGCCGCCGCCTTGCCGACGCCCACCACCACGACACGGCCATCGGCGGTGGGTTCGGGCAGGTGCGGCGCGAGGACCGTCAGCGGGTCGGCGGCGCGCACCCCGGCCTCGAACATCTCCCGCAGGGCCGCGCGGGCCGATGCGTCATCCCAACCGCCTGCCATCCTTCCCCTCCTCGCCACGCCCCGCCGCGCGCCCGGGCCGGTGGCCGATGCTTGGACCCCTTGGGTGCCGCGGGCGCAATGCCCCTTGTGGAATTTCTGGTGGTATGGAACAAGCCGCGCATGACGGGAGCCGAGGACGCCGCATCAGCCGGGCATCGCCCCCAGCACGCGCAGGATCTCCTCGCTGGCCCGGCGCCGGTGCGCCGCCACCGCTGCGCGCGCCGCCTCCGCTTCCGCGGCGCGAAGGGCGGCCAGGATCGCCGCATGCTCGGCCGAGGAGGCCAGCGGGTCCGGCCGCCGCGACGCCGTGGCGCTGCGGGCGCGCTGCGCCTGGTCCGCCGCGGTCTGCGCCAGCCGCGCCAGCTTGGCATTGCCGCCGCCTTCCAGCAGCACGCGGTGGAAGCGGTCATCCGCCGCCGCCCAGCCCTTGCGGTCGCCGGCGGCGAGCGCTCGGTCCATCGCAGCCGTCGCCGCCGCCATCGCCTCCAGCGCGGCGCCGCCGGCCGCGCCGCGCCCGGCCAGCAGCGCCGCCGCCGCGCCTTCCAGGGCGATCAGCACGTCATAGGTCTCCCGCAGGTCCAGCGGGTCGATCGGCAGCACCCGCACGCCGCGGCGGGGCAGGACGCGCAGGAAGCCTTCGTGCTGCAGCCGCAGCACCGCCTCATGCACCGGCGTCCGGCTCATGCCGAGCTGGTCGGCGATGGCCTGCTCCGTCGCCTCCTCGCCCGGGGGCAGCAGGGATTCCAGGATGCTGGCCTTCAGCGCGGCATAGGCGGCATCCGCCAGGCTGCCGCGCGGCCGCGCCGGCCGTTCCATGGGCCGCACGCGCGGCCCCGTCTCGTCTTCCATGCCAGCAAGCATACCACGCCCTGAAGGAGCCTCCCATGCGCACCCACCGCATCGCCGCCATCTCCGCCGACGGCATCGGCCAGGAAGTCATCCCCGCCGGCCTGCGGGTGCTGCAGGCGCTGGCCGAGCGCGATGGCGGCTTCCGCCTGGACGTCACGGAATTCCCCTGGGGCAGCGACTACTACCGCGAGACCGGTCGGATGATGGCCGAGGACGGGCTGGAGACGCTGAAGGGCTTCGACGCCATCTTCTTCGGCGCGGTGGGCGACCAGCACATCCCGGACGATGTCACGCTGTGGGGCCTGCGGCTGCGGATCTGCCAGGGCTTCGACCAGTACGCCAATATCCGCCCGACCCGTGTGCTGCCCGGCCTGACCAGCCCGCTGCGGGCGGTGGCGCCGGGCGACATCGACTGGGTGATCGTGCGGGAGAATTCCGAGGGCGAGTATGCCGGCCATGGCGGCCGCGCCCATCGCGGCCACCCGGAGGAAGTCGCCACCGAGACCGCCATCTTCACCCGGGCCGGCGTGACGCGGATCATGCGCACGGCCTTCGAGATCGCGGCCCGGCGCCCGCGCAAGCTGCTGACGGTCGTCACCAAGTCGAACGCCCAGAAGCACGGCATGGTCTTCTGGGACGAGATCGCGGCCGAGGTCGCGCGCGACTACCCGGCCGTGACCTGGGAGAAGGAGCTGGTGGACGCCATGGCCGCCCGCATGGTGCGCCACCCCGGCAGCATCGACACCGTGGTCGCCACCAACCTGCACGCGGATATCCTGAGCGACCTGGCCGGCGCCGTCGCCGGCTCGCTCGGCGTCGCGCCCACCGCCAACCTCGACCCCTCGCGCCGCTTTCCCTCGATGTTCGAGCCGATCCATGGCTCGGCCTTCGACATCGCGGGCAAGGGCGTGGCCAACCCGGTCGCCACCTTCTGGACCGCGGCGATGATGCTGGAGCATGTCGGCGAGCAGCCGGCCGCCGACCGGCTGATGGCGGCGGTGGAGCGGGTCTGCGCCGATGGCGTGCTGACCGCCGATGTCGGCGGCACCGCGAATACCGAGCAGGTGACCCAGGCCGTTATCGCCGCCATCCGCGGCGCGAACCTGTAGGACCCGGGGGGAGCCACGCCGCGGCGTGGCTCCCCCCGGGGGCGCCTCAGCGCGCCACGCCCTTCAGCGTCCCCTCCATCTCGCCGAGGATCGCCGGGTCGTCGATGGTGGGCGGCACCACGTAATCCTCGCCATCGGCGATCCGGCGCAGGGTGGCGCGCAGGATCTTGCCGCTCCGGGTCTTCGGCAGGCGCGGCACCACCTTCGCATCCTTGAAGGCGGCGACCGGCCCGATGCGGTCCCGCACCAGCCCGACCAGGTCGCGGCAGATCGCGTCCTCCGCCCGGGTGACGCCGGATTTCAGCACGACGAGGCCCAGCGGCACCTGGCCCTTCAGGCTGTCCTTCACGCCGACCACCGCGCATTCCGCGACATCGGGGTGGCTGGCCAGCACCTCCTCCATCGCGCCCGTGCTCAGGCGATGCCCCGCGACATTGATGATGTCGTCGGTGCGGGACATGACGGAGATGTAGCCCTCCTCGTCCACCACCCCGGCATCGGAGGTGTTGTACCAGCCCGGGAAGGTGGCGGTGTAGCTCTCGCGGAAGCGGTCATCGGCCTGCCACAGCGTCGGCAGGCAGCCCGGCGGCAATGGCAGGCGCACCGCCAGCGTGCCGCCCTGGCCGCGCGGCAGCGGCTGCCCGGCCTCGTCCAGCGCCTGCACGTCGTAGCCGGGGCTGGCCTTGCCGCCGCTTCCGAACCTTGCGGGAAACAGGCCGAGGCCGCGGAAATTGCCGCTGATCGGCCAGCCCGTCTCGGTCTGCCACCAGTGGTCGATCACCGGCTTCCGCAGCAGGCCGGACACCCATTCGGCGGTCGGCGGGTCGCAGCGCTCGCCGGCCAGGAACAGCGCTTCCAGCCTCGACAGGTCGTGCTGCGCGACGAGCCTGCCCTCGGGGTCGTCGCGCTTGATGGCGCGGATGGCGGTCGGCGCGGTGAACATCGCCTTCACGCCGTGCTGCGCGCAGACGCGCCAGAAGGTGCCCGCATCCGGCGTGCCGACCGGCTTGCCCTCGAACAGCACGCTGGTCGCGCCGGTCAGCAGCGGCGCATAGACGATATAGGAATGCCCGACCACCCAGCCGACATCGGAGGCGGTGAACATCACGTCGCCCGGCCCCACGCCATAGAGCATGGCCATGGAGTTGCGCAGCGCCACGGCATGCCCGCCATTGTCGCGCACCACCCCCTTGGGCTTCCCGGTGGTGCCGCTGGTGTAGAGGATGTAGAGCGGATCGGTCGCCGCCACCGGCACGCAGTCCGCCGGCGCGGCCGCCGCCTCGGCCTCGCTCCAGTCCTCGTCGCGGCCTGCCTCCAGCGCCGCGGCGCTTTGCTCCCGCTGCAGCACCAGGACGCGGTCCGGCTTGTGCGGCGACAGCGCGATGGCGGCGTCCAGCAGCGGCTTGTAGGCGACCACCCGCCCGGGCTCGAGCCCGCAGGAGGCGGCGAGGACCACCTTCGGCTTCGCATCGGCGATGCGCGCCGCCAGCTCCGCCGCCGCGAAGCCGCCGAACACCACGGAATGCACCGCGCCCAGCCGGGCGCAGGCCAGCATCGCGATGGCGGCTTCCGGCACCATCGGCATGTAGACCACCACGCGGTCGCCGGCGCCGACGCCGCGCGCCCGCAGCGCGCCGGCCAGCTTCGCCACGCGGGACTGCAGCGCCGCATAGGTGATGGTCTCGCAGCGGCCGGTCATCGGGCTGTCCCAGATGATCGCGGCCTGCCCGCCGCGGCCGGACGCGACATGCCGGTCCACCGCATTGTGGCAGGTGTTCAGCCGCGCATCCGGGAACCAGCGTCCATAGGGGCCGGCGGCGGGATCGAGGATGCGGTCCGGGGCGCGGTCCCAGTCGATCCGCCGCGCCGCCTCCCGCCAATACCCGTCGGGGTCGCGCTGCCAGGCGGCATAGGCGGCATCGTACTGGCTGGCACTGGCCTGCATCGCATCCTCCCCGGTTCTTGCCGTGCAAACTGGCAAGCCGCCGACCGGGCGGCAAGCCGCTGGGGCGGCACGGCAAGCCCGCCCCAGCCCGAAGCCCGCACCCGGCGGGTAGGCCGCCGCATCCGCCCGGGCCTTGCGCTGGATCAACGCTGGACGGCCGCCGGGCTGGCAAGGGTGCGATGCATCCGCCAAGCCGGGAAGGGAGGTTACCACCATGGTTGCATCTGGCCAGGAGAGGATCCTGGACAATCCGAAATTCCAGGAGCTGGTCCGCACGCGGTCCGGCTTCGCCTGGACCCTCGCGGCCGTCATGCTGGCGATCTATCTCTGCTTCATCTTCCTGGTCGCCTTCGCGCAGCCGCTGATGGCCATGAAGGTGGGCGGCGGCGTCACCTCGCTCGGCATCGTGCTCGGGCTGGTGGTCATCGTCTCGGCCTTCCTGCTGACCGGCATCTATGTCCAGCGCGCCAATAGCCGGTTCGACGCGCTGACGCGCGACCTGCAGAAGGACATCGCCTGATGCATCGCCTCTTCCTCGCCCTGGCGGCCGGGCTGGTGGGCTATATCGGCACCCATGCCGTCGCCTTCGCGGCCGGCGCCGTGGACGGCGCGGTGGACAAGCAGGGCCTGAACATCGCCGCCATCGCGATGTTCTTCCTCTTCGTCCTCGGCACCCTGGTCATCACCTACCGCGCCGCGGCGTCCAGCAAGTCGGCGGCCGATTTCTACGCCGCCGGCGGCGGCATCACCGGATTCCAGAACGGGCTGGCCATCGCCGGCGACTACATGTCGGCCGCGAGCTTCCTCGGCATCTCCGGCCTCGTCTTCGCCTCCGGCTTCGACGGGCTGATCTACTCCATCGGCTTCCTGGTGGGCTGGCCGATCGTGCTGTTCCTGATCGCGGAGCGGCTGCGCAACCTCGGCAAGTTCACCTTCGCCGACGTGGCGTCCTTCCGGCTGGACCAGACGCAGATCCGCATCCTGTCGGCGACCGGCACGCTGGTCGTCGTCGCCTTCTACCTGATCGCGCAGATGGTCGGCGCCGGCAAGCTGATCCAGCTGCTCTTCGGCCTCGACTACCTCTATGCCGTGGTGATCGTCGGCGCGCTGATGATCGTCTATGTCGCCTTCGGCGGCATGAAGGCGACCACCTGGGTGCAGATCATCAAGGCCTGCCTGCTGCTGGGCGGCGCCAGCTTCATGGCCTTCATGGTCATGCTGCATTTCGGCTTCAGCCCGGAAGCGATGTTCGCCGAGGCGGTGCGGGTCCATCCGAAGGGCGACGCCATCATGGCGCCCGGCGGCATGGTGGCCGACCCCGTCTCCGCCATCTCGCTCGGCCTCGCGCTCATGTTCGGCACCGCCGGCCTGCCGCACATCCTGATGCGCTTCTTCACGGTGTCCGACGCCAAGGCGGCCCGCAAGTCGGTGTTCTACGCCACCGGCCTGATCGCCTATTTCTACATCCTGACCTTCATCATCGGCTTCGGCGCCATCACCTTCCTGATGAGCGACCCGGCCTACTACACGGCCGGCGCCGGCGGCGTGATCAACAAGATCACCGGCCTGCTCGGCGGCACCAACATGGCGGCCGTGCACCTGGCCAATGCGGTGGGCGGCAGCCTCTTCCTCGGCTTCATCTCCGCCGTTGCCTTCGCCACCATCCTGGCGGTGGTGGCCGGCCTGACGCTCGCCGGCGCCTCCGCCGTCTCGCACGACCTCTATGCCGAGGTCATCGCGCGCGGCCGCGCCTCCGAGCGGAAGGAGGTCAACATCTCGAAGATCTCGGCCGTCGTCATCGGCATCGTGGCGATCGTGCTGGGCTACATCTTCGAGAATCAGAACGTCGCCTTCATGGTCGGCCTGGCCTTCGCCGTGGCGGCAAGCTGCAACTTCCCCGTCCTGCTGATGAGCACGATGTGGAAGGGCTGCACCACGCGCGGCGCGATGTGGGGCGGCTTCCTCGGCCTCGCCTCCGCCGTGGCGATGGTGGTGCTGTCCAAGGCGGTCTGGGTGCAGACCTTCGGCAACAAGGCCGCGATCTTCCCCTATGACAACCCGGCCCTCTTCTCCATGACCATCGCCTTCGTGGGGATCTATGTCGTCTCCAAGCTCGATGCCAGCCAGCGGGCGAAGCGGGAACTGGCGTCCTACGATGCGCAGTATGTCCGGTCCGAGACGGGGATCGGGGCGTCTTCCGCCCATATCCACTAGGTCCGTCACCGGGGAAGGGCCCTGCCCGTCCCCGGACCCCATCCCGCCAGGGGTCAGGCGACCCCTGGACCGGCCCGAGTTTCTCCCATGCCCAGCGGCTTCGACGCGTCCAACCCGCCCTTCGACCGGCTGACCCAGCAGGAGATCGGCGAGCTCCAGGCGAGCCTCGACATCGCCTATGTCGCGCCGGGCGAGCCCGTGGTGCGGCCCGGCCAGAAGGCCGAACATCTCCACGTCATCATCAAGGGCTCGGTCGAGGTGCGGGAGGGCGAGACCCTCAACGCCCTGCTCGGCCCGGGCGACAGCTTCGACAGCCGCGCCATCGTCCATGGCTCCGCCGGGGAGGATTTCGTCGCGGCCGGGGAGACGCTCTGCTACCTCGTCCCGCGGGCGCTGGTGCTGGACCTGATCGCCCGCAACCCGGCCTTCGCCGCCTTCTTCTACTCCGAGGTCTCGGCCAAGCTGGATGCCTTCTCCGGCGCCCGCCGGCAGGAAGGCATGGAGAGCGTGCTGCGCGCCCGGGTGAGGGAGGCGAGCCGCGGCCCCGCCCTGATGATCGAGGGCAGCGCCAGCATCGCCGAGGCCGCGCAGCGCATGCAGGATGCCAGCATCAACGCCGCCTATGTCCGGGACGGGGGCCGCATCGGCGTCGTCACCGGCATGAACCTAGCGAAGGCCGTGCTGCTGAAGCGCCTGCCGCATGAGACGCCGGTGCGCCACGTCTCGCATTTCGACGTCATCGCCGTCGATGCCGACGCCTTCATCTTCGAGGCGCTGCTGCTGATGACCCGGCACGACAAGCGCCGCGTCGCCGTGCGCCAGGGGGCCGAGTTCACCGGCTTCCTCGAGGATATCCATATCCTCGGCCTGGTCGCCGGCAATTCCCAGCTCATCCCCGGCCGCATCGACCGCGCCCGCAGCGTCGAGGATCTGACGGGGCCCGCGCAGGACATCCAGGGCCAAGTGGAACGCCTGCACCGGCAGGGCCTGAAGGTGGAGCAGATCGCCGAGATCACCTCTGATCTCAACCGACGGCTGTTCGTGAAGCTGTTCGAGCTGGTGGCGCCGCCCGCCATCCGCGAGCATGGCTGCCTGATGATCATGGGCAGCGAGGGCCGCGGCGAGCAGACCGTCCGCACCGACCAGGACAACGGCCTGCTGCTGGACGGCCCGGTGGAGGAGGCAGAGCTTGCCCGCTTCCGGGACGCCTTCGGCGCCGCACTCGCGGGCTTCGGCTTCCCGCCCTGCCCGGGCAGGGTCATGGTCGGCAACCCGTTGTGGTCCCAGCCGCTCGCGGGCCTCGTCCGGCAGCTTCGCCTCTGGATCATGGAGCGCACGCCGGAGGCGGCGATGAACCTGGCGATCTTCTTCGACGCCGTGCCGGTCACCGGCCGCGCCGGCCTGCTGGCGGAGGCGAAGCAGGCGATGGTCGAGGCCATGCGGGGCGAGCGGGCGCTGATCGCCCGCTTCGCCAACCTGGTCGAGAGCTTCCAGACCCCGGCGCTCGGCGTGCTGTCCACGCTGATGGAGCGGGTCGGCGTCGCCTCCGACGCGATCGACATCAAGAAGGCCGGCATCTTCCCGATCGTCCACGGCATGCGCGCCCTGGCGATGGACAAGGGCATCCTGGAGACCTCGACCGCCGGCCGGATCGCCGCGCTGACCGACCAGCGCGCCTTCGAGCCGGAATTCGGCCGGGAATTGCTGTCGGCCCTGCGGGTCTTCATGGAATACCGGCTGCGCGCGCAACTCGAGGCGGTGCGGCGCGGCACGCTGGAGCGGGAGGCGCTGATCCAGCCCGGGGCGCTGTCGACCGCCGACCGCGACATCCTGCGCGACTCGCTGCGCATCGTCCGGCAGTTCCGCGAGCTGCTGCGCAACCGC
Organism: Paracraurococcus ruber; assembly: GCF_004353985.1. Lineage (GTDB taxonomy): Bacteria > Pseudomonadota > Alphaproteobacteria > Acetobacterales > Acetobacteraceae > Paracraurococcus > Paracraurococcus ruber. Next base: position 24,481 of record NZ_SMOA01000043.1, on the reverse strand, counting down.
TACGCCCTGGCCAGCTTCGGATGAGCCGCGGCGCGCTGTGGCGGCTGTTCTACCGTGCCTCGCTCGGCGACCATGCCTACAAGTTCCTGTTCGAGCCGGGGCCGCCGGACGAGGCGGTGGCGCTGGACTGCGAGACCACCGGCCTCGATCCGCGGAAGGACGACATCCTGGCGATCGCCGCCGTGCGCATCCGCGGCAACCGCATCCTGACCAGCGAGCGCTTCGAGGCGATCGTGAAGCCGGAGGAGACCGAGGCCAGCGCCGACAGCATCAAGGTCCACCGCATCCTGAAGCGGGACGTCGCCGATGCGCTGCCGATGCGCCGCGTGCTGCCCGACCTACTGCGCTTCATCGGCGGCCGGCCGCTGGTCGGCTACTACATCGCCTTCGATGTCCGCATGCTGGACAAGTATGCGATGGACCTGATCGAGGTGAAGCTGCCCAACCCGCAGATCGAGGTCAGCAGCCTCTACTACGACCGGAAATACGGCAATGCGCCGCCCGGGACCGCCTTCGACCTGCGCTTCGACAGCCTGCTGAAGGATCTCGGCATCCCGCCGCTGGCGGCGCATGACGCGCTGAACGACGCGGTCATGGCGGCGATGGCCTGGCTCGCCCTGCGCGACCTGCAGGCGCGCGGCGTGCGCATCCCGCGGGAGAGGGCGGGGCAGGGCCCCCCGCCGCCGACCGGCGGCTGAGAAAAAGCAAGAACCGGGGGAAGGCATTCCCCCGGACCCCCATCTGTTTCTGAGAGCCGGGAGCCGCCGCGCGGCGCCAGCCGACTCTCGGAAAGGAAGGGTGGGGCTTGGGGAGGGAGCACTTTTCCCTCCCCAAACTCGCTTTACCCGTTCGTCACACGCTGGCGCTGGCCGGCCTTGCCTGCGGCGTCTCCGGCCCATCGGCCGCGAAGATGTCGCGGTCCTTGGTCTCCGGCACGAAGAACAGGCCGATGACCACGGTCGCCAGCGCGATGCAGATCGGATACCAGAGCCCGAAATACACGTCGCCGGTCTGCGCGATCATGGCGAAGCTCGTCGCCGGCAGCAGGCCGCCGAACCAGCCATTGCCGATGTGGTAGGGCAGCGACATGGAGGTGTAGCGGATCCGCGTCGGGAACAGCTCCACCAGCGCCGCCGCGATCGGGCCGTAGACCATGGTGACGTAGATCACCAGCACGGTCAGGATGCCGATCAGCACCGCCGGCTGCTCGCGGAAGATGTCGACCGGGGTCGCCATCTTCACCACCGACGTGTTCTGGGCGGAAGGATAGCCCGCCGCCGTCAGCGCCCGGCCCAGATCGGCCGCGAAGGTCCGGCTGTCGGCCGGGATCGGCGTGCCGTTCTGGATCACCACCGCCGCCGTCGCGCCCGGACGGTCCACGACCGAGTAGTTGACCGAAGCCCTGGCCAGCGCCGCCTTGGCGATGTCGCAGGGCTGGGTGAAGCGCGCCGTGCCGGTCGGGTTGAACTGGAAGGAGCAGGTGGACTTGTCGGTGACGACCTGCACCGAGATCTCGCTATGCGCCTTGTGCAGCGCCGGGTTCGCCTCCGCGCTCATGAGCTTGAAGAGCGGGAAGTAGGTCAGCGCCGCCAGCAGGCAGCCGCCCAGGATGATCGGCTTGCGGCCGATCCTGTCCGACAGCCAGCCGAAGAACACGAAGCCGCCCGAGCCCAGCAGCAGCGACCAGGCGATCAGCATGTTGGTGGTGAAGGGGTCCACCTTCAGCACGTTGCCCAGGAAGAACAGCGCGTAGAACTGGCCCGTGTACCAGACCACCGCCTGGCCGGCGACGAGGCCGAGCAGCGCGAAGATCGCGATCTTGGCGTTCTTCCACTGGCCGAAGGCCTCGGAGATCGGCGCCTTCGAATGCGTGCCTTCCGCCTTCATCTTCTTGAAGGCCGGGCTCTCCTCCATCTGCATGCGGATCCAGACGGAGATGCCGAGCAGGACGATGGAGACGAGGAAGGGGATGCGCCAGCCCCAGGCGCGGAAGTTGTCCGGCCCGACCGCAAGCTGGGTGAACAGGATGACCAGCAGCGACAGGAACAGGCCGGCCGTCGCGGTGATCTGGATGAAGCTGGTGTAGAAGCCGCGCCGGCCATGCGGCGCGTGTTCCGCCACATAGGTCGCGGCGCCGCCGTATTCCCCGCCCAGCGCCAGGCCCTGCAGCATGCGCAGTATGATGAGGATGACCGCCGCGGCGATGCCGATATCGGCCGAGGTGGGGAGGATGCCGACCACGAAGGTGGAGGCGCCCATGATCAGGATGGTGACGAGGAAGGTGTATTTCCGCCCGACCAGGTCGCCCAGCCGGCCGAAGACCAGGGCGCCGAAGGGGCGCACCAGGAAGCCCGCGGCGAAGGCCAGCAGCGCGAAGATGTTGCGCGTCGCCTCGTTGAACATCGGCTGGCCGTTGGCGTCGAGCGGGTTGAAGAAATTCGCCCCGATGACGGCCGCAAGCGAGCCGAAGAGATAGAAGTCGTACCACTCGAACACGGTGCCGAGGGAGGAGGCGGTGATGACCTTCCGCTCCTCGCGCGTCATCGGACGCACCTCGGTATCTGATTTCGGGATCGCCGTCTGGCTGGCCATTCCTCGCCCCTGTTGACAGTCTTGTACCGGTGGGTGCCGCGCCCTGCCGCCTGTCGCCGCCATCCTGGCCAGGCCGCGGCACGCGCATGGCAGGGCCGGCCGCAGCATTCCGTTCCAATCAGAACGCCCCCGGGCGGTCAATCGCGGCCGGGCTGCGGTTGCGGGGCGTCAGATGACAGGCGTGTCATCAATCTTCATGGTTGAGCGCCGCGCTGGGGTTTTCCGCCAGGGGCGGGCGCGTGTCTTCACCATGGGTTGAGTGCAGGCGGTCGGCCGGTCCCTGGGCAGCGGCGCCACGCAGCCCTGTCAGTCGCCACGAAGATGAATAAATTGTTTTTAACCTGCACGACACCCACGACGCGGGATGCCTGGCTGCGGGTCAGGCGAAATGCAGCTCTGCCCGACCGAGCCGGCCGAGCGCGGCATGCAGTTCCAGGCCGGGGGCGGGGTCCACCGCCGGGCCGATGGGGGCGACCAGCATCGCCCCCGCCGGCAGGCCGCCGGCCCGCCGCGCCGCCATCGCCACCGCCAGGATCGGCGCCTCCAGGTCCATCTCCTCCCCCCGCCGCCAGGTGCCGGCCGGCGCCAGCGCCACGCGCAGCCGGGTCGGCGCGCCGCGCTTGCCCTTGCCGATGGCGATGTAGCCCAGCCCGGCCAGGTCGGCCGCCGCCAGCGCCCCGGTGGAAGGCGGGTCCTGCAGCCGCCAGCTGCCGACATCGATGGCCGGGTGCAGGGTGGCGAAGACCGGCATCTCGTCGCCGCGGCGGGGCAGGTCCTCCGCCAGGATGCCGACGATCGCCGCGCTCGCCCGCGCATGCCGCAGATCCGTCATGCTGATGGTGCTGCCGGAGGGCAGGACGCGGCCTTCCAGCACCGGCCCCGGCACCGGCTTGCCGTTGGCCGGCGGGCCGAGCCGCAGGCCGCAGGCCGGCAGGTCGAGCATGTCCAGCACCCGGGCGGCGATCCGCTGGCCGTCCAGCATGCTGCGGGGCATGGCCAGGGGCGGCAGCGGGCCGATCGGCTGGCCGCTGGCCACCGCATCCGCCAGGCATCTCGCCGCGCTGTCGCGCAGGATCGCATCCATCGCTCAGCCACCCCTCGCCGCGGGTAGCGACCAGACCGGCCCCGCTGCCACATTATGGCGCCGGAAAGTTCAACCCTTTCTTGCGCGCATGCGGTCAGGCGCGCCCTGGCCGGCGCCGGCATGCCGCGACCGGCCGGCCATGGCAAGGCGTCGGGACCGGGCTGGTTACTTCGTGACGAAGGCCTTCTCGAGCACGTAGGTGCCGGGTTCGCTGTTCGATCCCTCGGTGAAGCCGCGCGCTTCCAGCAGCGCCTTCACATCGGCATTCATCGCCTCCGACCCGCAGAGCATCACCCGGTCCTGCTCCGGCGACAGCGCGGCGAGGCCGAGGTCGCGGCAGACCTGCCCGGATTCGAGCAGGGTGGTCACCCGCCCCTGGGTCCGGAACGCCTCCCGCGTCACGCTGGGGTAGTAGAGCAGCTTGCCGCGCAGCATCTCGCCGAGGAACTCGTGCTCCGGCAGCTCCCGCTCGATGTAGTCGTGATAGGCGAGTTCCTTCACCTCCCGCACGCCATGCATCAGCACCACCCGCTCGTACTTCTCGTACACATCGGGCTCGCGGATCAGCGACATGAAGGGGGCGAGGCCGGTGCCGGTCGAGACCATCCAGAGCGTGCGGCCCGGCAGCAGGTTCTCGGTCAACAGGGTGCCGGTCGGCTTCTTCCCGATCAGCACCGTGTCGCCGACCTTGATGTGCTGCAGGCGGGAGGTGAGGGGGCCGTTCGCCACCTTGATGGAGAGGAATTCCAGTTCCTCGTCCCAGGGCGGGCTGACCATGGAATAGGCCCGGACCAGCGGCTTGCCGTCCACCACCAGCCCGATCATGGCGAATTGCCCGGCGACGAAGCGCAGCGCCGGGTCGCGGGTGCAGCGGAAGGAGAATTGACTCTCGGTCCAGTGGTGGACCCAGGTCACCGTCTCGCCGAAGAAGGCGGGCGGGATGGCGGGCTTCGCCACGGCTTGGGACTGGGGGGCGAGGGGCAGGGCGTCCATGGCCAGCCTAGATGCGGGTTGGTGCGGCGCAGCGCAACAGGAACCACCGCATCCCTGCCTTGCGCCGGCGCAAGCGCCGGACATTCACCGCCATGGTGGCGCCGCGGTTTTCCCTTCCATGGACCATGCATGGTCCCTAGATTGCCTGTGGGACAGCTTCTGGGACAGCTTCGCGCGGCCGCAGGCCGCCCCGGTCCTGCCCCGCACCCACCCCTTAGGGAGGCAGAACAATGCCCGTCATGGAACTCACCGAGGTCGTGGCCTGGGCGCTCATCCTCGGCGGCGGCGCCTATGCGCTGATGGAGTCGCGCGGCATCTCGGCCGCCGCGGTGTCCGCCGCGCTGGTGGCCCTGGCGACCAAGACCGTCCTGCTCGACCTCGGCTGACGCGGGACCGTCACGCCGCTGCCACGCGGCTGCAACGCCGACTGGGTAAAGCCCCCGGAAACCTGACAGGGGGTTCATTCCATGCGCGCATTGCTGCTTGCCGCCGGCCTGGTCGCCGCGGTGGCCGGCCAGGCCCGGGCCGACCAGCGATTCGAGGCGGTGCTGGCCGGCCACGCCATCCTGCCGGCCGCCAGCTTCGTCCCGCCGCCGGCCGATGCGCCGCCGGGCTTCGCCGTCTCCGGCCGCTTCACCGGCCCCGGCAACCTGCGGAACGAGCAGGTGGGCAGCCAGCCGGGCGATACCGGCGCCATCCATGGCCGCCGGCCGACCGGCCTGTCGCTGCCCTTCCGCGGCCAGCCGGTGCAGGGCTTCTCCGGCATCAAGCCGGTGGCCGGCGAGCCGGGCGCCTACTGGGTGCTGACCGACAACGGCTTCGGCAACAGGCGCAACAGCGCCGACGCCCTGCTGATGCTGCACAAGGTCCGGCCCGACTTCCGCGCCGGCACCGTGGCGATCGAGCGGACGATCTTCCTCTCCGACCCCGACCGGGCCGTGCCCTTCCCGATCGTCACCGATCCCTCGCCCATCCGCTACCTGACCGGCGCCGATTTCGACCTGGAGAGCATCCAGCCGGTCGCCGACGGCTTCTGGATCGGCGACGAGTTCGGCCCCTTCGTCTTCAAGGTGGACCTGGAAGGCCGGGTGCAGAAGGTCCTCGCCACCCGGCTGGACGGCGAGGAGATCCGCAGCCCCGACAACCCCGCGCTGCAGATCCCGGCCAATCCCACCCAGCCGGTCGCCTTCCGCGCCCAGCGCAGCGGCGGCTACGAAGGCATGGCGCTGTCGCCCGATGGCAGCCGGCTCTACGCCCTGCTGGAGAAGCCGCTGCTGCAGGCGAATGGCCAGCCGGAGGGCAACGCCCTTCGCATCCTCGAACTCGACACCGCCCGCGGCGAGTGGACCGGCCGGCACATGAGGTACCGGCTGGAGCAGGGGGCGACCTCGATCGGCGACTTCAACATGGTGGATGAGCGCCGCGCCCTGGTCATCGAGCGCGACGACGGCGAGGGCGACCCGTCCCGCGCCTGCGCCACCGGCCAGCAGCCGCCGTCCTGCTTCCCGAATGTCGCGCGGCTGAAGCGCATCTACGTCGTCGACCTGGCGGCGACCGATGCCGAGGGCTTCGTGCGCAAGATCGGCCATGTCGACCTGATGGCGATCCGCGACCCCGAGGGGCTGGCGCGGCAGCGCGGCGACCTGGGCGAGGGCGTCGCGCGCGACCGCTTCGCCTTCCCCTTCTTCACCATCGAGAATGTCGCGGTGGTGGATGCCGACCACATCATCGTGGCGAATGACAACAACCTGCCCTTCAGCGCCGGCCGCCACCTGACCCGTGCCGACGACAACGAGTTCATCCTGCTCCGCGTGGCCGACCTGCTGCGCGCCCGCTGACCCAGCAACGCCGCGGCCGGGTGGTGGCTCGGCCGCGGCGGCCCGCGCGCGGGACCGCCTATCCGGCCGTCGTCCGGCGGGACCGGCATCGGGGGCATGCATCGGCGCGCGGGCATCGGGGGGCGCGCATCGAACCGCCGCGGCAGGCGGCATTGTCGGCCATGCCGGTTTCGCCACATCCTGTCGCCGTCATCGTTTTCCGCAGGATGCCCGGCCGGCCATGAACGACACCCTTGCCCCCGACCTCGTCGGCGCCTTCGTCCCCGGCCCGCGCGCCGAGCAGCGCGGGGCGGCCGAGGGGCCGCTCGCCGGCCTCGGCTTCGCCATCAAGGATCTCTACGACCTGGCGGGCTGGCCAACGACCTATGGCAATCCGGACTGGGCCCGCACCCATCCCGTCGCCGCCGCCACCGCGCCGGTGGTGCAGGCGCTGCTGCAGGCCGGCGGGCATCTGCGCGGCAAGACGAAGACGGTCGAGCTGGCCTATGGCCTGACGGGCGAGAATGTCTGGCACGGCACGCCGACCAACCCGGCGGCGCCGGACCGCTTCCCCGGCGGCTCCTCCTGCGGCTCGGCCGCCGCGGTCGCCGCCGGGCTGGTGGATTTCGCCATGGGGTCGGATACTGGGGGGTCCGTCCGCATCCCGGCCAGCTATTGCGGCACCTTCGGCATCCGGCCGAGCTGGGGCGCCATCAGCCTGGCCGGTGCCTGCGGCCTCGGCCCCAGCTTCGACACGCCCGGCTGGTTCGCCGGCAGCGCCGGCGTGCTGGAACGGGTCGGCGGCGTGCTGCTGCCCGAGGATTCGCCCCCCGGCGCCCCGCTCGGCCCGCTCCTCAAGCCGGAGGAGCCCTGGGTGAACGTGCTGCCCGGCACCGGCCTGGCGCTCGGCGGCGCGATGGAGGCGCTGCAGGGCCTGCTCGGCGCCGCCCTGCCGGTCGGGCTGGCGCCGGAGGGGCTCGGCGCTCTCTACGAGCATTTCCGCTGCGCCCAGGCGGAGGAAGCCTGGGCCACGCTCGGAAGCTGGGTGGCCGCCACCAACCCGGAATTCGGCCCCGGCGTGCGGGAACGCTTCGAGGCCGCGCGGACCATGGACCCGGCCAAGGCCGCTGCCGGCCGGGCCTTCCGCCGCGTCTTCCAGGCGCGGATGCGGGCGCTGCTGGCCGGGGGCGCGGTGCTGGCCTACCCGACCAGCCCGGCGCCGGCGCCGAAGCTGTCCGCCAGCCAGGCGGAGCAGAACCTGGTGCGGGAGATGACCATGGGCGTCACCGCCATCGCCGGCCTGGCCGGCCTGCCGGAGGTGAGCATCCCCGCCGGCCGCGCGGAGGGCGCGCCGGTCGGGCTTTCCCTGGTCGCCGCGCCGGGGCGGGACCGCGCCCTGCTGGCGCTGGCGGTGCGGCTGGCGGAGGCGCTGGGCATCGGCGCGTGAGCCCTGGCGGAAGGGCGCCCTTCGGCCCCGTCCCGGAGGACGCCGCGGCCTGGCGCCGCGGCCCGCCTGCGGCGGTGCCGAGCCTGTCCCGCCGCCGCGGCGTCCCGGCCGCGTGCCTTGCCGCCCCCTGCGCCCACCGGTAAGGGGGCAAGGGGCAGGGAAGACGAGATGCTGATCCGCGACGCCGTGCCGGCCGACCTGCCGGCGATCACCGCCATCTATGCCCACCATGTCCTGCATGGCACCGGCACCTTCGAGGAGGTGCCGCCGACCGAGGCCGAGATGCGCGGCCGCGTCGCCGAGGTGCAGGGGAAGGGCTGGGCCTGGCTGGTGGCGGAAGGCCAGGGGTTGCCGGGGGAGGAAGCGGGGCTGATCGGCTATGCCTACTACGCCCAGTTCCGCGCCCGCTCCGCCTACCGCTTCTGCGCCGAGAACAGCGTCTATGTCCGCGACGACGTGCGCGGCATGGGCGTGGGCAAGCACCTGGTCGCCGCCCTGCTGCAGCGCGCCGAGGCGGCCGGCTTCCGCCAGATGCTGGCGGTGATCGGCGACAGCGACAATGTCGGTTCCATCGGCCTGCACCTGTCGCTGGGCTTCCAGCGCGCCGGCGTGCTGAAGGCGGCCGGCGTGAAATTCGGCCGCTGGCTGGACGTGGTCTTCATGCAGCGCAGCATGGGCCCCGGCGACCGCGACGTGCCCGGCTGATCCGGGCTCGTCCCGGGATGGCGGCAGCCGCGACCGGCCTCGGGGGCGGGCAGGCGCCAGGGTGACGGGGCGGCCGGCCCCCATCCCGACGGGCGCGGCAATTCCCCCCTTTGACGGCGCGGGCCCGGCCCGAAGCACGGTGCCGCGGGGGCATTCGGCGCCGCAACCGGCGGGTTCACGCAGCCGGCGCCGTGTCGCATTTCGAATGCCCGCCGGCTGGCCCTTCGGCAAGCTGTCCCGAAACCCTGGAGGGTTCGATGGGCGAGGCGCCTGGCCCGGCGATCCGGGCCTTCTTCGACGAGGCCACCAACACCGTCACCTATCTGGTCTGGGACGAGGCGACGCGCGCCGCCGCGGTGATCGACCCCGTGCTCGACTGGGACAACCGCAGCGGCGAGGCGGAGACGCGCAACGCCGACGCCGTGCTGGCGGCCCTGGCGGCGGAAGGGCTGCGGCTGGACTGGGTGCTGGAGACCCATGTGCATGCCGACCACCTGACGGCGTCGCCCTACATCAAGGCGAAGGCGGGCGGTCGCATCGGCATCGGCGACCGGATCCGTCAGGTGCAGCAGATCTTCCGCCCGGTCTTCGGCGCCGAGGACCTGCTGCCCGAGGGCGGCGATTTCGACGCGCTGTTTGCCGATGGCGCCGAGTTCCTGCTCGGCAGCCTGCCGGTCCGGGTGCTGCATGTGCCCGGCCATACGCCGGCCTGCGTCGCCTACCTGATGCCCGGCTGCGCCTTCGTCGGCGACACGCTGTTCATGCCCGACTACGGCACGGCGCGCTGCGACTTCCCCGGCGGCGATGCCGGCGCGCTGTGGCGCAGCATCCAGAAGATCCTGGCCCTGCCACCGGAGACGCGGCTGTTCACCTGCCACGACTACAAGGCGCCCGGCCGCGACCACTTCGCCTGGGAAAGCACGGTCGCCGAGCAGCGGGCGCGCAACCCGCATCTGCGCGACGGCGTGACCGAGGCGGAGTTCGTCGCGCTGCGCCAGGCGCGCGACGCCAAGCTCTCCGCGCCGGCGCTGCTGCTGCCCTCCATCCAGGTGAACATGCGGGCGGGGCGGTTTCCGCCGGCGGAAGCCAACGGCGTGCGGTACATGCGGATACCGGTGGTCCTGAAGGGGGCGCTCGCCGCCGGCTGACGCGGGGGCTTTGCCCCCCTCGACCCCCCCTCCACCACGGGGACTCCAGGGACGATGCGCCGCATCGTCCCTGGGACCCGCGTCGGCCGAAGGGCCTTTGGAGACCTCGGGTCTTCAGACCGTCAGAAGGCGACGCACCGACTCGTCGTCCAGTTCGCCGATCGGGCCGCCGAGCGCCACCTCGCCGCGCACCATCACCGCGATGCGGTCGGCCAGCTCGCGGGCGAATTCGTAGTACTGCTCCACCAGCACCACCGCGAAGTTCTTCTCCCGCGCCAGCAGGCGGATGACGCGGGCGATGTCCTTGATCACGCTGGGCTGGATGCCCTCGGTCGGCTCGTCGAGGATCAGCAGCCGCGGCCGCGCCGTCAGGGCACGCGCGATGGCAAGCTGCTGCTGCTGCCCGCCCGAGAGGTCGCCGCCCCGCCGCCGCAGGAACTGCTTCAGGATGGGAAACAGGGTGAACACTTCCTCCGGCACCTTGCTGCCGCGCGGCGCCGCGGCCAGCGCGGTCTCCAGGTTCTCCTGCACCGTCAGGAAGGGGAAGATCTCGCGGCCCTGCGGGACATAGCCGATGCCGGCGCGGGCGCGGTCGGCCGGCGCCAGGGCGGAGACATCCTTCCCTTCCCACAGGATCTTCCCGCCCTGGATGCGTTCCAGCCCCACGATCGCCCGCATCAGGCTGGACTTGCCGACGCCGTTGCGGCCCAGCACGCAGGTGATCTGGCCCGGATTGGCCTCGACGCTGACGCTGCGCAGGCAGCGTGACGCGCCGTAGGAGAGGTCGATGGATTCCACGCGCAGCATGGGAAAAGTCCTTGTCGGCGGATCGGGCCGGGCCGTCGCGCCTCAGCGCCCCAGATAGACTTCGATGACCCGCGGGTCGTTCTGCACATGGTCAATGCTGCCCTCGGACAGCGTGCTGCCCTCGCACAGCACCGTCACCTTGCTGCCCAGCGCGCGGACGAATTCCAGGTCGTGCTCCACCACCACCACGCTGCGCCGCCCGGCGATGCGGACCAGCAGGGCGGCGGTGTGCTCCGTCTCCTGGTCGGTCATGCCGGCGACGGGTTCGTCCACCAGCAGCAATTCGGGGTCCTGCATCAGCAGCATCCCGATCTCCAGCCATTGCCGCTGGCCATGGCTCAGCACCCCGGCGCGGTCCTGGGCGCGGGCGGACAGGCCGACCTCCTCCATCACCGCCTCGATCCGCCGCCGCGCCTCCCCGGTCAGCGCCCAGCGCAGGCAGGCGAAGGGGCCGCGCGGCGCCTTCAGCGCAAGCTCGAGGTTCTCGAACACCGTCAGCGCGTCGAACATCGTCGGCTTCTGGAATTTCCGCCCGATGCCCAGGTTGGCGATGGTTGCCTCGTCCAGCTTGGTCAGGTCATGGTCGCGGAAGCGGACCACGCCGGCGGTCGGCCGCGTCTTGCCGGTGATGACATCCATCATGGTCGTCTTGCCGGCGCCGTTCGGGCCGATGATGGCGCGCAGCTCCCCCGGATCGACCACCAGGGACAGGTTGTTCAGCGCCCGGAAGCCGTCGAACACCACCGATACGCCGTCGAGGTAGAGGACCGGCTTGGCGGCCTTGCCCTGGCCGAGGGGCGGGCTGATCTCGTCGCTCATTTCGGTGCCTTCGAGAACAGGCCGATCAGGCCGCGCGGCAGGAAGAGGGTGACGGCGACGAACAGCCCGCCCAGGGCGAAGAGCCAGAGATCGGGCGCCACCGTGGTCAGCCAGGTCTTCAACGCATTGACCGAGAAGGCGCCGAGCACCGCGCCGACCAGCGTCCCGCGGCCGCCGACCGCCACCCAGATGACGGCCTCGATCGAGTTGCCCGGGCTGAACTCGCCGGGATTGATGATGCCGACCTGCGGCACGTAGAGCGCGCCGGCCAGCCCCGCCAGCACGGCCGAGAGGACGAAGACGAACAGCTTGTGCTGCGTGACGTCGTAGCCGAGGAAGCGCACCCGGCTTTCGGCATCCCGGATCGCCACCAGCACGCGGCCGAGCTTCGACTGCGTGATGCGGGTGCAGACCAGGAAGGCGACCACCAGAAGGGCGAGGGAGGCGTAGAACAGCGCCGCCCGCGCCGCATCCGTGTTCAGCGGCATGCCCAGCAGCTCCTTGAAGTCGGTGAAGCCGTTGTTGCCGCCGAAGCCCATGTCGTTGCGGAAGAAGGCCAGCATCAGCGCATAGGTCATCGCCTGCGTGATGATGGAGAGGTAGACGCCGGTGATGCGGCTGCGGAAGGCGAGGTAGCCGACGACCAGCGCCAGCATCCCGGGCACCGCCATCGCCATCAGCACCATGAAGGGGAAATGGTCGAAGCCCAGCCAGTACCAGGGCAGTTCCTTGTAGCCGAGGAACACCATGAAGTCCGGCAGGGTCGGGTGGCCGTAGACGCCGCGCGGCCCGATCAGCCGCATCAGGTGCATGCCCATGGCATAGCCGCCGAGGGCGAAGAAGGCGCCGTGGCCGAGCGAGAGGATGCCGGCATAGCCCCAGGCCAGGTCGATCGCCAGCGCCAGGATGGCGTAGGTGATCCACTTGCCGGTGATGCTGACGATGAAGTCGGACACGTACAGCGCGCTGTCGGGCGGCAGCCGGTTCAGCAGCGGCAGCAGCGCCAGGACCAGCACGGCGCCGATCAGCACCAGCCGGATGGTCAGGCGCGCCGCGCCGGCCGGCGCGGGGGAGGCGATGCTGGCGCTCACGACTCGGCGGCCCTTCCCTTCAGCGCGAACAGGCCCTTCGGCCGGCGCTGGATGAACAGCATGATGGCGACCAGCACGAAGACCTTGGCCAGCACCGCGCCGGCATAGGGTTCCAGCAGCTTGTTCACGACGCCCAGGCTCATGGCGCCCACCAGCGTCCCGGCCAGCGATCCGACGCCGCCGAACACCACCACCATGAAGCTGTCGATGATGTAGCCGGTGCCGAGGTTCGGCGAGACATTGTCGATCTGCGACAGCGCCACCCCCGCCATGCCGGCGAGGCCCGATCCGAAGGCGAAGGTCATGGCATCGACGCGGCCGGTGCGGATGCCCATGGTGGCCGCGATGCGGCGGTTCTGCACCACCGCCCGCATCTCGAGCCCGAAGCGCGTCAGGCGGATGGCGGCGAAGACCAGGCCCAGCACGATCAGCCCGAAGACGATGATCCAGAGCCGGTTCTGGGTGACGGCGATGTCGCCCGGCAGCAGGATGGTGCCCTGCATCCAGGGCGGGCTCAGCACCTCCCGGTTCTGCGCGCCGAAGGCCAGCCGCACCGCCTGCTGCAGGATCATGCCGACGCCGAAGGTCATCAGCAGGGTCTCGAGCGGCCGGCCATAGAGGTGGCGGATCAGCCCGCGTTCCAGCAGCGCGCCGCAGGCCGCCGTCACCAGGAAGGCGGCCGGCACGGACAGCACCAGGGACCAGGGCGCCAGCCAGGGGATGCCGCGGCAGGCTTCCTGCACCACGAAGGTGGCATAGGCGCCGAGCATGACGAACTCGCCATGCGCCATGTTGATGACGCCCATGACGCCGAAGGTGATGGCGAGCCCGAGCGCGGCGAGCAGCAGCACGGAGCCGAGCGAGAGGCCCTGGAACAGGGTCTCCGCCGCCCGGCGGATGGCCAGCGCCCGTTCGATGGTGGCGATGGAGACCTCGATGGCGGTCGCCATCTCCGGATTGGCGTTGCGCGCCTCGATCAGCACCGCCCGCGCCTCGACCGAGCCGGAGGCGCCGAGCCGCGCCACCGCGTCCCGCTTCGCCTCCGCGTCGCTCCCGACCAGTTGCGAGGCGGCGAGCGCCAGTTCCATCTGGGTGCGGATGCGCGGCACCGTCTCCCGCGCCAGCGCCGCCTGCAGCAGCGGGATGTTCTCGGCGCTGCGGCTGCGGAACACCGCCTCGGCGGCGGCCAGGCGCTCGGCAGGGTCGGGCGAGACAAGCTGCAGCCGCCCGAGCGCGCCGCGCAGCGCCTGGCGGACGCGGTTGTTCAGCCGCACCGCCTCGGCGCCCGCCGCCTCGGCCGGCTGCCCGGTGGCGGCGTCCAGCAGGCGCGCGCCGTCGGGCAGCAGGATGCGGCCATCTCCGGCCTTCTGCAGCCGTCCCTCCTGCAGCGCCCGCAGCAGCGGCAGGGCGCGCGGGTCGCCGCTGGCGCCCAGCCGCTCGACCGATGCGGCGATGTCGCCGAAGCCGCCGGCCAGGCCGGGCAGGGCGGCGGTGAAGGCGTCCTGCGCCCGCGCCGGCAGGGCCAGCAGCAGCAGCAGGGAAATGCGGAGAATGAAACGGGTCATGCGGGCCTTTGAATGCGGGCCTTCGGATATCGGGCGGCGCCGGCACGGGACGGGCGGCGCCGGGCTGCCCCGGCGCCGCCCTGGAAAAGGCCTACCGGCGGCGGTTCGCGTTCTCGGGGATGAACTGCGACCAGTTTTCCGCTTTCACCGCATCCGGGGTCTTCCAGACGATGTTGAACTGGCCATCCGCCTGCACCTCGCCGATGAAGACCGGCTTCGACAGGTGGTGGTTCGCCAGCATCTCCTCCTCATAGCCGCAGGGGGCCATGAGCTTCTGGCCGATCATCGCCCCGCGCACCGCGTCCACCGCGGTGGTGCCGGCCTTGGCGACGGCCTGCGTCCACATGCGGAAGCCGGTATAGGTGGCCTCCATCGGGTCGTTGGTGACGCGCTTCGGGTTCTTGATGTAGGCCTGCCAGAGCTTCACGAACTCCTCGTTCGGCGCGCCCTTGATGGACATGAAGTAGTTCCAGGCGGCCAGGTGGCCGACCAGCGGCCGGGTGTCGATCCCGGCCAGCTCCTCCTCGCCGACGCTGAAGGCGACGCAGGGGATGTCCTCGGCCTTGATGCCCTGGTTGCCCAGCTCCCGGTAGAAGGGCACGTTCGCGTCGCCGTTGATGGTGGACACGATCGCGGTCTTCTTGCCCTCGGACGCGAAGCGCTTCACCCGGGCGACGATGCCCTGCCAGTCGCTGTGCCCGAAGGGCGTGTATTCCTCCATGATGTCGGCATTGCCGATGCCCTTGGAGTTCAGGAAGCCGCGCAGGATGCGGTTGGTGGTGCGCGGATAGACGTAGTCGGTGCCCAGCAGCGCGATCCGCTTCGCCTCGCCGCCGTCCTTCGACATCAGGTACTCGACCGCCGGGATCGCCTGCTGGTTCGGCGCGGCGCCGGTGTAGAAGATGTTCTTGCTCTCCTCCTCGCCCTCGTACTGCACGGGGTAGAAGAGCATGCCGTTCAGCTCCTCGAACACCGGCAGCACCGACTTGCGGGAGACCGAGGTCCAGCAGCCGAAGGTCACGTCCACCTTGTGGACCTGCAGCAGCTCGCGCGCCTTCTCGGCGAAGAGCGGCCAGTTGGAGGCCGGGTCCACCACCACCGCTTCCAGCCGGCGGCCGAGCACGCCGCCGCGGCTGTTGGCCCATTCCACCATCATCAGGACGGTGTCGCGCAGCGCGGTCTCGGAGATCGCCATGGTGCCGGAGAGCGAGTGCAGCACGCCGACCTTGATCGGGGCGCCCTGGCCGAAGGCGGGACGGAGGGCGGGGGTGGCGAGCGCGGCGCCGAGGCCCGTCAGCGCGGCCCGGCGCGTGAAGGTGAAGCTCTTGCTGGTCATGGAGGCTGTCGTTCCCCTTGGAAGCCTTGCCGGCGCGCGACGCTCCACTCCCCGCGGTCGGAGGATGGCTCTCGGGCGCGGGAGGGGGAAAGCGAGATGCATGCCAGCCGCCGGGCGGGGCGCGCGTCCCGCCATCGGCATCGCCTGCCCAAATTCCGTGCATGGCGCCGCGGAACGGGCGCGCCGCCGCCCCCGACCGAAGCAGGGCCGGAATAACCCAGCCTGGCGAAGGGGGATTCGGCGGCCGACCGGCTTTCGGGCGCCACGGCGCCGGTTGCGCCGGCCCCGGGGCAGGGCGCGCCCTATCGCGCCGGCCGGTTCACCAGCCACAGGCCGATGGCGACCAGCACCACCGCCAGCAGGAAGCCGGTCCCCAGCCGCTCCCCCAGCAGCAGCGCGCCCGCCAGCACGCCGAAGACGGGCGTGAGGACGGAGAAGGCCGCGAGGCGGGAGGCGGAATGGCGCGACACCAGCCAGAACCAGGCGAGGTAGCTCGCCCCGGCCACGATGGCGGCCTGGTACAGGAAGGCGCCGATGGCGAGCGGCTGCGGGTCGATGCGCCAGGCCTCCCCCAGCAGCGGCGAGGCCAGCAGCAGCAGCGGCGCCGAGACCACCAGTTGCACCTGCAGCACGAAGGCCGGCGCGGCATGCCGCAGCGGCGATGCCTTGACCAGCACCGTCGTCGCCGCCCAGAGCGCACCGCCCGCCAGGCAGAGCAGGTCGCCCCGCAGCGCATCCGGCCCCGCCGGCGCCCGCAGCCCGTCGGCGAAGGCCAGCAGCAGCCCGCCGAAGGCGATGCCGAGGCCGAGCGCCTTGGCCCGCGTCAGCCGGTCCCCCGGCACCAGCCAATGCGTGCCCAGCGCCACCCAGAAGGGCGCGCCATAGAGGAAGACGACGCCGCGCGAGGCGGTGGTCAGCCCGATGCCGATGAACAGCAGGATGAATTCCAGCGCGAAGATGACGCCTGCGGCGATCCCGGCCCAGAGCACGCCCGGCTGCCGCCAGGCGCCGAAGCGCATGCCGAGCGGCCGGCAGAGCAGCGGCACGAGCAGCGCCGCGAGCACCGAGCGCAGCCCCGCCTGCAGCACCGGCGGCATGCCGGCGCTGGCGAGCTTCACCGCCACCATGTTGAGGCCCCAGAGGGCGGAGAGGAGGAGGATGACGGCGACGGCGCCCGGCGGCAGGGCGCCGCCGGACTCGGCCCGGCCTGGATCTGGCATGGCGCCAGCCTGCGTCCGCCGCCCGGCCCGGTCCAGCCGCCCGACCGCAGGCGGGGTCCGGGGCGGCTTGCCGGGGGTGTTCGCCCCCCGTACCGTCCGCCAGGGATGCGGGGAGGGATGCGATGCGGCGACGCGGGATTCTGCTGGCCGGGGCGGGCGCGCTGGCCGCGCCGGCGCTGATGCACGACGCGGCGGCGCAGAAGGCGCAGGACACGCTGCGCATCGTGGACCGCTTCGCCCTGCCGAACATCGATCCCTACTACAACTCGCTCCGCACCGGGCTGGTGCAGGCGCACCAGGCCTGGGACACGCTGGTCCACCGCGACCCCGACAGCTTTGAGTTGAAGCCGCTGCTGGCGACCGAATGGCGCTGGCTGGACCCGAAGCAGATCGAGTTCACGCTCCGCCGCGGCGTCACCTTCCATGACGGCAGCGCCTTCACCGCCGATGACGTGGTCTACACGCTGAACCTGGTCAGCAGCGCCGACAGCCGGGTGGCGACGCCCAGCAACACCAACTGGATCGCCGGCTGCGAGAAGCTGGACGACTTCAAGGTGCGGGTCACCCTGAAGCAGCCGACGCCGGCGGCGCTGGAATACTTCGCGCTCGTCATCCCGATCTACCCCGCCGCCTATCGCCAGCGCGTCGGGGCGGATGGCTATGCCCGCGCCCCGGTCGGCGCCGGGCCCTACCGCATCACCCGCTTCGACGCCGGCGCGGCGGTGGAATACGAGCGCTACGAGAATTACTGGCAGGGCAGCCCGAAGGGCCGCCCGGCGATCCGCCGCCTCTCCGTGCGCTTCGTCCCCGACGCCACCACGGAAATGACGGAATTGCTGTCCGGCCGCGCCGACTGGATCTGGAACGTCAACCCCGACCAGTTCGAGCAGATCAACCGCCTGCCGACCGTCCAGGCGGTGCGGCAGGAGAGCATGCGGATCGGCTATCTCTCGATCGACGCTGCCGGCCGCAGCGGCGCGGGAAATCCGCTGACCAACCTGAAGGTGCGCCAGGCGATCTGGCACGCCATCGACCGGGAGACGATCGCCAACCGCCTGATCACCGGCGGGTCGCGCGTGCCGCCGGCGCCCTGCTACCCCAGCCAGTTCGGCTGCGATGCCGGCGCAGCCACGCTCTATCCCTACGATCCCGCCAGGGCGAAGGCGCTGCTGGCCGAGGCCGGCTTCCCCAACGGCTTCGAGACGGAGATGGTGAGCTACGTGCTGCCGCAATGGACCGCGGCGGTGCAGAACTACCTGGGCGCGGTCGGCATCCGCGCCCGCGTCAGCCAGATCCAGGTCGCGGCCGCGGTGCAGCGCGCCTGGGAAGGGCGGAACCCGCTCTACCTGGGAAGCTGGGGCAGCTATTCGATCAACGACGTCTCGGCGGTGCTGCCGGTGATGTTCGGCGGCGGCGGCGACGACTACACCCGCGACCCGGAGATGCAGGCGCTGGTCGCCGAGGGCGGGTCGAGCAATGACGAGGCGGTGCGCAAGCGCGCCTACAGCGCCGCCATCAGGCGGGCGACCGAGAATGCCTACTGGCTGCCGCTGCACACCTACGTGACGATCTACGGCTACAGCCGGCAGCTTGACTTCAAGGCGTACCGCGACGAGTTGCCGCGCTTCTACCTGGCGAAGTGGAAATAGCGCGCATGGGCCTGAAGGCAGCGATCGTCCCGGTCACCCCCTTCCAGCAGAACTGCTCCCTGTGGTGGGAGGAGGCGACGGGCGAGGGCGTGGTGGTGGACCCGGGCGGCGAGCCGGAGCGCATCCTGCACGCCGTGGGCGAACTCAAGATGACGGTCGCCAGCATCCTGCTGACCCATGGCCATCTTGACCATGCCGGCGGCGCGGCCGCCTTGCAGGAGGCGCTGCCGGGCCGCCCGCCCATCATCGGCCCGGACGAGCGCGACCGCTTCCTGCTGGAGGGGCTGGAGGAGCAGGGCGCCCGCTTCGGCTTCGCATGCCGCAACGTCACGCCCGACCGCTGGCTGACGGAAGGCGAGACGATCCGCATCGGCGCCGAGGATTTCGCCGTGCTGCATTGCCCGGGGCACACGCCGGGGCACGTCGTGTTTGTGAATGCCACGCTGCGCATCGCCATCGTCGGCGATGTGCTCTTCCAGGGCTCGGTCGGGCGGACCGACTTCCCCTATGGCGACCCGGAGGCGCTGATCGAGGCCATCAGGACCAAGCTGCTGCCGCTGGGCGACGACATCGCCTTCCTCTGCGGCCATGGCCCGGGGTCGAATTTCGGGCAGGAACGCCGGACCAACCCGTTCATCCGGGGGGCCTGACGCGATCCCGACGCCGGGCAGCCAGTTCGGCCCGGCGGGCGGGGAAGACGCTGAAGAACTCCCTGCGGTCGAGCACGACCAGCAGCAGCACGGCCAGGGCGGCCAGCAGCAGGACCCACATCGGCGGAACCTCCGGGATTGCGCGGTGGCAAAGCGCGGCGCGCCCGGCGGTTCACGCGGCGGGGCGCTGCTCCGCTTCCAGCAGCAGGCATTCCGCCCCGTCCACCGGCCGCGGCGCCTGCCGCGCGCAGCGCGGCTCCGCCACCGGGCAGCGGGGATGGAAGCGGCAGCCGGGCGGGATGTTGGCGGGGTCGGGCAGCGTGTCCCCCAGCCCGACATCCGGCACGCCCAGGCCCGGTTCCGGCGTCAGCACGCTGGCCAGCAGCGCGCGGGTGTAGGGGTGGCGCGGGGCGCGGAACAGCGCGTCGGCCTCCGCCCGCTCGACGATGCGGCCGAGATACATGACCGCCACCTCGCTCGCCACATGCTCCACCACCGCCAGGTTGTGGCTGATGAAGAGGTAGGTGAGGTTCAGCTCCCGCCGCAGCTCCGCCAGCAGGTTCAGGATCTGCGCCTGCACCGAGACGTCGAGCGCGCTGGTCGGCTCGTCGCAGATGACGATGCGCGGCCGCAGCACCAGGGCGCGGGCGATGGCGACGCGCTGCCGCTGGCCGCCGGAAAGCTGCGCCGGGAAGCGCTCCCCCTGTTCCGCCGTCAGGCCGACGCGCGCCAGCATCTCCTGCACGCGGTCGCGCACCTGCCGCGCGGGGATCCCGCCCTGCGCCACCAGCGGCATCGCCACGATGTCGCGGATCCGTCGGCGCGGGTTGAGCGAGGCGAAGGGGTCCTGGAAGACCGGCTGGATCAGCCGCGCCCGCGCCCGCCGGTCCATGGCCGAGAGCCGCTGGCCTTCCACCAGCACGTCGCCGCTGGTCGGCGGCAGCAGGCCGAGGATGAGCCGCGCCAGGGTGGACTTGCCGCAGCCGCTCTCCCCCACCACCCCCAGCACGCCGCCGGTCGGCACGGCGAAGGAGACATCGTCCACCGCCACCACCTGCCGGTCCTGCCCCAGCAGGCCGCCGCGGATGCGGAAGGTCTTGCGCAACTCGCGGACCTCGATCGCGGGCGTGGTATCCCGGCGCGGCCGATCCAGGCCTCCGGGCCCTTCGGCCCCCCGGTCATCGGGTGCGGTCACGCCGCGCGCTCCGCCTCGGCCCAGCCCGGCGGCAGGCGGCAGAGATAGGCATGCCCGCCCGCCGCCTGCTGCCGCGGCACCGCGCCCTCGCAGGCCGGCGCGGCATGGGCGCAGCGGTCGCGGAAGCCGCAGCCCTGGAAGCCCGGCCGGATGCGCGGCACCACGCCGGGGATGCTGCCCAGCGCCTCGTCCCGCCGCACCTTGCCGGGCACCGGCACGCAGCCCAGCAGCCCGCGGGTGTAGGGGTGGGACGGCGCGGCGAAGAGCGCCGGGGTCGGCCCGCTCTCCACCACCTCACCCGCATACATGACGCTCACCTTGTGCGCGACGCGGGCGACGATGCCGAGGTCATGGGTGATCAGCAGGATCGCCAGGCCAAGCTCCCGCTGCAATTCCGCCAGCAGCCGCAGGATCTGCGCCTGCACCGTCACGTCGAGGGCAGTGGTCGGCTCGTCGGCGATCAGCAATTCGGGGTCGCACATCAGCGCCATGGCGATCATCACGCGCTGCCGCAGCCCGCCCGACAATTGGTGCGGGAACTGCCCCAGCCGCATGCCCGGGGCGGTGATGCCCACCTTCGCCAGCAGCCCCGCCGCCCGGTCCAGCGCGGCGCGGCGGCTGCCGCCGCGGTGGCGGGTGAACACCTCCGCCATCTGCGACCCGACGGTATAGGCCGGGTTCAGGCTGGTCATCGGCTCCTGGAAGATCATCGCCACCCGGTCGCCGCGCAGCCGGGCCATGGCGCGTTCCGGCAGGGCCAGCAGGTCCTGGCCGTCGAAGGCGAGGCGCCCGGCGGCGCGCCGCCCGCCGCGCGCCAGCAGCCCCATCACCGCCAGGGCGGAGACCGACTTGCCGCAGCCGCTCTCGCCGACGACGCAATGCGTCTCCCCGCGCGCGACCGTGAAGGAGGCGCCGCGCACGGCGGCGGTGTCGCCGAAGGCGACGCGCAGCTCCTCGACCTCGAGCAGCGGCGCGCTCATGCGCGGCGCCGCGGCGGGGTGGGGGCGGGCAGGGCGGGGGGCGGTGTCGTCATGCGGCGGAGGCCGACCTTGGCCGTCCTGCCGGCATCGCGCAACCGCCCCGCGGCGGGAGGATGCCTTCTACAGGTTCGGCCGCAGCACCTGGCGCAGGACATTGCCCTCGGCCAGCCGGTCGAAGCCGGCATTGATCTCCGACAGGGGCAGGAAGCCGCTCTTCAGCGACCCCACCGGCAGCTTGCCGCGGCGATAGAGGCCGAGGAAGCGCGGGATGTCCCGCTCCGCGATGCAGGACCCCATGTAGCTGCCGAGGATGCTCTTCTCGTCCGAGACGAGGCCGGCATGCATGTAGGAGAAATTGGCGCCCTGCGCCGGCAGCCCGGCGCTGACCACGCTGCCGCCGCGGGCGGTGATGGCATAGGCGAGCTCCATCGCCCGGATGTTGCCCGCCGTCTCGATCACCGTGTCCACGCCGCCGCCGGTGGCGTCCTTCACCTGCTCGACCACATCGGCCTCGGTCGCCAGGAAGGTGTCCGTCGCGCCCCATTGCCGGGCGAGGCCGAGCTTCTCCGGGTTGGCATCCACCGCGATGATCCGCTCCGCCCCGCCCGCCACCGCGGCGAAGAGCGCGTTCATCCCGACGCCGCCCAGGCCGACCACGGCGATGGTGTCGCCCGCCTGCATCCGCGCGGTGTTCAGCACCGCGCCGGCGCCGGTCATCACCGCGCAGCCGAAGATCGCCGCATCCTCCAGCGGCACGTCCCTGGCGATCTTCACCGCCGAGCGCCGGCCGACCACGGCATATTGCGCGAAGAGCGAGAGGCCGCTGCCGTGGTTGATCGCGTCCCCGTTCAGCCGGCGGATGCGCTTCGCGCCCGAGAGCAGCGTGCCCGCCGCCCGCGCCGCATTGCCGGCGTTGCAGATGTTCGGCCTTCCGCGCACGCAGTTGCGGCACACCCCGCAGGACGCGACGAAGACCGTGATCACATGGTCGCCCGGCGCCAGGTCGGTGACGCCCTGCCCCACCTCCCGCACGATCCCGGCGCCCTCATGCCCGATGACGACGGGCAGCGGCCGCGGCCGGATGCCCTCGATGGCCGAGAGGTCGGAATGGCAGAGCCCGGCCGCCGCCACCTCGATCAGCACCTCCCCCGGGCCGGGGCCGTCCAGCTCCACCTCCTCGATCACCAGCGCCTGCGACTGCGCATAGGGGCGGGGCTTGCCCTGTTCGAACATGATGGCGGCCTGCATGCGCATGCGGTGCGGTCCTATTCGATGCGGATATTGGCGAGGCGCGCGACCTCGGTGTTGATGGCGATCTCGCGCGGGATGCGGGCGGCGAATTCGGCGGGGCCGTCGCCCTCGACGATGCCGCCCTGCTCCTCGATCCGGCGGACGAAGTCGGGCCGCCGCAGCAGGCCCTGCACATCGGCGGCGATGCGGTCGCGGATCGGCAGCGGCAGGCCGGCCGGCGCCACCAGGCTGTACCAGGGGGAGGTGTCGCGGATCGGGAAGCCGGCCTCTGCGATGGTCGGCACATCCGGGAAGGCCGGGCTGCGCCGCGGCGCGGCGATGGCCAGCGGCCGCAGCTTGCCGTCGCGGGCCAGCGGCATGGCGCCCGACAGCGTGCTGAAGGTGATCGGCACCCGCCCGCCCACCACGTCCTGCAGCGCCGGCGGGGCGCCGCGATAGGGGATATGCGTCAGCTCGATCCCCGCCTGCCGCATGAACATCTCGGTCGCGAAGTGGCCGGAGGTAGCGACGCCCGAGGTGCTGGCGGCCATGCCGGGCCGGCGCTTCGCCGCCTCCACCACCTCCCGCACCGTGCGGAAGGGCTGGTCCGGGCCGGTGAACAGCACGGTGGGGGAGGAATAGACGATGACGATCGGGGTGAAGTCCCGTTCCGTGTCGTAGGGCAGGCGGGTGAAGACGGCGGGGTTGGTGGTGAGGTTGCTGGTGCAGAGGAACAGCGTGTAGCCGTCGGGCGGCGATTTCGCGACCGCCTCGGCGGCGATCACCTGGCTGGCGCCCGGCCGGTTCTCGATCACCAGGGGCTGGCCCCAGGCCTGCTGCAGCGGGTCCTGCAGGATGCGGGCGGCGAAATCGGTGGGGCCGCCGGGGGGGAAGCCGACGATCAGCCGGATCGGCCGGTCGGGCCAGGCCGGCTGGGCGCGGGCCGCGAGCGGGAGGGCGGCCAGCGCGGCCAGGCCGCGCCGGGTGACGTGCATCCTGGCGACGGGCATCACCTTCTCCCTCATCCGTCGGCCTTCATCCCGGCCTCGCGCGCCACCTCGGCCCAGGCGCGCAACTCGTCGCGGATGCGCGCGGCGAAGGCGTCCGGCCCCAGCGGCAGCACGGTGGAGGCCTGGCTCGCCAGCCTCTCCCGCACGGCCTCGGTCTGCAGCAGCGTTGCCATGTCGTTGGCCATGCGGCGGACCAGCGGCGCCGGCACCGCGGCCGGCGCCAGCAGACCGTACCAGACGCCGGTATCCACCAGCGGCCGGCCCAGCTCCGCGGTGGTCGGCACCTCCGGCAATTCGGGCGCGCGCTGCGGCGACAGCACCGCCAGCGGCCGGAGCTGCCCGTTGCGCCAGGCGCCGATGGTGCCGACCAGCGTGCCGACCGTGACCGGCACGCGGCCCGCCACCACGTCCTGCATGGCCGGTGCGGTGCCGCGATAGGGCACATGCGTCAGGGCGACGCCGCAGGCGCGCTGCAGCAGCTCCCCGCCGTAATGGCCGTTGCCGCCGATCCCGGTGGTGGCATAGGCGATCGCGCCCGGCCGCGCGCGGGCCGCCGCCAGCAATTCCTCCAGGCTGCGCCAGGGCTGCTGCGCGCCGCACCAGAGGATGTTGGGCGAGGCGGCGATGGCATGCACAGGCGCGAAATCCGCCACCGGGTCATAAGGCAGCGCGGCGTAGAGCGGCGGGTTCATCACATGGTTGTTCGCCGCCAGCAGCAGCGTGTGGCCATCCGGCGCGGCGCGCGCCACCGCTTCGGTGGCGATGGTGGCATTGGCGCCACCGCGATTCTCGATCACCACCGTCTGGCCCCAGGCGGCCTGCAGCCCCGGCGCCACGGCGCGGGCGATGAAGTCGGTGGGGCCGCCGGGCGGGAAGCCGACCAGGAGGCGGATGGGGCGGTCGGGCCAGGCCGCCGCCCGCGCCAGGGCGGGTGCCGCCAGCGCGGCCGCCAGCAGCGCGCGGCGGCGCATCACGCGGGGCTGGCCCGGTGCGGAACGCATCCTGTCCTCCCTCGGGGCGTCCATCCGCCCCTTGAACCCTGTCCTTGGAGCGGCGCGCGCCCGGTTCCACGCGCAGGCCGCTCGGGGGCCCGGCCCGGCGGGCCGGGTCGTGCCGGGGGCGACGATCCGGCGGCGGCGCCGG
>NZ_SMOA01000439.1 GCF_004353985.1 Paracraurococcus ruber | reverse complement strand
GGGCGGCTGCGCGCCAGCCGCGAAGCCCGTGCCGGCCGGCGGGATCGTCGCGGTGCCCGGCCTGCCCCGACCCGGGCGACGGTCGGCGCCACGCCTCGCGGGCCGCGCCATCGCCGCCGGTCCCCGCGCCGGTCAGCTGTCGTAGCGCAGCAGCGCCTCGAACGGCACGTCCAGCCGCTGCCGGCCGCCGAGGAAGGTCAGCTCGATCAGCGCCGCCGCCGCCGGGACCTCGGCCCCCGCCTGGCGCAGCAGGGCGATGCCGGCGCTCATCGTGCCGCCGGTGGCCAGCAGGTCGTCCAGCAGGACCACCCGCTGCCCGGGCTGCACGGCATCCGCCTGCATCTCGATCCGGTCGGTGCCGTATTCCAGCGCATAGTCCAGCCCCACCGTCGCGCCCGGCAGCTTGCGCGGCTTGCGCAGCATGACGAAGCCCAGGCCGAGTTCGAGGGCGAGGGGCGCGGCGACCAGGAAGCCGCGGCTTTCGATCCCGGCCAGCAGGTCCGGCTTGTGGCCGCGCACGACGGCGGCCAGGCGCGCCATGGCCGCGCGCCAGGCCGGGCCGTGCCGCAGCAGGGTGGAGATGTCGTAGAAGAGGATGCCCGGCTTGGGGAAATCCGGGATGCCGCGGATATGCTCGCGGAGGTCGATCTCGTCCTGCGTCGTCGTCTCGGGCATTGGCCGGTCCTGCGGATGCTGTCCTGCGGAGGGGGCGGGCGGCGCCCGGACCGGCCAGCGGCACGACGGGCGAAGGTGTCTCAAAGCATTCCCGGCGGGCGGCGGCAACCGCCCCCGCCTCGCGGCGGGGGGCGCCCCCCGCCGCGAGGCGGCAGGCGCAACTCCGGGGGCTTGGCGGCCGGGCGGGGCCGGGCCATCTCCGCCCCATGTCCCGCATCGCCATCGCCGCCCCGGCCGGCATCCTCGGCTTCCTGCTCTATGTCGGCGGCGTGGTCGCGCTGGCGGATGTGGTGATCGGGCGGCACTGGCTGGCGGAGCTGCTGTTCTTCGCCGTCGCCGGGATCGTCTGGGTCTTCCCGGCGAAGTGGCTGATGGTCTGGGCCGCCGGGAACCGCTGACGCCGCGGCGCGGGCCCCGGAACGCAGAAGCCCCGCCAGCGGAGCTGGCGGGGCCTGCGGCATCACCGGACTTGGTCGGAGCGAGAGGATTCGAACCTCCGGCCCCTGCGTCCCGAACACAGTGCTCTACCAGGCTGAGCTACGCTCCGCGAGGCCGATGCGCCGTCCCGCCTTGGCGGGGAGCGGCGGTATAGCCGCCGGCCCGGGGCGGGGCAAGCGGGAGGCACCGGGATTCTTCGGGCCACGAAGCGCGCAGCGCGGTCGCGCCGCCGGCCGCGTGACAGCGATGGCCGCATGGCCCGGCCTTCGGCCGCCGCGGGTAACGCATGGCGTCCGCCGCCACGGGGCCGCATCGGCGGCGCTGGACACGGGCGGTGCGGCAGGCCAGGGCCGCGAAGCCATGTCCCCGGGGGCGGCCCGGGGCCCGCGGGCGCCACGACGAGACCAAGGGTCATGCCGCCCATGGTCGTGCCGCCAGCGGTCATGCGGAATGACGGTTGGCGTGACGCGGTCCGGCGCCGTGGCGCGGCCCGGCACCGGCCCCGCCGATGGCGCATGCCCCGCCCTTCCGCCCTTCCGCCCATCGGGCCGATCAGGCGGCGCGGCCGGCCGCCTGGTGGGCCGCAGGCGCCAGCGACTGCACCCGCACGCCCGGCTGCTGCGCCGCCAGCGCGGCGATGTGGTCGTGATGGGTGAAGAGGATGACCTGCGTCGCCCGGCCGAGCCGGGCCAGCGCCGCGATCGCCGCCGCCGCGCGGCCGTCGTCGAAATGCACCAGGAGATCGTCGGCGATGAGGGGCAGCGGCTCCGCCCGCGCGGCGTGGCTTTCCAGCGCGGCAATCCGCAGCGCCAGGTAGAGCTGGTCGCGGGTGCCCTCGCTCAGCGCCTCCACCGCGCAGCCGGCGCCGTCGGCCCAGACGGCGTGCAGCACCACCTGGCCGCGCTCGTTCTCCTCCGCCGTCAGCCGGGCATAGCGCCCGCCGGTCAGCTGCGCGAAATGCCCGCCGGCGGCGCGCAGCAGCGGGTTCTGCTGCTCGGCGCGGAAACGCTCGATGCCGGCGCGGAGCAAGATGCGCGCCATGTGCAGCCGGGCATAGCGCTCGGCCGCGCCGCGCGCCTCGGCCAGTGCCTGCTCGGCGGCCTGGGCATGCGCCGCGGCGTCGCGGCCGCGCTGCATGGCGGCCAGCGCCTGCTCGGCGGCATTGCGCTCGCCGCCCAGCGTGCTGAGCCGCCCCGCCAGGTTGGCGCGGCGCTGCGCGATCGCCTCGAGCCGGGCGGCGGCGGCGTCCGGCGCGACCTCCATCGCCTCCTGCCGCAGCGCCGCCTCGCCCAGCCCGTCGGAATCGGCGGCCAGCAGGGCCTCCAGCCGCGCCACCGCCTCGGCCAGCCGGTCGCGCCGGGCGGCGAGCTCGATCGCCTCCGCCAGCGCCGCGTCATCCGCGACGCCGGCCGCCCGGCGCAGCGCGGCCATCTCGGCCTCGGCCTCCGCCTCGGCCCGGCTGGCGAGCCCGGCGGCGCGCCGATGCGCCGCGTTCCGTTCGGCGAGGTCCGCCGCGGCATCCTCGGCCTTGCGGGCGGCGGCCAGCCGCCGGACCAGCCCGAGCGCCAGCACCGCCGGCGCCTCCTCCGGCATGCCGGGCAGGCGGGTGGCGAGGTCGCGGGCGGCGCCGGCGAACCCCTCCAGCGTTTCCGTCATCTGCGCGAGGCGCCGCTCATCCTCCCGCCAGGCCTCGGCGGCGGCGGCGATGCGGGACCAGGCGGCGAGCGCCGCCTCCACCGCCTCGGGCGATGCGGCCGGCGGCAGGCCGAGCGCGGCGGCGGCGGCATCCCAGGCCTGCGCGGTGGCCTGCAGCGCCTCCTCTGCCTCGGCCCTCCGGTCGCGCAGGGCGGGCAGCCGGGCCGCCTCGGCCGCCAGCCGCTCCGCCGCCTGCCGGTGCGAGGCCAGCCGGGCCTC
>NZ_SMOA01000438.1 GCF_004353985.1 Paracraurococcus ruber | reverse complement strand
CTGCGGTCATACCGACCGCGGTTCTCCGGCGTCCACATCCCGCCAAATCGCGCACCACCCGCCGCAACCCGCCAGTCACAACCGATTCAGATGACTCACCATGTTCCCGGATGGACACTAAATAATTCCCGTCCCGCCGATCCGCTGCCGCCGCGCCCCGGCCGGCGGCCGGGCGGCCAGCCCGGCCATTGCGCCCGCCGCCGCGGCAGGCGACGCTCCGCGCCATGACCGAGACTGCGCTTCCTCCCCTCCTCCTCGTCGGCTGCGGCAAGATGGGCGGCGCCATGCTGGCCGGCTGGCTGGAACAGGGCCTGGGCGAGGCCGTGGTGGTGGAGCCGCACCCGGACGCGGCGGCCGCCTTCGCCGGCCGCGTCACCGTGGTGCCAGACCCGGGGGCGATCCCCGCCGGCTTCCGCCCCGCCGCCATCGTGCTCGCCATCAAGCCGCAGGAAGCGGCGGCGACCCTGCCCGCCTTCGCCCGCTTCGCCGGGCCGGGGACGGTGTTCCTGTCCATCATGGCCGGCCGCAACATCGCCGGCATGCGCGCCGCGCTGGGGGAGGCTGCGGCGGTGGTCCGCGCCATGCCGAACACCCCGGCGGCGGTCCGGCAGGGCTTCACCGTGGCCTTCGCCGGCCCGGGCGTGACCGGCGCGCAGAAGGCCCTGGCCGACCGGCTGCTCTCGGCCATCGGCGACTCCGCCTGGGTCGGGGAGGAAGCGCTCATCGATCCCGTCACCGCCGTCTCGGGCGGCGGGCCGGCCTATGTCTTCCTGCTGGCCGAGCTGATGGAGGCGGCGGCGGTGGAGCAGGGGCTGCCGCCGGACCTCGCCCGCCGCATGGCCCGCGCCACCGTGGCCGGGTCGGGCGCGCTGCTGGCCGCCAGCGCCGAGGATAGCGGGCAGTTGCGGAAGAACGTCACCAGCCCGAAGGGCACCACCGAGCGAGCCCTGGCGGTCCTGATGGCGGCCGATGCCTGGCCGGCCCTGATGTCGAAGGCCATCGCCGCCGCCACCGACCGGTCGCGGGAACTCGGCGGCTGATCCGCCCGGCGCCGCCCGCCGGGGCCGGCGGGGCGATGCCCCCGGGGCGGCGCGCATCGCCCCGCCCTTCCCCTCGCCGGCCAGCATCCCAAGCTGAGGAGCCATGAGCGAGACGAGCGACGACATGGACACCCGGCTGCTGGCCGGCTTCTGGCAGGTGGTGGCGGCAAGGGGCTGGGGCGGCGTCACCCTGGGCCGGGTCGCCGCGGCGTCCGGCCTGCCGGCGGCGGAGATCCGCGCCCGCGCGCCGGGCGGCCCGGCGGAGATGCTGCGCCTGCACGGCCGGGCGATGGATGCCGCCGTGGCCGCAGGCACCGTGCCGGGCCAGGGCGGCACGCCGCGCGACCGCGTCTTCGACGTGCTGATGCGCCGGATCGATGCCCTGCAGCCCCATCGCGCCGGCATCCTCCGGCTGCTGGAGGACCTGCCGCGGAACCCTGGCCCCGCCCTCTGCCTGCTTTCGCAGTTGCCGCCGTCCATGGCGCGGCTGCTGGATGCGGCGGAGATCGAGTCGGGCGGGGTGCTGGGGGCGGTGCGGGCGCAGGGGCTGCTGGGCGTCTGGCTGGCGACGCTGCGGGCCTGGCAGAAGGACGACAGCGCCGATCTCGGCGCCACCATGGCGGCGCTGGACCGGGCGCTGGACCGGGCGGAGCAGGTGGCGCGGTCGCTGCGGCTGGACCCGGGCGACCGCGCCATGGGCTGAGCGGGCCGCTGGGGCCGGCGCGGCCGGGTCGGGCCAGGCGGCGTCCCGCCATGCCCGGGCCGGCCAGGCCCAGGCCGGACAACGTCAAGCCCATCGATCGGCGCCGGCGCTGTTACCCGTTCGGTGACGCGGGCCGCCGGCACGGATCGCCGAGGCAATCGTCCCCCGGCGGCGGAGAGCTTCGCCGTCGGGCCGCCGATGGAGACGGCCACGCCGAAGCCATCGGGCGGGAAGGGGGCGTCGTCGGGGCCGAGGCTGCCTGTCGGCACCAGAATCCCGGCGCTGCCGAACATGGCCGGCCCGGTGACGGCGGCGCTCGGGCCGGCATCCACCCTCAAGGTGCCGGCGGAGACCGAGCCGGTCCGCCGCATCTCGGTCCGGGTGACGCCGTGGCGCGTCGCCGCCGCGGCGGGGAGGGCGGCCAGCCCATCCGCAAGGCCGGCACCGAGGGCGAGGGAATGCGGGGGGCGTGGCGGTGCCTCCTCCCTGTCCCGGGGCGCGGCGCGGTCGGGCGCGCACGCGGCCTCCGGCATGCGCGAGCCATCTCAACGCCCTGTTCGCAAAGCCTCGATCCCGCCCCGACATGCGTTGCGGCCAAGGTCGAGACCGGCCGAGGTGTCGCCGCTCCCCGCGACCGGCGCCGCGGCGCGGTCGCCCCGCCCCGGCATCTTGTTGCGCTGCAACACAGGCTTTGACCGTCCCCGCCGCCGTCCCTAGTGTGCGCCCGCCATCACCCGGCGGAGAACGAGATGTCTGATTCCAGCGGCAACAAGCCCGAGACCGACCTCATGCGCATGCTGTCCGAGTTCCGCATGCCCGGGATGCCGGATGTCGAGGCCCTCGCCTCGGCGCAGCGCCGCAACCTCGAGGCGCTGTCGGCCGCCAACCGCGTCGCGCTGGAAGGGGCCCAGGCCGTCGCGCGGCGGCACATGGAGATCCTGCAGTCCTCCATGACCGAGATGACCGAGGCGATGCGCGCGCTCGGCACCCAGGAGAGCCCGCAGGAGCGCGCCGCGCGCCAGGCCGAGCTGCTGAAATCCGCCTATGAGAAGGCGGTCGGCAATATGAAGGAGGTCGCCGACCTGATCCAGAAGTCGAACCAGGAAGCGCTGACGCTGCTCAACCGGCGCTTCACCGAGGCGATGGACGAGATCAAGTCGCTGATGGCCAAGAAGGGCTGACCGCACGCGGCCGCATCCCGGCGCGGGCTGTCAGGCCCGCGTCGCCATCGCCAGCGCCAGCGCCTGGCGCGGCGCCGCCGGCCGCCCGGCCCGGCCATAGCCCGGCGCCGCCGCCTTCG
>NZ_SMOA01000437.1 GCF_004353985.1 Paracraurococcus ruber | reverse complement strand
GCCGCCCCGTCGGTCGCGGGCCCCTGCGGCATCGGTGGCGCCCGGCCGGGCCGCGGCGCGATCCGCCCGGCCCCGCCGCTTCGACGCGGCAGGGCGGCGCGACGCCGGGCGTCGTGGCCGTCGCGCCGGCGCTAACGGGGCCTTATGGTTGCGCCCATGCTGCGGGTCCTCGCCCTGTGCGTGCTGGTGCTGCCGGCCGCCTGCTCCGCCCTGCCGCCGCCCGGCGCGCCGATGCGGGCGGAGGTCTATCGCCCCATGGCCGCGGCCCGGGTCGGTGCCAGTCTCCCGGCGCTGCGCAACGCGGTGCTGCAGGGGCTGACCCGCGACGACTTCGCCGCCGGGCGCTTCGGCCGCGTCGCCTGCGCCTGGCCGGTGCCGGGCGGCTGGCGGGCGGCGAGCTATCCGGTGCGGCTGCTGCCCGGGATCGCCGGCCCGGGGGAGACGCCGGTCGAGTTCCACCCGGGCGTCGAGGGCGGCGGCGCCGGCCCGCTGGGCGAGGTGGTGCGCCGCCTGCCGCCGCAGCCTGCCGCCGCATCCTTGGCGACGGAGGACGGGGCGCGGCTGCCCCGCTGCGAGGGCGGCGCCGGCGGGTTGCTGCGCGGCCGCCTGGGCGAGCCGAGCACCGGCTACTGGTTCGACAGCGTGGTGAATGCCGATACCTGGCTGGCCTGGATCCCGCCCGCGGCGCTGGAACAGGGCCGCGTGGTCACGCTGCGCTGCGCCGCCGGCGGGCGGGAGGCACGCTTCTTCCACGCCGAGGTGCCGCCCGGCCTGGCGCTGGCGCGCGGCGATGTGGTGGAGGCACGGGCGGGCGTGCCGATCTCCTCCGTGCCCGGGCCGATCGCCCTGGTGCAGCGCCGGCTGGAGCCGGCGCCCGAGGCGGACGCGCCGCCCCGCCCGCTGGTCCGCTGCCGGCCGGAGGCGTGATCCGGGCGGATGGCGGCGGCCTGCCGGACCGGCGCCTGCCGCCCGCCATGCCGGCCAGCGGTACGGCCGGGCCCCGCGCAGGATGGCCCCCACCCCTGCGCCCCGCCCCCTGCGCCGCGCCCTGCGCCACGCCCGACCGGCCGGGGGGCCGGCGGGCATCCGCGTGGCAGGCTCAGCGCATCGCGGCGATGTCGATCACCTCGGCCGCGGGCAGGCCGGCGACGCTGCCGGCCGCCATCGCCTTGCCGGTCGCCAGGTCCACCTGGTGCAGCGTACCGGCGGCCAGCAGCCAGGCCGCATTGCCGCCGGCGCCATCGCTCAGGATGTCGAAGGCGACGCCGGCGGGCAGGCTGGCGGCGATCTCGCCGCGCGGCTGCTGCACGCCGTCATTCGGCGGCGCCTGCAGGTTCAGCGTGCGCGTCAGCGAGTCCACGGTGAACAGCATCGTCTCCTTCGCGCCGGCCATGCTGTTGGTGTAGGCGCCGGCGACGACGCGCGGCGGCGTCTCCGCCCAGGCGCTGCCGGCCTGGTATTTCAGGCTGCCATCCTTCGTCGCCTGGCCGTTCTCCACGTTGATCCGCAGGCTGGTGCCGTTCATGCCCAGCACGCGCAACCGGTCGGCCACCGGGTTGAAGTCGACCGTCGCGCGGCCGCCGAGGTCCGGCCGCTCCGGCAGGCGGCTGACCTGGGTGGCGCGGCCGGTCATGGCATCGATGCTGACGATCTGCCCGGTTTCCGTCAGGCCATAGAGCCTGCCGTCGGAAGGCCGCACATCGATGCCGAGCAGCCGGCCATCGGTGCCGCTGACGCGGATGGGCGCGGCGGCGCGGCGGCCCTCGGCCTCGATGCGGACGAGGTGGTTGTCGGCGGTCAGGCCGAGCAGCGTGGTCGCCTGCGCGGCGCCGCCGGCCGCGAGCAGCGCGGCGCCGGCAAGGAGTGTGGTGCGAAGCATGGTCTCGCTCTCCGTGATGCAGCGGCGCCGTCGGAGCGTCCGCTGCCCGCGTTACGGGGCGGCGCGGCGGCTGGATGCAGCGGCGCGGCGAGGCCATGGAAAAAATCGCCGGGCCGGGCGCTGCCGCGGCCGGCCTGGGGTTGTGCGGGCCTTTCCGGGTTGGCCGGGACCTACGCGCGCCGATGCCGGCTGGGCCTGCGCGCTGCCGCCGTGTGAAAGCACGCTGCCGGACTCGCGCGGAACGGACGCCTGGGACCATCTGGCGGCAC
Source organism: Paracraurococcus ruber (assembly GCF_004353985.1). Lineage (GTDB taxonomy): Bacteria > Pseudomonadota > Alphaproteobacteria > Acetobacterales > Acetobacteraceae > Paracraurococcus > Paracraurococcus ruber. Next base: position 900 of record NZ_SMOA01000437.1, on the reverse strand, counting down.
GCGCGCCCGTGACCGTCACGCGAAGCCTGTACCCACGACCATTCGGCGGAACGCATGCGCATGGCCGGCTGGCGGCACGCGCGCCCGCGACGATCGCGCGGCGCGCGCGGCTGCGGCCTTCATGTGCCACGCGTGTCTGCCGCCGTGCTGCGGGCATGCGCGCCCGTTGCCGTCGAGCCGGACGCCCGTCTGCGACCGTCGCGCGGAACACGCGCCCGCGACCGCCATGCCGACCCTGCGCGTGCGGCCATCGCACGGCCGCGAACCCGCGACCGCTGGCTGACACGCAGGCCGGCGGGAATCGCAGCCTTCGCATGACGTCGCCGGCCTTGCACGCCGCGCGCGCCTGCCGCCATCGCACCGGACGCACTCCGGCGCGCGGCGCAACAGGGCGCTGCCGCGCCGGGGCCGCGTCAGCTCGCGCCCGCCGCCGTGAGCCGGCCGATGAACAGCACCGGCCCGGTCGGGCGGCCGATGGGGGAGCCGCCCGGCGGTTCCAGGCTGATCTCGATCAGCATGCCCGGCACCGGCCGCACCGCCTGCGGCGTCACGGTCAGCCGGCCCTCCGCCGGGATCAGGCCGAGCGAGGTCGGCGCCGTCGCTCCCGGCGGCAGCGCCCACAACTGCAGCACCCGGTCCTGCTCCACCGGGCGCGGATTGAGCGAGGCGAGGCGGATGGCGCCGTCCGGCGCCGCCTCCACCAGCCAGGCCGGCTGGTCGCGGCTGGTCAGCAGCACGGTCATCAGCCGCGGCTCCGGCGCCGGCCGCAGCACCAGCACCACCGCCAGGCCCGCGGCGACGGCGCTGGCGCCGAAGGCCCAGAGCCGCAGCCAGCCCTGCCGCGCACCGGGCCGGCGGGCGGGCAGGGGCCGGACCGGGGCGGCGGCGCCGGGCAGCGCC
>NZ_SMOA01000436.1 GCF_004353985.1 Paracraurococcus ruber | reverse complement strand
GGCGCGGCCCGGCTTCGGGGTGTTCAACACCGCCCAGGCCGGCACCCTGCCGCCGGCGCTGCGGCAGACCGTGGCGCGCGGCCCCGCCCCGGCCGCGACCCCGGTGCTTGCTCTGGGCGGTGCCTGGGCGGTCCAGGTGGGCGCCTTCGCCAGCCAGGCGCAGGCCCGCGACGCCGCAGCGGCGGCGCAGGACATCGCCGGCGGGCGGACCGCCGTGCATCCGGTGGGCGCCGGCCGCGCCACCCTGTTCCGCGCCCGCGTCACCGGGCTGACCCAGCCGGCGGCGCAGGCGGCCTGCGAGCGGCTGAAGCGCAAGGGCGCCTGCATGGTGCTGCCGCCCGACGCCCAGGGCTGACGCGGGCCCCCGCGCGGCGTGGCGGCGGCGCCACGCCGCCGCGCTTGCCGGCCGGCGCCGGATCATGTCACGCAGTTCTGCATGCGGCCCGCCAGGGCCGACTGCCGTTCGAGCGTTGATCGGCCCGGAGGAGCAAGCATGGCCCATCGCCACCTGGATACCGAGGCCGAGAGCCTCTTCGCCGCATCGCCGCAGCCGGTCCGCCCCATCGTCCTGGGCGGCGAGGGCGAGGACGACGACGACGACCTCGACGATGACGACGACGAGTTCGACGAGGACGAGGACGACGACGAGGACCTCGACGAGGACGAGGACGAAGACGACGACGACGACGAGGATCTCGACGACGACGACCTCGAGGATCTCGACGACGAGGAGGACGAGGAGGAGGCGTGAGCGGCCGCCGCCGCGCGGCCGCCCCGGCCCCCGCACCCGGCCGCCGGCCCCCTTGCTGAGGCCGCCCCTCTCCCGCAGGGTGCGGCCGGAGTGATGCTGGGGGAGACATCCATGACTGCGGTTGCCGCGCCGGCGAATGCCGGCTTCGCATCGCTGGATGCGCTGGTGCGGCCGCGTTCGGTTGCCGTCATCGGCGCATCCGACGAACCGGCCCGGATCGGCGGCCGGCCCATCGCCTACATGAAGGAGCGCGGCTTCGACGGCGCGCTCTGGCCGGTGAACCCGAAGCGGGCGACGGTGCAGGGATTGCCCGCCTTCGCCGCGGTCGAGGCGCTGCCGGCCGCGCCCGACGTCGCGATCATCGCCGTGCCCGCCGACCAGGTGACGCCGACGCTGGATGCGCTGGGCCGCAAGGGCTGCCGCGCGGTCATCGTCTTCTCCGCTGGCTTCGCCGAGATGGACGAGGCCGGCGCCGCCGCGCAGGACCGCCTGACGGCGGTGGCGCGCGGCCACGGCATCCGCATGCTCGGGCCCAACTGCCTCGGCGTGTTCAACGACAGCATCCGCTTCTACGGCACCTTCACCGCCAGCTTCGAGAAGGGCTTCCCCATCCCGGGGAATATCGGGATCGTCTCGCAATCCGGCGCCTATGGCACGCATGTGTTCTCCGCCGCGCTCGACCGCGGCCTCGGCGCGCCGGTGGTCATCACCACCGGCAACGAGGCCGAGGTGGCGCTGGGCGATGCGCTGGGCTGGATGGCGCAGGCGCCGGAGGTGGAGGTGATCTGCGCCTATGCCGAGGGCATCCGCGAGAGCGCGCAATTCATCGCCGCGCTCGACCTCGCGCGGCGCAACCGCAAGCCGATCGTGATGATGAAGGTCGGCCGGTCGCAGCTTGGCGGCGCGGCGGCGAAGTCGCACACCGCCTCCATCGCCGGCGACGACACCGTCACGCAGGCGGTGCTGGACGAGTTCGGCGTGGTGCGCGCCCGCACGACCGAGGAGATGCTCGACATCGCCTATGCCGCGACGAAGCGCATCTACCCCGCGCGCAACACGCTGGGGGTGCTGACCGTCTCGGGCGGGGCGGGCGTGCTGATCTCGGACGCCGCCGAGCAGGCGGGGGTGGAGATGCCGCCGATGCCGGAGGAGGCGCAGGCGCGGCTGCGCGGCCTGGTGCCCTTCTGCGCGCCGCGCAACCCGGTGGACTGCACCGCGCAGGTGACCAACAACCTGCCGCTGATCAGCGAGTTCGCCGAGAGCGTGGCGCGCGACGGCGGCTACACCTCGATCCTGTCCTTCTGGTCGCAGACCGCCGCCGGCCGCAGCGTGGGGCCGAGCCTGCAGGAGCAGATGCGCAAGGTCCGCACCGCGCATCCCGACCGGCTCTGGGTCATGTCCATGCTCGCGCCCAACAAGGTGCGGGACTACGAGGCGGATGGCTGGATCTGCTTCGAGGATCCGTCGCGGGCGGTGAACGCGATCGCCGCCATGGGCCGCTTCGGCGCCGCCTTCGCCCGCGCGGCGGACGCCGCGCCGGGCCCGTCTCTGCCGGCCGTGACGCTGCCGGCGGCGACGCCGAGCGAGGCGGTGGCCAAGGCGCTGCTGGACGCGGCCGGCGTGCCGGCGGTGCCGGAGCATGCGTGCAGCGACAGCGAGGCCGCGGTGATGGCGGCCGACCGCATCGGCTACCCGGTCGTCCTCAAGATCCTGTCGCCCGACATCCTGCACAAGAGCGAGATCGGCGGCGTGCTGCTGGATGTCGGCGATGCGGCGGCGGTGCGCCAGGGTTTCGGCACGCTGCTGGACCGCGCGCGGCGGCACGCGCCGGCGGCGCGGATCGAAGGCGTGCTGGTCGCCAAGCAGATCAAGGGTGCCGTGGAGATGGCGCTGGGCGTGCTGCGCGACCCGGTCTTCGGGCCGGTGGCGATGGTCGGGCTGGGCGGCGTCTTCATCGAGGTGCTGAAGGATGTCGGCTTCCGGCGCTGCCCCTTCGATGCGGCGGAGGCGGAGCGGATGATCCGCGGCCTGCGCGGCTTCCCGCTGCTGGACGGCGCGCGCGGGCGGCCGAAGGCGGATGTGGCGGCGCTGGCACGGGCGCTGTCGGCGCTGTCGGCCTTCGCCGTCGCGGCCGGGCCGCGGCTGGCGGGCGTGGATGTGAACCCGCTGCTGGTGCTGCCGGACGGGCAGGGCTGCTTCGCGGCGGATGCGGTGGTGGAGGTGGATGGCTGAGCCGGCGCCGCCGCGCCGCGGCCGGGGGACGGTCCGCGCGGCCCGGCGCGCATCGCGGCGCGCCGGC
>NZ_SMOA01000435.1 GCF_004353985.1 Paracraurococcus ruber | reverse complement strand
GAGGAGTCTGTCCGGCTCACGTCCGGCACGCCGCAAAATCGGCATTCTGCAGTTCCCGGCAGCGTTCAGTGCCTCAAACAGCCAGAAATCGAGGCCCGCCGTCCACCCGCGCACAGGTCTCCCTTATACCAAGTCCCGCTGATCAGAACCTGTGAGCCCAGTCGCGCAGTCCGACGGACATGATGGTCCAGGGCTGCTCGACGAGCCTGTTCCAGGCGTGGCAGCAGTGGTCGACGATGTCATCGTAGCAGCGGAAGACGCGGTTCGAGAGCCAGTTGTCCCGGATGAACTGCCAGATGTTCTCGACCGGGTTCAGCTCAGGGCACTTCGGTGGCAGCGGGACGAGGGTGATGTTGGACGGCACCTCGAGCTTGGCTGATAGGTGCCAGCCGGCCTGGTCGAGCAGCAGCACGGCATGCGCGCCGGGCGCCACGGCGGCCGAGATCTCGGCGAGGTGCAGGCTCATGGCGGCGGTGTTGCAGTAGGGCAGGACGAGACCGGCGGCCTTGCCCGCCTCCGGGCAGATGGCGCCGAAGATGTAGGTCGATGCCGTGCGCAGATCTTGCGGCGCAACAGGCCTGGTGCCGCGCCGTGCCCAGCGGCGGGTGATCTTGTTCTTCTGGCCCACACGGGCTTCGTCGGCGAACCAGATCTCTATGGCGCTGGCGGCGACGCCCTTCTCGCACGCGACCGCCTCCAGGCGGGTGGGAAAGCTGTTTTAAAAAGATCGACCGCGCCCTCCGCCTGCGCATGGTGGCGCGGCCGCGCCGAGAGCTTGCGGTAGCCGAGCACGCGCACCTCGCGGCTCATGGTCTGCTTGGCCACTGTGACCCGGTGCTCCTCCCACATCCACTGGCACAGGTCGACCAGCCGCCACCGCACCACGCCGTGGATCGCCGGTGTCGGGCCGCTCTCCAGCACCACGGCCAGCGCCGTCCGATGCGTCTTGTTCAGCCGAGGCGCCTGGCCCGGGGCCTTGCGGTCGACCGGCCCAGCCGGGCCTTCGGCATTGAACCGCAAGACCCAGTCCCGCACGATCTGCAGCGTCACGCCGCCTATCTGCGCCGCCCCGGTGCGGGACGCCCCGTCGTAGATTGCGGCCAAGGCGAGCAGGCGACGCGCCTGGGCCGCGTCCTTCGTCCGTCGCGCTGCGGCGCGCAGCTTGGCCGCGTCAAAGTCAGCCCGGAACGGAATGGGCATGGCGAACCTCCCCTGTCCGCCATGATGAATCAGCCCAACGCCACCACGGGAATCCCATACGAGTCACGCTCTCGGGGATTTGGTATCAAACATCACGGCTGCCGCAACGGAGTCGCAGTAGTCGCATCCCGCCAGCGGCTGCGACTATCCGGCATGCTATATCGCTTTAGTGATTTGACTATCGAAAAGCCTAACTTGGCGCCGTTCTGGTGGCGCCAGAGAATCGCCGCTATCGTCCGACGCAAGTCTTTCGTTGGCGTCTTGCCGTGCGGTCGGACCTCTTCGATCAGCGGCTCCCACGCCGCCCAGGTCGCATCCGGGAGGGCTTTGGCCTCGCTCACTTTCGTTATCCCCTGAATATGGGAGCGGTGCCCGTGCGCCGCCCTTGCAGCGGCGGAGGTTCGTGAGGCCAGCATGCCGGTTGCCTAGCCCGTCAAGCCTGTGGAACTGTTCGGAGGCGGTGTGGCCCGAGTGCCCCGGCCGGAAGAGGCAAGAGCAATGCGCATGCCCTCACTTGCCAGCCCTAGCGTCGAAAGGATTGCTGTCCCCGTCGTGGCCGCGGTTCTGGCCGTGACCTGCGTCACACCCGCCGGGGCGCAGCTTGACCCTCGCCGCGGGCCGCCAGGCTGCGTGCCGGTCGCGGAGCGGCAGATCGAATGTGGCTGCTACATCATGGTCGAACACCGGCTCGGCCTCCTGCCCACTGACGTGCCGCTCCATTGGAACATCGCCGCCTACCCCAACCGGGTCGCCGCGGAGGCGGGGCGCGGCCCGCGCGGCGCGGTGGTAGAGGCGCTCGGCCGCGTCTGGCTGATGAGCGTTGCAGAGGTGGGCTACCGACCTGTCGGGGGCGAGCACCTCGCCGAGGTGGGGCCGTTACGGGTCGAGGCCGGCATTCCCTACACGGCGGCCTACATGCAGGGGATCATGCTCCCCGGCGCCGAAACCGGCGTGCATCACCACCCCGGCCCGGAGGCGATCCTCACCCTGGCAGGCGAGGAGTGTATGGAGACACCTGCGGGCAAGCAGGTCGGGCACCCCGGAGGGGAGCCCGTAGTCGTGCCACCGCACATGCCGCATCGTCTGACCGTCACCGGCACCGAGGAGCGTCGCGCATTGGCTCTCGTGCTGCACGACTCCGCACAGGCCTGGGCCATTCGCACGCACGAACACGGCTGGACACCTCAGGGACTCTGTCGGGGTGATTAGGCTTCCTGTAGCACCAGTTGGGTCTGCCGAGAGCCGACAGTCGCCATCGGCAGTCAAGCTCTGACAGGCCCTAGACGCTTTATGTTTTTGAAATAACAAACTTTGTGTATTCGGCGAGGGTAAGTTGTCGAAGTAGTAGTCGGCTGGCCTATTGACCGACTAGTGAGCAAGCACCAGGGAGTAAAACGAATGTATTTTTGCAATCTATGGACCCGCTCCATCGAGATTGCCAAAACGTTTAACTTGGTCGTTCTGATACTATTCTCTGTGGCGCCGCCAGCCTCTGCGTTTTGGACCTCGCAGCAGGTGGGCATCGGTGGCGGATCGGCGTCTGGCCCGTCCTTGGCCGTGTTCCAGAACCGCCTCTATGCCGCCTGGTCTGGCGCAAATGGCGACCAACGCATGTTCTGGTCCAGCTTCGACGGGCAAAACTGGTCCCCGCAGCAGGTGGGCATCGGTGGCGGATCGGCGTCTGGCCCGTCCTTGGCCGTGTTCCAGAACCGCCTCTATGCCGCCTGGTCCGGCGCAAATGGCGACCAACGCATGTTCTGGTCCAGCTTCGACGGGCAAAACTGGTCCCCGCAGCAGGTGGGCATCGGTGGCGGATCGGCGTCTGGCCCGTCCTTGGCCGTGTTCCAGAACC
>NZ_SMOA01000434.1 GCF_004353985.1 Paracraurococcus ruber | reverse complement strand
CGGCCAGCCGCCGCATCGGCGCCGCGCCTGGCGCCCGCCGCGGCGCCAGCCGGGGTCACGGGCCGAACAGCTCCGCCACGGCACGCTCCACGCGGGCGCCGGCCACCGTCTCGTCCAGCGGGTTGCGGCGCAGGCGGTGGCGAAGCGCCGGCGGCGCCACCCGCCGCAGCTCCCCGTCGCCGACCTCGCCGCGGCCCTCGAGCGCCGCCAGTGCCCGGGCGGCGCGGATCAGCGTCAGCTCGCCGCGCAGCCCATCGGTGCCGAGCGCCAGGCAGAGCCGCGCCGCCCGCTCATAGGCCGCGTCCGGCACCGCCACCGCGGCCAGGCCCTGCCGCGCCGCCAGGATGCGGCCGCGCAACTCCGCCTCCGCCCCCGCCCATTGCGCGGCGAAGGCCGCGGGGTCGCGGTCGAAGGCGTCGCGGCGGCGGATGACCTCGATGCGGGTGGGCAGGTCCTCGGGCGTGCGGACCTCGACCGACAGGCCGAAGCGGTCCAGCAGTTGCGGCCGCAGCTCCCCTTCCTCCGGGTTGCCGGAGCCGACCAGCACGAAGCGGGCGGGATGGCGGACCGAAAGCCCCTCCCGCTCCACCACATTCTCGCCGGAGGCGGCGACGTCCAGCAGCAGGTCCACCAGGTGGTCCTCCAGCAGGTTCGCCTCATCGATGTAGAGGAAGCCGCGATTGGCCCGCGCGAGCAGGCCGGGCTCGAAGGCCTTCTCGCCATTCGCCAGGGCCCGCTGGATGTCGAGCGCGCCGACCACCCGGTCCTCGGTCGCGCCGAGCGGCAGGTCGACCACCGGCACCGGCGCCATGCGGCGGGGCAGCGGGCCACGGGCCAGGCGGGCGCGGCACTCCTCGCACAGCGCGCGCTCGTCGCCCGGGTCGCAGCGATAGGCGCAGCCCTCGACCACCGGGATTTCCGGCAGCAGGGCGGCCAGCGCGCGGATGGTGGTGGATTTGCCGGTGCCGCGATCGCCGAAGGCGAGGACCCCGCCGATCCCCGGGTCCACGGCGGCGACCAGGATCGCCAGCTTCATCTCGTCCTGGCCGACGATGGCCGCGAAGGGAAAGGGGACACGCTGGCTCATCGGGTCCCTTCCGGGCAGTCTCGCGTCACGCTGCGATACTCCGGCCCGGCCGGGATCGGCCGTGCCGGAGGCGGTCCGGAGCGGCTTGCATGTCCTGCCGGACACGCAAGCCGCTCAAGACCAGAATGGCAGGGCGGACCTGGGGTCCGCCCCGGCGCAGCGGCCAGCCGGCGCCGAAGGCCGACCCGCCGCCGTCCTGTGCCGCGCCGCCGGCGTCAGCCCGCGGCGACGGCCCCGGTCATCAGCCCTTGCCGCACCGCCGACCTCGGCCCGCGGCGGCGGCCCCGGCCATCAGCCCTTGGCGGCCCAGACCGCGCACCAGCCGGCCGGGTTGATGTTGCCCGAAACGATCGCGCAGGCATTCGGCGGCTGGAAATGCAGGCAGCCGTCGCAGCGCTGATTGTCCTTGGGGTGGTCCTGGTACATGACCATGGCGGGCTGGAGCTTGTCCTGCGCCTGCGCCCGGGTCGCCGCCAGCGGCGCCAGCGCCGCCAGGCCCGCCGCCTGCAGAACAGCCCGGCGTCGCTTCGCCATCGGCTTGGATTCCGTCACCTTATCCCTCCTCATTATGGGTCCGGCGGCCGCTACATTGGGGCGGTCGCGGGCTTTGCCAATCGGGCAAGGCGCGGGCGCCGGGCGGAACGGCCGCCCGGCCGCCCCGCCCGCCACACCCAAGCGGTAGCCTCGTCAGGCCGCGCGCGCCAGGGAGAAGCGCGACCAGATATCGCCGAGCGCCGAGACCAGGTGGTCGATATCGGCATCGGTATGCAGCGGGCCGGGGGTCAGCCGCAGCCGCTCCGTCCCCCGCGGCACGGTCGGGTAGTTGATCGGCTGCACGTAGATCCCGTAATGGTCAAGCAGCAAGTCACTGATCTGCTTGCAGATCACCGGGTCGCGGACCATCACCGGCACGATGTGGCTGGGGTTCTCCAGATGCGGCACCCCGATCGCATCCAGCCGGCGGCGGACCGTCGCCACCCGCTCATGCATCCGCTCCCGCTCGGCGTTGCTGGTCTTCAGGTGGCGGATGCTGGCCAGCACCCCGGCGGCCACCGCCGGCGGCACCGCTGTCGTGAAGATGAAGCCCGAGGCATAGCTGCGGACGAAGTCGCACATCGCCGCCGACCCGGCGATGTAGCCGCCGACCACCCCGAAGGCCTTGGCGAGCGTCCCCTCGATGACCGTCAGCCGGTGGGCGACGCCGTCCCGTTCCGTGATGCCGCCGCCACGCCGGCCATAGAGCCCGACCGCATGGACCTCGTCCACATAGGTCATGGCGCCGTATTCGTCGGCGATGTCGCAGAGCTCGGCGATCGGGGCGATGTCGCCATCCATGGAATAGACGCTCTCGAAGGCGACCAGCTTCGGCGTCTCCGGGTCCAGGTCCGCCAGCTTGCGGCGCAGGTCGTCCGGATCGTTATGGGCGAAAACCCGGCGTTCCGCCCGACTGTGGCGGATGCCCTCGATCATCGAGGCATGGTTCAGCTCGTCCGAGACGATGACGCAGCCCGGCATCCGGCCGGCGAGCGTCGACAGGCTCGCCCAGTTCGACATGTAGCCGGAGTTGAACAGCAGCGCCGCCTCGGTGCCGTGCAGGTCGGCCAGCTCCTGCTCCAGCAGCACATGGTAGTGGTTGGTTCCGGCGATGTTGCGGGTGCCGCCGGCGCCAGCGCCGCAGCGGTCCAGCGCCTCATGCATCGCTTCCAGCACCTTCGGGTGCTGCCCCATGCCGAGATAGTCGTTGGAGCACCAGACGGTGACGTCCTGGGTGCCGCGGGGACGGTGATGCGTCGCCTTCGGGTAGTTGCCGGCCTGGCGTTCCAGATCGGCGAAGACGCGGTATCGCCCTTCCCGGTGGAGGCTGCCGATCTGCTTGCGGAAGAACGCCTCGTAGTTCATGGAACCCCCCACTGGCCGCGAAGGCCTTGGACCCGAGCACGCCGCGCAGCCCCTGCGCGGCGGAACATTTCTTCGGCGGC
>NZ_SMOA01000433.1 GCF_004353985.1 Paracraurococcus ruber | reverse complement strand
CCCCGCCGGGGCGCGAGCCGACGGCGACCGCCGGAACCGGCCAGACGCCGCCGGTGCAGCGGCCGCAGGCCGACAGCCGCAGCGTGCTGAACACGCTGGAGCGGCTGCAGGCCAGCCGGCCGTCGAACCAGCCGCCGACCGGGCGGCCCAGCCCGCCCGCCGGCACCCCGCAATCGGGCGGCGGCACGCCGACCGGCACCGCCTCGCTCTCGGCCGGGGAGAAGGCCGGCCTCGCCGACAAGATCAGCGAATGCTGGTCGGTGGATGGCGGCGGGCTCGGCGTGCGCGACGTCATCGTCGAGCTGCGGGTGGAGGTCGATGGCGGCGGCGTGGTGCGGAATGTCCGCGCCAATGGCGCCCCGCCCGGCGACCCGCGGGCGCGGGCGGTGTACGAGGCGGCGCGGCGCGCGCTGCTCGACCCCAAGTGCAACCCGCTGCCGCTGCCGCGCGAAAGGCTGGCGGCGCTGCGCGACACCGTCTTCCGCTTCAACCCCCGCGACCTCGGGCTGCGCTGACGCCATGCCCGTCATCCGGCCCGCCGCGGGGGCCTTGACCCGACCGGGCGCGCCGGCAATGTCCGCCGCCCTTGCTGCAGGAGAGTCCGCATGAGTCCGATGGACCAGGCGATGGCAGGCTTCCTCTCGCGCCGCGCCGCGCTGTTCGGCGGGGCGGCCCTGCTGCTGCCCGCCGCCGGGGGGCTCACGCGCTCGGCCTTCGCCCAGAGCTCGGTGGTGGACATCACCCGCGCCCGCACCGACCCGATCCCGATCGCCATCCCGGACTTCGCCGGCAGCGGCGACGGCCAGCGCGTCGGCCGCGACATCGCCCGGGTGGTGATCAACAACCTGAAGAATTCCGGCCTGTTCCGCCCGGTGGAGCGCGCCGCCTACATCCAGACGCCGGAGGCCGCGGCGGCGGCGCCGCGCTTCCAGGACTGGCGCGTCATCGGCGCCCAGGCGCTGACCACCGGCCGCGTCGATGCCGCCAGCGACCGCGTGCGGGTCGAATTCCGGCTGTGGGACGTGCTGCCGGAGGCGCAGATCCAGGGCACCGCCTTCACCGCGCCGGCGGCCAATTGGCGCCGCATCGCCCACCTGATCTCGGACGTGATCTACGAGCGGCTGCTGGGCGAGAAGGGGTATTTCGACACCCGCGTCGTCTACATCGCCGAGAGCGGGCCGCGCGACCGCCGCACCCGCCGCCTGGCGGTCATGGACCAGGACGGGGAGAACAACCGCTTCCTAACCGACGGCTCCGCCGCCGCGCTGACGCCGCGCTTCCATCCGAACGGCCAGCAGATCGCCTTCATGTCCTATGCGCGGGGGGAGCCGAAGGTCTTCCTCTATACGCTGGATGGCGGCCGGCCGGAGCCGCTCGGGAATTTCCCCGGCATGACGCTGTCCCCCCGCTTCAGCCCGGACGGGCGGAGCGTCGTGCTCTCCGCCACGCGGGGCAATGACAGCAACATCTACCTGGTCGATATCGGGTCGCGGCGGGAACGGCAGCTGACCTCGGGCGGCGGGCTCGACGTCTCCCCCTGCTTCTCGCCGGACGGGTCGCAGATCGTCTTCAACTCCGACCGCGGCGGCGACCAGCAGCTTTACGTCATGTCGGCCGATGGCGGCGGCATCCGCCGCATCTCCTTCGGCCGCGGCCGCTACGCCACGCCGGTCTGGTCGCCGCGCGGCGACCTGATCGCCTTCACCCGCTTCGGCGGCGGCAGCTTCGCCATCGGCGTCATGCGCCCGGACGGGTCGGGCGAGCGCATCCTGACCGAGGGCTGGGGCATGGAAGGCCCGACCTTCGCGCCGAACGGCCGGGTGATGATGTTCTTCCGCGAGACGCAGGCGCGCGACGCGCGCGGCAGCGGCTATTCCTCCCGCCTCGCCTCCATCGACATCGCCGGCTTCAACGAACGGCAGATCGTCACGCCGACCGACGCATCCGATCCCACTTGGTCGCCGTTACTGTCATGATCCGATGCCGTCAGGGTTGCGCGGCCCGTACCGATCACCCGCATCCCTGACGGTTTCGTGTTCCGTTGCCTTGACCCTCTCGACTGCGGGTTGTAACGCCGGGGCCAGGTTGACAGCAGCCGCGTGCTGCGCGTGGAGAAGGACCGAAGGCATGAACACCCCGAAGCTGCTTGGCGCGTTCGCCGCCGTCGCGCTGCTCGCCGCCTGCGAGTCCGCGACCGACCAGGCCGCGACCGGCGCCGGCGCCGGCGCGACGGGCAGCACCATCCGCCCGGGCAGCCAGGAAGACCTGATCGCCCAGGCCGGCAGCGACCGCGTGTTCTTCGACTTCGACAGCGCGGTGATCCGCGGCGACCAGCGCCCGACCCTGCAGCGCCAGGCGACCTGGATGGGCGGCAACCCGGCGGTGACCGTGCAGGTCGAGGGCCACACGGATGAGCGCGGGACGCGCGAGTACAACCTGGCGCTGGGCCAGCGCCGCGCCAATGCGGCGCGCGACGCGCTGGTCGCGGGCGGCGTCGCCGGCGGCCGCGTCGCCACCATCTCCTACGGCAAGGACCGGCCGGCGGCGCTCGGCTCGACCGACGATGCCTGGGCGCAGAACCGCCGCGCCGTCACCGTCGTCCGCTGACGCCCTTTCCTGTCCGCCGCTGGCGCGGACGCCCGGCACTCTCCCGCTGACGCGGGCGCCCGTCACTCACCCGCCGCGGCGGGCGCCCGGTGCTGACAACCGCGTGCCGGCCCCCTGGCGGGGGCGCCGGCCGCGCTGGTAAGGGGATGGCCGGCATGGCCGCCCCGCGACGAGGCTGCAACGGGACGACGCGGCGGCGGCCACGTCGTCCCGTTCCGTTTGAACCACGCCAATCCGCTGATCCCGTGCGCCGCCGCCCCTCGCGGCCGGCCCGCCCCCGGAGGCCCTCGATGCGCCGCGCGTTCGCCGCCCTGCTGCTTGCCACCCCCCTCCTGCTGCCGGCCTCCGGCCCCGCCCGGGCCCAGGCCGAGAGCCGGGAGGGCATCTTCCTGCAGAACCAGATCCTGCAGCTGCGGCAGGAGCTGGAGCAGCTGCGCCGCGGCGGCGGCCTGGCCGCGCCGGCGCCGGTCGCGCCGCAGCGCGGCGGC
>NZ_SMOA01000432.1 GCF_004353985.1 Paracraurococcus ruber | reverse complement strand
CCGCCGCTACGGCGTCGCGCGGGTCTGCCGGGTGTGGCAGGTGCCGAGGTCGTCCTTCTACGCCGCGCGCCGGACAACGGCGGATCCTGCCAGCCCGCCTGCGGTGCCCGCACGCCGTGGTCCGAAGCCGGTCGTATCCGATGCGGACCTGATCGCAGCCATCCGGGCTGGCCTGGCGCGCTCGCCCTGGACCGGCGAGGGCCACAGGAAGATCTGGGCCAGGCTTCGGGCGATGGACGGCATCCGGGTCGCCCGAAAGCGGGTCCTGCGGCTGATGCGCAAGCACCATCTGCTCTCGCCGCACCGCGCCCGGGCACGGGCACGGGCAGAGGCGAGCCATGAGCGACAGATCATCACCACCGCGCCGAACGTGATGTGGGCGATCGACGCCACCCAGGTCACCACGGTCCAGGAGGGCAAGGTGTGGCGGTTCGGCGTCGTCGAGCATTGGAACGCCGAGATGCTGGGCTGGCACGTCGCCAGGCGCGGTACCCGCTACGAGGCGATCCAGGCGCTCGGCATGGCGATGCGCCAGCAGTTCGGCCCTCTCGGGGCCGGCGCCGCCCGTGGCCTGTCGCTGCGCCATGACCATGGAAGCAACTTCATGGCCGATGTGTTCCAGAAGCAGATGCGGTTCTGGGGCGTGGCGCCGAGCTATGCCTTCGTCGCCGAGCCGGAGACCAACGGCTGCATCGAGCGGCTGTTCCGCACCCCGAAAGAGCAAGCCATTCACGGCCGCATCTTCCAGACCATCGACGACGTGCGCGACGCCGTCCGCGCCTTCGTCGTCCGCTACAACACCGAGTGGATCATTGAGAAGAACGGCCACCGCAGCCCCGCCGACACGCGAGCCGCTTTGCACGCAGAAACCTTCAGGTGCACGGCGTAATCCAACCTGTTGTCCAAAGAGCCGGGGGCGGTACACCGCGGCCTGTGCGGGACCCGTCGGCAGTTGGACTGGACTTGGCCGGAGTTTCAAGAGGCCGGGCCAACTGCGACAGGCGCAGATTACCGACCGTCGTTCGACAATAGTAGTACCAGAGCTGCCGGTGGTGGTGGACTGATACGATATTTGCTGCTGTGTTGGGCCTGCCCAGCCATTATGTTGCCCAGGCCGTGCGGTGGACGCGGTCAGGGAGGCAATAATGTACGAGCTTGGTGAACAGGCCAGACGGGCCTGCCGCGACACCATCGGTGACGCTCTACGGCGCGCGGCGCTTCGCTTCAGCGACCGCATTGCCCTCACTTTTGGACCGCGGCGTTGGAGCTTTGCTGAGCTGGATCGGGGAGCAGATCGCGTCGCCCGAAGCTTGCACGCTGCCGGCCTTGTCCACGGCGACCGTGTAGTCGCCTATGGCCGAAATTCCGACGGTTACCTCCTTGGCTTCCTCGGTTGCGTTCGCGCAGGACTGATCCACGTCCCAGCCAACTACGCGCTGACCGCTCCGGAACTCGAATACATCCTTCGCCAGTGCGGCGCGCGGGCACTTCTGTCACAGCCTATGCTGGCTGCAAAAGCTGACGCTGCTTCGACCAACGCGGGAGACATCCTTCGCGGCACGCTGGACGACGGCACCGGCAGTCTCGACGTCTTGGCGGCAGCGTTGGCCCCTGGCTACGACACGTTGCAGATGCCCCCCCCAGATGCAGAGCTGACGGACACCGATCTGGCCCAGATCATCTATACCGCCGGCACGACAGGAGCGCCAAAAGGCGCGATGATGACGCATCGAGCCTATCTCGCCGAATATGCTGCGGCCGCGCAGGTCCTCGACTACAGCGCGGCCGACCGCGCGCTCGCCGCCCTTCCGCTATACCACACCGCGCAGATGCACAGCCTGACCATGCCGCTGCTTCTCGCCGGCGGCGAAACCCTGCTGGTTGAGGCACCGGAGCCGGCTCTCGTGCTCAGGCTCATTGAGGAGCAGCGCATCACCAGCTTCTTCGCACCGCCGACAGTATGGATCAGCCTGCTTCGCCATGACGACTTCGACCGGCGTGACTTATCGAGTTTACGACAAATCATGTATGGCGCTGCCATCATGCCATTACCCGTGCTGCAGGAACTGCGACGGCGCCTGCCAGGTGCGCGCCCCTACCAAGGTTACGGTCAGAGCGAGATCGGCCCACTCGCTACCGTGCTACGGCCAGAAGAGCATGATGCGCATCCCGGGTCCGCCGGCCGGCCTATTCCGACTGTCCAGACCCGCATCGTGGACGCGGAGATGCGCGACGTGCCTCCCGGGCAGGCTGGCGAAATCATTCATCGCTCACCTCAGCTGCTGGTCGGCTACTGGGGCATGCCGGACGAAACCCGCGCCGCTTTTGCCGGAGGTTGGTTCCACTCGGGCGATGTCGGCACGATGGATGCTGGGGGCTTCATCACTATTGTGGATCGCATGCGCGACGTCATCAACACCGGAGGCGTGCTTGTCGCCAGCCGAGATGTCGAGGACGCCATTCTTACCCACCCGGCAGTATCCGAATGCGCGGTCATCGCCTTGCCGGACCCGCACTGGATCGAGATGGTGGCAGCCGTCGTCGTCTTGCGCGCAGGCCACCTCGCGACAGAGGGGGAGTTAATGGCTCACGTCCGCGCCAGCATCGCGCCTTACAAGGTTCCTAAGCGGGTGATCCTGACCAATCACCTACCACGTAATACCGCCGGCAAAATGCTGAAGCGCGAGTTGCGAGCTCAGTATGGTGGCAAGGTCGACACCTCGCCGGGCACGGCGACGCAGCCGTAGACCAGCTCAGCTGCAGAGTTCGCCGCAATTGCGAAGGACACACTGAGGTGGTCCCCCTTGGCCGGACAGCTTGGCGGCCTGGATAAGCCCGGTCCTGGTTTCCGTCAGGCCGCCAGTTTCGTCACCGCACTCGTCCCATACGCCTCGTCCGGGGTCTGCCCCGCCAGAGCGCTGTGTGGACGTCCGGCATTGTAGTAACCAATCCACTTCGACAGCCCGGCCCGCACTTCCGAGCCGGTCTTGCTTTGTTGAAAGGCTTATGCGGCCTCTGCGAGGATCATGAGGTTGTGGGTGAGGACGCGGAGGACGAGTTCGCGGGCCTGGGACGCGTCGCCGCGCGCGGTCAGGGCTGATCCGAGGC
>NZ_SMOA01000431.1 GCF_004353985.1 Paracraurococcus ruber | reverse complement strand
CCCCGCTGCGGCGCCGGGCCGGAAGCGGGCCGTCGACGGCCGGCCGCCTGACGCCGCCCGCCGAGCGGGCGCATCACCAGGGCGGATGGCGCCGTCGGAAGCGGCGCAAGCCGCCCCGGGCCCTGGCCGCCCGGCCTATGCCCAGCCCGGCGGCGGCACGAAGGCGCGGTATTCCTTCTCCAGCAGCCGGGCGACGTCGATGCAGCCCAGGTCGCCATAGGCCGGGCCGATGATCTGCACGCCGATCGGCAGCCCCTCGGCCGACAGTGCCACGGGCGCGACGGATGCGGGCAGCAGGGCCATGCCGCTGAAGCCGGCCCAGAAGAGCTGGTCGGTGACCGGCACCGGCCTGCCATTCACCGGGATGCTGCGCTGCCAGCGCTCGCCCTGCTGGTCATGCGGCACGGCGGCGGTGGCGGCGGCGGGGCAGAGCAGCAGGTCCCAGTCCTGGAAGAACGCCGCCCAGGCGCGGCGCATACGGTGCCGCGCCTCGTTCGCCGCCAGCCAGGCGCGGTGCGGGCCGGTATTGGCGCGCAGCATGCGGGCCCGATAGCTGTCATCCTCCGGCGGCAGCGCAGCCGCCAGGCGCTGCTCCTCGGCGAAGGCGGCATCGGCGATGCCGCCCGAGGTCGCGCTGCGCAGCAGGTGCACATAGACGCGCATCGCCTCGGCGGTGTCGATCGCCGGCCGCGCCGTCAGGCTCACCGTCGCGCCCTGCTGGCCGAGCCAGTCCGCCAGCGCCGCGATGGCATCCTGCACGCCGCGGTCCACCGCGCTGTTCGGGTCGTCCAGCATCACCGCGATGCGGTAGTCGCGCAGGGCCGTGTGGCGCGGCGGCGGCAGCATCAGGTGCCAGCCCGCCGCCTCGATCGGGTCCGGCCCGGCGATGATGCCCAGGACGGTGGCGAGGTCGGCGGCGCTGCGCGCCAGCGGCCCGATGACGGCGATATCCACTTCCGTCACGTTGCCGCCGAGCGCATGGCCGAGCGAGGGGCAGATCCCCCAGGTCGGCTTGTGGCCGAAGACGCCGCAGTAATGCGCCGGGTTGCGGATGGACGCGCCGATGTCGCTGCCGAGCTCTAGCGACGTCAGGCCCGCCGCCAGCGCCGCCGCCGCGCCGCCCGAGGAACCGCCCGGCGCGCGCGCGAGGTCCCAGGGATTGTTCGTGGTGCCGTGGACCGCGTTGTAGCTCTGCCAGTCGGCCAGGGCGACCGGGACGTTGGTCTTGCCGAAGATGATGGCGCCCGCGCCGCGCAGCCGCTGCACCGCAAGCGCATCCGATGCCGCGATGCTGTCGCGCAAGGCGGGGAAGCCCCAATGCGTCGGCAGGCCGGCGACGTCGAAGCTTTCCTTCACCGTCATCGGCAGGCCGTGCAACGGGCCCCAGTCCTCGCCGCGGGCCAGCGCCGCGTCGGCGGCATCGGCGCGCGCCCGGGCGCGGTCGAAGTCGCGCACCACCACGGCGTTCAGCCGCCCGTCCAGCCGCTCGATGCGGCCGACATACATCTCCAGCGCCTCCCGGCTGCCGATCCGCCTGGCGCGGATGGCGGCGGCGAGGTCGAGGGCGGAGGCGAAGGCGAAGGCAAGGTCGCTCATGCCGCAGGCTCCGCCCCGCCGCCCATGCCTGTCAACCGCACCCGTCAGCCGCGCGGCGGGTCGCGCACCGTCGCCAGGATGGCGGCGCCGAGCGCGAGGAAGACTACCACCGTTGCCATGCCGGCGCGCTGGCTGTCCGTCGCCACTGTCACCATGGCGAGCACGGCCGGGCCGAGGAAGCCGGTGACACGGCCCGAGAGGGCGAAGAGGCCGAAATGCGCCGCCACCTCCGCCGGTGGCGCCAGCCGCGCCATCAGCGTCCGGCTGGCCGCCTGGGCCGGGCCGACGAAGATGCCGAGCGAGAGGGCCAGCACCCAGAACATCGCCTTGCCCTCCGCCAGCAGCAGCCCGGTGCCGAGCGCCATCAGCGCGACCAGCGCCAGCATGATGGTGCGCTGCGAGCCCAGCCGGTCCTCCACCAGCCCGAAGCCGGCGGCGCCCAGCCCGGCGGTCAGGTTCAGGGCGATGCCGAACAGCAGGATCTCCTCGAACCCCATGCCGAAGACGCCGGCGGCATAGATGGCGCCGAAGGCGAACAGCGTGTTGAGCCCGTCGGTGTAGAACAGCCGCGCCAGCAGGAAGCGCAGCATGGCGGGGTTGCGCGGCAGGCCGCGCAGCACCGCCCCGATCTCCGTGAGGCCGCGGCGCATCGCCGCGCCCCAGGGCGGCCGCGCGCCGCCCGCATCCGGCAGGATCACCAGCACCGGCCAGGCGAACAGCGCGATCCAGCCAGCGGCGAGCAGCGCGGTGGCGCGCACATGCTCGGCCTGGGCGCGGTCGAGCCCGAGCGGCGAGGGATCCGGGCGCACCAGCAGCAGCAGCGCAATCACCAGGCAGAGCAGCCCCCCGGCGTACCCCAGGCCCCAGGCGAGTCCGGAGACGCGGCCGATCTGCGCCGGCGCCGCCACCTGCGGCAGCAGGGAGTTGTAGAACACCATGGAAAGTTCGAAGGCCAGGGTCGCCACCGCCACGCAGCCGAGTGCCCAGAGGGCGAAGGCGGGGTCGGGCCGGGCGAACCAGATCCCGGCGGTCGCCACGACCAGCACCAGGGTGCAGACCGCCAGCATCAGCCGCCGGCGCCCGCCGGCATCGGCGACGGCGCCGAGCAGCGGCGAGAGCAGGGCGATGCCGATGCCGGATGCGGTCTGCATCCAGCCCCATTGCGCCTGGCCGGTCACCGGGTCCGGCGCAATGCCCTGGGTGAAGTAGGCGGCGATGACGAAGGTGGACACGATCGTCGGGAAGGCGCTGTTCGCCCAGTCATAGAGGGCCCAGGCCCAGGCGCGACGGTTCATGCGGGCAGGGTGCACCGCTTCGCCGCCGCCGCGCCAGCGCCCGGCGGCGCAAGCCGCGGGCGCTGCCAGCCCCGAGGCGCGGCGACTGCCGTCAGGCCAGCCCGCGCAGCCGCCGCACCGCCACGCCGATGGCGGCGAGGTCGCCGGCCTGCGCCGCTTCCTGCGCCAGTCGCGCCGCCGCCGCGCCATCCGGCACCAGGCCGCGCAACTGCGCCGCCGCCA
>NZ_SMOA01000430.1 GCF_004353985.1 Paracraurococcus ruber | reverse complement strand
GGCTTCGGCGGACCCGCAGGGGTGCCCCGCCGCGCCGCCGGCCGCCGCGCGGCATCCGCCCGGGCCGAGGCCGGTCCGCGGCGCCGCCGGCCCCTCAGGCCGCCGGCATCAGCGCCAGCAGCGCGTCCGCCGCCTCGATCTCGGCGACCCGGGCGGCGGCGCGCGGCAGCAGGCGGGCCAGGTAGAAACCCGCCAGCGGCGCATAGCGCGCATCCGCCGCCGCGGCGCGGGCCAGCATCCAGCCGCCCAGCGTCCAGCCCGCCGCATCCAGATAGGCCGCGGCCGAAGCCTGCGCCGCATCCGCGTCCTTCAGCCCGCGCTCCAGCATCCAGTCCGTCGCGCGGGTCATCGCCGCCACCGCCTCGGCCAGCCGCGGATCGGCGGCCTTCACCTCGGCCAGCAGCCCGCGCATATGCGCGCCGCCGTCGCGGAACAGCTTGCGGCCGACCAGGTCCAGGGCCTGGATGCCGTTGGTGCCCTCATAGATCGGGGCGATGCGGGCATCGCGCAGCACCTGCGCGGCGCCGGCATCCTCGACGAAGCCCATGCCGCCATGCACCTGGATGCCGAGCGAGGCGCAATCCACCCCGCGGTCGGTGCACCAGGCCTTCACGATCGGCGTCAGCAGGGCGACGCGCGCCTCCGCCTCGGCATCGCCGAGCAGCCGGTGCCGGTCGAGCGCCGCGCCCGCCTCCAGCGCCAGCAGCCGTCCCGCCAGGGTGATGGCGCGGATCTCCGCCAGCATCCGCGCCACATCGGCATGCCGGGCGATGGGCTGGCCGCCCTGCACGCGCTCCGCCGCATAGGCCTCGGCCAGGGCCAGCGCGCGGGCACCCTGCGCCACGCCCTCCACGCCGACGCCCAGGCGGGCCGCGTTCATCATGGCGAACATGGCGTTCAGGCCGCGATTCGGCTCGCCCACCAGCTCCGCCTCCGCGCCCTCGTACAGCATGACGCAAGTGGGGGAGGCATGGATGCCCATCTTCTTCTCGAGCCCGCCGCAGCGCAGCGCGTTGCGCCGCCCGTCCGGCAGCACCTTGGGCGCCGCGAACAGGCTGATCCCACGCGTCCCAGGCGGCGCATCCGGCAGCCGCGCCAGGATCAGGTGCAGCGTGTTCTCGGTCAGGTCGTGGTCGCCCCAGGTGATGTAGATCTTCTGGCCGGTGATGCGGTAGCCGCCCGTCCCGTCCGGCTCGGCTTTCGTCCGCACCTGGGAGAGGTCGGAGCCCGCCTGCGGCTCCGTCAGGTTCATCGTCCCGGTCCATTCGCCGCTGACCAGCTTCGGCAGCCACGCCGCCTGCTGCGCCGGGGTGGCGAAGCGGGCCAGCGCCTCGATCGCGCCGGCGGAGAGCAGCGGGCAGAGCGAGAAGGACATGTCGCCGGAGGTCACGATCTCCGAGACCGCCATCCACAGCGCCTGCGGCAGTTCCTGCCCGCCCACCTCCACGCCGTTCACCTCGGCGGGTGCCGCCAAGCCCTGCCAGCCGCCCTCGATCCAGGCGCGATAGGCCGGCTTGTAGCTTTCCGGCGT
The DNA here is from genome assembly GCF_004353985.1 of Paracraurococcus ruber. Taxonomy (GTDB): domain Bacteria; phylum Pseudomonadota; class Alphaproteobacteria; order Acetobacterales; family Acetobacteraceae; genus Paracraurococcus; species Paracraurococcus ruber. The sequence continues at coordinate 1,585 of NZ_SMOA01000430.1, read as the reverse complement.
GCGGACCACGCCGTTCTCCAGCCGCGCCCCTTCCCGGTCGGCGGCCTGGCTGTGCGGCCAGAGCAGGTCGCGGGCGAATTTCTCGGCCTCGCCCAGGATGGCGGCGATGTCCTCGGCCCCCAGCGCCGCGCCGCCCGCCGCGGTCAGCCCCGGCAGGTCGATGACGCGGGTGAGGCCGAAGACCAGGTCCTCGGCTTGGGTCGTGGCGGTCATGGCGGTTCCTGGCTCCCGGATGCGTGTCTGGGTCGGCGCGTGTTCACCATGGGGGTGGGTTCGCGGCAAGCCAAGCCGCGGTCACGCGGCCGGCAGCAATCCGGCGGGCGGCGGCGCCTCCCCGGCGGCCCAGCCGGGCAGGCCGGCCCGCAGCGCCGGCGCCGCCATGGCCCGAGCGAGGCCGAGCCCGAGCAGCGGGCCGAATTTGAACCCATGGCCGGAGGTGCCGGTCAGCACCCAGGCGCGGTCGCCCAGCGGCTCCAGCAGGATGCGCTCGCGCGGCTCGACCTCGTAGTAGCAGGCGCGGGCGCCCAGCACGCGGCAGGCGCCCAGGTCGCGCAGCCGCGGCCGCGCCAGCGCCAGGATCGCCGCCGCCTCCGCCGGGGTGGCGGCCCGGTCGTCCTCGGCATCGCCCTGGCAGGAGAAGCGGTGGTCGCCGATCTTGGCCGGCGTGCCGGCGACCGGCGGCACCAGGTAGAAGCCGCCGCTCTCCGACAGGTCGAGCAGCATCGGCATGGCCGCCCAGGCCTCCCGCGCGCCGGGCGGCGGCTCCAGGAACACCGTGACCTGGCGGGAGGCGGCAACACGCCCGGCCAGGCCCGGCAGCAGCCGCGGCGCCCAGGGCCCGGCGGCGACCAGCAGCAGCTCGGCCTTCCGCCAGGTGCCGTCGGCAAGGCGCAGCCGGGCGTGGCCGGGGTCCACCGCCGCGGCCCGGGCGCGTTCCACCGTCACCCCCAGGGCCAGGCAGCGGCGGAGCAGCGCCGCCAGGATCCGGTCGGCCAGCAGCACGCCGCCCCGCCCGGCCAGGAAGGCGTCGGCGATGCCGTCCGGCGACAGGGCGGGGAAGCGGCGCGCCAGCTCGGCGGGCCCGAGATCCTGCACCGCATGCCCTTCCGCCCGCAGCGCGGCGCGGCTCTCGGCCAGCCAGCCCCCGGGGGAGGAGGCCAGGGCGAGCACATCCGCATCGACCATCAGCCGCTCGCCCAGCTCGGCCCAGAGCAGGTCCCAGGCGCCATGCGCCGCCTCGACCATCCGCAGATAGGCCAGGCTGGGGCCATAGGCGTGCCGGATCAGCCGGTGATGATCGTGGGAGGCGCCGCGCGGGTTGGGGATCGGGTCCTGCTCGACCAGGCGGACGGCGGTGCCCTGGCGCGCCACGGCCCAGGCGGCGGACAGGCCCATGATGCCGCCGCCGAGGATCAGGGCGCTGCCGGGGATGTCGCTCATCCCCGGCATGTGCCGCGATGTGGGCCGCCGGGCAAGGCGCCCCGCGCCGGCGGCGGCGATGCGGGCCGGCCTTGGCCGGCCCGCCTCCGTCAGGCCTTGCGGCCGCGGGTGGTGGCGCCGCGGCGGCTGCCGGTGCTGGCCCGGC
>NZ_SMOA01000042.1 GCF_004353985.1 Paracraurococcus ruber | reverse complement strand
GGGCGCGGTCGGCGGCGGCACGCCCCCGCCGGTGGCCGCCGCGCCGGCCGCGCCGTTGGGCGAGGCGGCGCTGGGTGCTAGCGGCTCGCCCGGCAGGCCGGCGCGGCGGGTGCCGGACACCTCGCAGGCGGCGAGGGCGAGCAGCGCCAGGGTGGTCACCAGGATCCTCGCGTCCATCCGCAGCGCCTTCCGCATTCCGCCCGGGCGCAACGGCCGGGATGCGGGCGGGTTGCGCGATGCGCGCCCGGGCCCCGGCGGACCGCCGTCCGCCCGCGGCGGGCTGCGCCGCCCCGGCCCATCCCCCGGCGTCGGCAGCGCGACGCCCTGCGGGCCGGCGGTGCCACCCCGGCGCGGCAGGGTTGCCCCGCCCGCCGCCTCGGGCGAGGCTGACGCGGGGCTCGCAAGAAGCCCCGACCGCAAGGGGCAGGGCGCCAGGATGAAGCTCGGACTCTCCATCGGCTATTCCGGCGCGACGCTGGACCTTCCGGTCGCGCTCGTGCAGCGCGCCGAGGCGCTAGGCTATGACAGCGTCTGGACCGCCGAGGCCTATGGCTCGGACGCCGTCACGCCGCTGGCCTTCCTCGCGGCGCAGACGCGGCGCATCCGGCTGGGCACCGGCATCATGCAACTGGCCGCGCGCACCGCCGCCAATGCGGCGATGTGCGCCGCGACGGTCGATTCGCTGGCCGGCGGCGGCCGCTTCATCGCCGGCCTCGGCGTCTCCGGCCCGCAGATCGTCGAGGGCTGGTATGGCGAGCCCTGGGGCCGGCCCTACTACCGGCTGAAGGACTATGTGGCGATCATGCGGAAGATCCTGGCGCGGGAGGCGCCGGTCACGCATGACGGCCGCGAGATCAGCCTGCCCTATCGGGGGGAGGGCGCGGCGGGCCTCGGCAAGCCGCTGAAATCCATCCTGCACATGAACCCCGACATCCCGATCTGGCTGGGCACCGGCAACGAGGCGACGGTCAAGCTGACCGCGGAGATCGCCGATGGCTGGCTGGCGCTGGGCTTCGTCCCGGGATCCATGGCCGAATTCGAGCCCTGGCTGGAGGAAGGCTTCCGCCGGGCGGAAAAGGCGACGGGGCGGGCGAAGACGCGGGCCGACTTCACCGTGCAGGCTTCGGTCCATGTCGAGGTGACGGAGGATGTGCGGGCCGGCCTGGCCAGGCTGAAGCCCGAGGTCGCGCTCTATGTCGGCGGCATGGGCGCGCGGGAGAAGAATTTCCACAAGGACATGATGATCCGCCGCGGCTTCGCCGGGGCGGCCGAGCGCATCCAGGAATTGTACCTGGCCGGGCGGAAGGACGAGGCGGTGGCGGCGGTGCCGGACGAATGGATCGACATGAAGTCGCTGGTCGGCCCGCCCGCCCGCATCCGGGACCGCTACCGCGCCTGGGCGGAGTCGGGCGCGGATGCGCTGACGGTACGCAGCCGCCAGCCGGAGGCGATCGAGGTGATGGCCCAGGCCGCCGGCCTGAACGGGCCGGCTCGGGAGGAAGCGGCATGAAGGTCGGCGTCTTCTACTTCCCCACGGATTACGGGATCGATCCCGGGGAGCTCGGCGCGGCGCTGGAGGCGCGCGGCTTCGAGAGCCTGTTCGTCTGCGAGCACACCCATATCCCGGTCAGCCGCCGGTCGCCCTTTCCCGGCGGCGGCGACCTGCCGAAGCGCTATGCCCATACGCATGACCCCTTCGTCGCGCTGGCCTTCGCCGCGGCGGCGACCAAGCGCCTCGTCCTCGGCACCGGCGTCTGCCTGGTGCCGCAGCGGGACCCGATCGTCACGGCGAAGAGCGTGGCGAGCCTCGACCGCCTGTCCGGCGGGCGGTTCGAATTCGGCATCGGCGGCGGCTGGAACGTGGAGGAGATGGAGAACCACGGCGCCCGTTACGACACGCGCTTCAAGCTGATGCAGGAGCGGGTGCTGGCGATGAAGGCGCTGTGGACCGAGGAGGTGGCGGGCTTCGACGGGGAGTTCGTGAAGATCGAGCCGTCCTGGCTGTACCCCAAGCCGGCCCGCAAGCCGCACCCGCCGGTGCTGCTGGGCGGGGAGACCGACCACACCCTGCGCCGCGTGGTGGGGTTCTGCGACGGCTGGTTCCCACGCGCCGGCGCCGGCTTCGACCCCGCCGTGGCGGTGGGGCGGCTGCGCGCGGCGGCGGAGAAGGCCGGGCGGGACCCGGCGACGCTGACCACCACGGTGTTCCGCGCGCCGCCCGAGGCCGGGACGCTGGCGCGCTACGGCGCGGCAGGCATCGACCGCGTGCTGCTGGAGGTGCCCGACCTCGACCGCGACGGCATCCTGCGGCGCCTGGACGAGCTGGCGCCGCTGACGCGCGCATGAAGCTCGCGCTCGGCCTCGGCCTGATGGAGTACCCCTTCGCCACGGCGGCGGGGTTCTGGCGCTGGGTCGACCTGTGCGAGCAGGCCGGGGCGGATTCCATCTGGCAGACCGACCGCATCGTGAGCCGCGCGCCGATCCTGGAATGCATGAGCGTGATGGCGGCGCTGGCCGGGCGCACGCGGCGGATGAAATTCGGCATGAACGTCCTGTCGCTGGCGTTCCGCGACCCGGTGCTGGTGGCGAAGCAATGCGCCACCATCGACGTGCTGAGCGAGGGGCGGCTGCTGCCGGCCTTCGGCATCGGCAGCCCGCTGGCGCCGGAATGGCAGGCGCTGGGGCTGGAGACGAAGACCCGCGGCCGCCGCACGGATGAGGCGCTGGAGATCGTCACGCGGCTGTGGCGGGAGGACAGCGTGGATTTCGCCGGGGCGCATTGGCGGCTGGCCGGCGCCGCGATCGCGCCGCGGCCGGTGCAGGCCAACCTGCCGGTCTGGATCGGCGGCGGGTCGGAGGCGGCGGTGCGGCGCACGGCGCGCTACGGCACGGGCTGGCAGGCGGGCGGCGAGACGCCCGAGGAAGCGGCCGCGGTGATCGCCGCCATCCGCGCGGCCTGCGCGGCGGCGGGCCGCGCGATCGACGAGGACCATTATGGCGCCGGCTTCGCCTTCTGGTTCGGCAGCGCCGAGGATGCGCCGGCGCAGCGCTTCGCCGCCGCCTATCGCAAGCGGACCGGCCGCGATGCGGCGCGCGGGCTGGTGGCCGGCGATGCCGATGCCGTGCTGGCCCGCATCCGCGCCTATGTCGCGGCCGGCGTGACCAAGTTCGTGCTGCGCCCGGTGGGCGAGGGCGACGAGGTGCCGCTGGCGCAGACAAGGCTGCTGCTGGAGCGCGTGCTGCCGGGCCTGTCCTGACCGACGGGGCCCATCGGTGGCCGGCCGCCGCGGCGGTTCGGGCTCGATGCCGGACGCTCCACCGCTTCGATTCACCATGCGGCGTTCACGCCCGAACGCCGCAGCGCCTTGCTTGCAGGGCGGCTTCCCGCGGCGCGGCGGTCCACGCAAGGCCGCGACCCGCCCTGACGACCCCGGGCCGTCGCGGCGGCGGGCCGGGGTCCGCGTCGGCCCGCCCTCCCGCGATCCGTTCTACAGCGGATTGCGTTCACAATTGAACGCCGCGCCGCTGCAGCGTGTTGTTGTCATAGCAGAGTCACGCTCCGGGCCGTTCACGGCCCTCCGCGATCCGCCCTAGCCGACCATCGCCGCCTTCACCCGATCCGCCGTATAGGGCAGCGCTCGCAGCGGCCGCCCCAGCGCGCGCGCCAGCCCATTGCCGATGGCGGCGCAGACCGGCGCCTGGCTCGCCTCCCCCGCGCCCAGCGGCGGTGCCTCCGGCCGGTTCAGCAGCACGGTGCGGATCCGCGGCACCTCGGGGAAGGTCAGGATCGGGTAGTCGTTCCAGTCCTTCGCCAGGATGCCCTGCGGGTCGAAGGGCACGTCCTCCTTCACGGTCCAGCTCACGGCCTGGATGATCCCGCCCTCGATCTGGTTCCGCAGCCCATCCGGCGTGATGACCTGCCCGGCATCCACCGCGGCCCAGACGCGCGGCACGCGCACCGCGCCGGTCGCGCGGTCCAGCGCCACCTCCGCCACGCAGGCGACATAGGCGGCGACGTTCTTGTACTTGGCGAAGCCAAAGCCGCGCGGCAGGTCGCCCGGCTCCTCCGCGGCCAGCTTCGCCGCCGCCTCGATCACCGCCCGCCCGCGCGGGTCCGGCAGATGGCGCAGCCGGAAGGCGATGGGGTCCTCGCCCAGCGCCGCGGCGATCTCCTCGAGGAAGGATTCCAGCGCGAAGACATTGGCATAGGCGCCGAGGGTTCGCAGGGCGGAGACGCGCACCGGCATCTCCGGGATCAGGTGGTTCACCACCCGCTGGTTCGGGAAGTCGTACAGCGGCACGGCGTTGCGGTCGCCGGCGCCGTTCGGCTGCGGCGTCGCCCGCGGATAGACCGGCGGATGCGGCCGTTCCAGGTGCCAGCTGGCCAGCAGGTTCGATCCCTCCCGCGGGTTCTGCGGCCGGTTGTTGTGGTGGTTGCTCCAGACCTCGTGCCCCCAGTCCACGATGCGGCCATCCGCCGCGACGCCGGCGGTCAGCCGCATCTCCATAGCGGGGTTGTAGGGTTCCCACTGGAACTCGTCGTCCCGCATCCATTGCAGCATCACCGGCCGGCCCGGCACGGCGCGGGCCAGCAGCGCCGCGTCCAGCGCCGCGTCATCGGCGCCGTTATGGCCGTAGCAGCCGGCATTCTGCGCATGGCTGACGCGCACCTTGTCGGCAGGCAGGCCCAGCACGCGCACCAGGTCGCGCTGCAGCGGGAAGGGCCCCTGGGTGTGGGACCAGACCTGCACGCTGCCGCCATCCGCCGCATAGACCGCCAGCGCGGCGGAGGGCCCGATGGAGGCATGCGCGAAGTAGCGCTTGGTGTAGGTGGCCTGGAAACGCCGGACCGCCGGCGGCGCGTCGGCCCGCTTCTCCGACGGCACGCTGTCATCCGTGCGCAGGGCCCGCAGCGATTCGTGCAGCCGCGCCGGGTCGGGCAGCGCCGCCGGCACCTCCCATCGCGCGGCCTCCCGCAGCGCCTTGCGCGCCTTCACCGCCTGCTCCTCGCGCTCCGCCACCACGCCGAGGAAGCGGCCATCCCGCACCACCGCCACCACGCCGGGCAGCGCCCGCACCGCGTCGAGGTCGACGGAGAGCAGCTTCGCCTCGTAGCTCGGCGGCCGGGCGACGCGGCCGAACAGCATGCCGGGAGGGCGCATGTCCTGCACATAGATCGCCCCGCCCGTCACCTTGGCCGGGATGTCGAGCCTTGGGTGGGAGGTGCCGACGATCCGGTGCTGCGCCGCGGGCTTGGGCGCGACGCGGCCCGTCGCCTCCCGCGCGAAGCTCGCCGCCTGCGCCACCTCCCAGTAGCTGGTCGCGGCGCCGCCCGGGGCGCGGATGCTGCCGTCCTCCACCGCCAACGCCGCGGCGGGCGCGCCCAGCCGGGCGGCGGCCAGGTCGAGCAGGATCGCCCGCGCCTCCGCGGCCGCGAAGCGCAGCGCCGTGCCGCCCTGTTCCATGGACTGGCTGCCGGCGGTGAAGCCCTCATCCGGCGTCAGCGCCGTGTCGCCGGAGACCATGCGGATGCGCGACGGCGCGACATCCAGCTCCTCCGCCGCGATCTGCAGCAGCGCGGTGACGGCGCCCTGGCCGATCTCCACCTTGCCGGTGCAGACGGTGACCACCCCGCCCGGCTCGATCCGCAGCCAGGCATCCAGCCGGCGGTTGGTCTGCAGGCTGCCCGGCAGGCGCGGCTGCGCCCCGGCGGGCGCAAGGCTGAACAGCAGCGTCAGCCCGGCCGCCGCCTGGCCCAGGCCGCGCCGCGTGAGTGTCTCGCGCATCGCCTCAGCCCTCCCGCACGGCGCGCTGGACCGCGGCGACGATCCGGTTGTGGGTGCCGCAGCGGCAGAGATGGTCGGCCAGCGCGTTGCGGATCTCCGCCTCGGCCGGTTCCGGCATGCGGTCCAGCAACGCCTTGGCTTCCATGATCATGCCGGGGATGCAGTAGCCGCATTGCGCCGCCTGTTCGGCGATGAAGGCGCGCTGCAGCTTGTGGAGATTGTCGGCGGTGCCCAGCCCCTCCAGCGTGGTCACGCTGCGGCCGGCGACGGCCGAGAGATCCGTCACGCAGGACCGGACGGGCTGGCCATCCACCAGCACGGTGCAGGCGCCGCACTGGCCGAGCCCGCAGCCGAATTTGGCGCCGTTCAGCGCCAGGTCGTTGCGCAGCACATAGAGCAGCGGGGTGTCCGGCTCCGCCGCCACCGTCACGGCACGGCCGTTCACCTGCAGCTTCGTGGGGGCCGTCATGGGCTTCTCCCTTGGACTGTCCTCTGGCCGCCAGGATAGGCCCGGCCCGCTTCGCCCGCGAAGGGGTTCCGCGCTACCCTCCCGGCCGATGCTCCGCCTGATCCTCGGCCGCCTGGTCCAGATCGCCGTCACCCTCGCGGTGCTGTCCGCCGCCACCTGGCTGGTGATGGGGCTGATGCCCGGCGATCCGGTGGACCTGGCGCTTATGGCCGACCCGAACCTGACCGCCGCCGATGCGGCGCGGATGCGGGCGCTGCACGGCCTGGACCGCCCGCTGCACGAACGCTACCTGGCCTGGGTGGCCGCGGTGCTGGGCGGGGAGTTCGGGCATTCCAGGCTCTTCGCCGTGCCGGCGGCGCAGGTGCTGTGGCCGGCGGTCGGCTCCACCCTCGTCCTGCTCGGCTGCGCCCTGGTGCTGGCGGCCGGCGGCGGCGTGCTGCTGGGCGCCTGGGGCGCCGCCCGGAGCGGCGCGGCGCCGGCGGTGGACGGCACCGCCATCCTGGCGCAGTCCACGCCCACCTTCTGGCTCGGCATCCTGCTGGTCATCCTGTTCGCCGTGGAACTCGGCTGGCTGCCGGCGGGCGGCCTGCCGGACGACCGCGGCGCGGCGGAGGCCCTGCGCTTCCTGGCGCTGCCGGTCGCCACCCTCGCCATCGGCAACCTCGCCGGCTATGCGCGGCACGCCATGGCGGCGATGCAGGCGGAACTCGGCGCCCCCTATATCCGCACCGCGCGCATGAAGGGCCTGCCGGAGAGCGCGGTGCTGTGGCGCCATGCCTTTCCCAATGCCGCCATCCCGGTCGTCACCATCCTGGCGCTGGATGCCGGCGCCCTCGTCTCCGGCGCGCTGATCACGGAACAGATCTTCGCGCGGCCCGGCATGGGCAAGCTGATCTACGACGCCGTCATGGGCAACGACTACAACCTCGCCTTGCTGGCGCTGCTGCTGGCCGCCCTCGTCACCATGCTGGCGACGCTGGCGGCCGACATCGCGCAGCGGCTGATCGACCCGAGGCTGTCGCGCTGATGCGGCTCCGGCTCGGGCTGGGCCTGCTGGGCCTGCTGGCGCTCGGCGCGCTGCTGGCGCCGCTGGCGCAGGGCTGGCTGGGGCACGACCCCTTTGCGCCGGACCTGTTCAACCGCTTCGCCCCGCCTTCCGCCGCGCATCCGCTGGGCACCGACGAGCTCGGCCGCGACATCCTGCTGCGGCTGCTGTTCGGCGCCCGGGTTTCGCTGGCGGTCGCCGCCGCGGTCGCGCTGGGCGCGACCTTGCTGGGCACCACGGTCGGGCTGCTGGCGGCCTGGCGCGGCGGCTGGGCGGACGCCGTGCTGATGCGCCTGGCCGACGGGCTGCTGGCCCTGCCGGCGCTGCCGCTGCTGGTGGTGCTGGCGGCAGTGGATACCGGCCGCTTCGGCCTGCCGCGCGGCGAAGCGCTGTCCGATATCCTGCGCATCGCCGTCATCCTGGTGGCCTTCGGCTGGGTGACGGTGGCGCGGCTGTCGCGCGCCGCGGCCCTGACCCAATTGTCGCTGGACTATGTCGCGGCGGCGCGCGTCGCCGGCGCCAGCGAGGCGCGGGTGCTATGGCGGCATGTGCTGCCCAACATCGCCGGGCCGATCGCGGTGGCGACGGCGCTGTCGGTCGCCGGCGCCATCCTGGCGGAAAGCACCCTGTCCTTCCTGGGCCTCGGCATCCAGCCGCCGGCGCCGTCCTGGGGCAACATGCTGTCCAACGCGCAGGAGATGGTGTTCAGCGCGCCGCTGGCGGCGGTGTGGCCCGGCCTCGCCATCCTGTTGGCGGTCGCCGGCTGCACGCTGCTGGCGGATGGGGTGCGGCGGCGGCTGCCGTGATGGCCGCCGCCTTGCCCCATGCCGGACGCCCGACTGCCGGGCGCCCGGCCCGGCGCCGCAGCCCGTGCCGCGACGCCAGGGCCTGCGGCGCGGACCGCCCGGCGATCGAGGGGCCGTTGACCGGTCGCGATCAGCGGCCGCCGGTCATCAGCGCATCGCCTTGGTCAGCTTGGCGGCGATCTCGAACATCTCCTCCGGCGCATAGTCCGGCGTGAAGACGTTGGGCTGGCCGACCAGTTCATGGATCTTGCCGCCATCCGGCATGCCTTCCACCACCTGCAGCTCGCCCGGCGGGTCGCCCGGCAGTGCCTGCTCGCCCTGGCCCCAGATGGCCGCGATGTCGCGGTAGTCTTCCGGGCTGAAGGTGTAGAGCCGGCGATGCGAGCCCTCGGCGAGGTATTTCTGCGCCTCGGGGATGTTGCCCAGCGGGATGTTCGGCGTCGGCAGCATCTTCTCGATCTCGACGCCGGTGAGGTTCTTCAGCGCCAGCGCATAGGCATGCGCGTGCACCGATCCGCGGACCAGCAGGTAGCCGCAGACCTCGCGCCCGGTCGGGTCCGAGAGGGTTTCGTAGACCCGCAGCTTGTGCAGCCGGGCGCCGCATTCCAGGTGGAAATTGTGCAGCAGGTCGAACACCACGTTGCCGGTGGTGGTGATGAAGTCCTTGTTCCAGGACAGGCCGTTGCTGTCCGCCGGCACGGCGCCGCCGGCATGCGAGAAGAATCCGGCGGCGAGCCGCGTGTCCTTCATCGCTTCCATCGGGGCGTTGCTTATGTCGCCGCCGTCGCCGCTGTCGTCGCCCTTGGCGTCGGGGCCGTTGTTCAGCATGGCGACGCCGTTGGAGACGAGCTCGACATGGCCCAGCTCCTCCGCGGTGATGCAGGCGACCAGGCTGTAGAAGGAGGAGAGCTTGGACTTGCTGCGGAAATTGAAGCTCTGGAACAGGTAGTTGCCCAGCGTGGACATCTCGCCGTACTTGCCGCCGAGCAATTCCTGCAGCGCCGCGGCGGCGTTGGGGTCGCGCCGCTTCGGCGCGGGCAATTCGGTCTGCAGCTTGTTGACGCGCAGGAACATGCGGGCTCTCCGGCTTGGGGGAGCCTGTGCAACGGCCGGACCGAAGCCACGGTTGCCTTCCTGCCGCCCGAAAGCGCGCGGCAGCGGCAGCGACGACGGTGGCCGTGCCGCCGCCGCTTGCTGCCGCGCGCCGCGTCAGCGCAGCGGCGGCAACGCCCGCAGATAGGCGACGACGTCGCGCAATTCGGCGTCGCTCATCCGCGCATAATAGGGGAAGGCCATGGGCGGGCTGAGCCGCCCGCCATCCGCCGAGATGCCCTGCGTGATGGCGCGGATCACCTGCGCATCGCTCCAGCCGCTGAGCGCGGCCGGCGTGATGTTGCGCGGCACCACCATGCCGAACGGCCCCGGGATCGGCACGCCGCCGGCGCCGGTGCGCGACCAGTCCCGCCGGCCATCCGCCAGCATCGGCGTATGGCATTCGATGCAGTGGCCGAGCGGCCCGGCGAGATAGGCGCCCCGCGCCACCGGATCATCGGCCGGCGCCGCCACGCCGGCCACCGGCGGCCCGTAGGAAGGCGGCAGCGGCATCGGATAGCTGGACTTGCCCACCGCATTCCGGATCGGCGCGACGCTGCGCAGATAGGCGATGATCGCGGCGAGGTCGGCATCGGCGATGTCGCGGTACAGCTCGATCGGCATCGGCGGGCCGATGGTGCTGCCATCCGGCCGCTTGCCGTCGCGGATCGCGCGGGCGATCTCCGCATCGCTCCAGCGGCCGATGCCGGTCTCCGGATCCGGCGTGATGTTCGGCACCACCGCGCGGAAGGCGCCGGGGATGTCGATGACGAAGCCGCCGGCATAGGCCATGCCGGCGACATCGCCCTGCGGGCCCTTCGGCGTGTGGCAGTTGCCGCAGGCGGCGATGCCTTCCACCAGCTGCCGCCCGCGCGCGACCAGCGCATCGGGCTGCGCCGCGGCGGGCAGTATCGGCAGCAGGGCGGCCAGCAGGCCGCCGATCCAGTGACGCATGCACCATCCTCCCCCGCGACGCCGAAGCCATGAAACGGCGGCGCCGGCGCCGACGCAAGCGCGGACGCTTCGGGATGATGCGTGTCGCCATCACGGTTTCATCCGCGGCGCGGCAGCGACCCACGCCTTGCGCTCGTCATGGCGGTGCGATGCGTCGCGGCGCGGGCGCGGCCCTGCGCCGCCGCAACCCGCCCGCGTGCCGCATGCCGGCGGCTCGCCGCCAGGCATGGCGGCCCCAGCGTGCGGGACACACCCGGGCGGGATCTTGGTGGGCGGCTCACCGGCGCGGCTTCAGGCCGCGGCCCAGGGCCACCGCGGCGTCGCCATACTTCGCCCGCAGCGCCTCCACCGCCTGCCAGCGCGCGGCGCGCTTCGGCGCCAGCGGGTCGGCCAGGTCGCCGCGGTCGGCATCCTCCGCCGGCGCCAGCGGCTGCGCGCCGATGCCGATGAGGCGGAAGGCGGTGCCGTCCGCTTCCTTCGCCAGCAGCGGCCGCGCCGCGGCGAATAGCGTCTCCGGCAGGCGCGTCGGCGCGGGCAGGCGGGCATTGCGGGTGCGCAGCGCGAAGCCGGCGGTCTTGAGCTTGAGCACGATGCCGCCGGCGGCCAGGTCCTTCTCCCGCAGGCGGCGCGCCAGCTTCTCGCACATCCGCCAGAGCGGCGCCTCCAGCGCGGCGATCTCGCGCAGGTCGGCGTCGAAGGTGGTCTCGGCGCTGATGCTCTTCGCCTCCCGCTCCGGCGTCACGGCGCGCGCATCCTCGCCGCGGGCGCGGGCGGCGAGGCCGGGCCCCTCCTCCCCGAAGCGGCGCGCCGCGTCCCGCGCATCGAGCGCCGCAAGCTGGCCGAGGGTGGCGAAGCCCGCCGCCTCCAGCCGTCGCGCCAGCGCCGGGCCGATGCCGGGCAGCAAGGTCACCGGCTGCGGCGCCAGCCAGTCCCGCGCCTCCGCCGCGCCCAGCACGGCGAAGCCGCGCGGCTTGTCGCGCTCGGCCGCCAGCTTGGCCAGCAGCCGGTTGGGCGCCAGCCCGATGGAGACGGTGACGCCCACCTCCTGCTCGACCGAGCGGGCGAAGCGGGCCAGCATGACGGCGGGCGGGGCGCGGTGCAGCGCCTCGGTCCCGCGCAGGTCCAGCACCGCCTCGTCGATCGACAGCGGCTGCACCAGCGGCGTCAGGCGTTCCATCAGCGCCCGCACCTGCCGCGCCGCGGCGGCGTATTTCGCCATCTCCGGCCGAATCACCACCGCATCGGGACAGAGCCGCAGCGCCTTGAACATCGGCATGGCGCTGCGCACGCCGGTGGTGCGGGCGATGTAGCAGCAGGCCGCCACCACGCCGCGCCGGCCGCCGCCGACGATGACGGGCTTCGCTGCCAGCTCCGGCCGGTCCCGCTTCTCGACGCTGGCATAGAAGGCGTCGCAATCCACATGCGCGACGACCAGCGTGAACAGCTCCCGGTGCCGCGCCAGGCGGCGGCTGCCGCAGGCGGGGCAGGCCGGGGCCTCCTCCGCCATGCCGGTGCCGAAGCAGTCGCGGCAGAGGGCGGGCATGGCGCGCTACCGGCGCACCCGGAAGGGCAGCGCCGCCAGCCAGGCCAGCAGCAGCAGGCCCACCGCCTGTTCCCAGCCGCTGCGCACCGCCCGCTGCAGCGACAGGCCGGAGGCTTCGAGTGCCGCGCCCAGCGCGAGTTCCGCCAGCAGCACCACCAGCACGCCGGCCCCGGCCATGCCGGCGCGCGGGTCCCGCCCCGCATCCGCCGGCAGGCGTCGCGCGGCGATGCGGGCCAGCAGGAACAGGGCGACGGCCATCGCCGCGCCGTCCACCAGCGCCGCCGGCAACCCGCCGATGGCCGGCGCCAGCAGCAATTCCCGGATCGGCCCCAGCACCGCGCCGGCGAGGAAGGCCAGCGCGCCATAGAGCAGCCCGGCCGGCAGCCCGCGGGCGATCCCGTTCATGCCGCCGCGTCCCACAGCCGCGCCGCGCCCAGCACGCCGGAACTGTCGCCATGCCGCGCCCGCAGCAGCGGCGTGCCGACCACGTCGGAGAAGACATGCCCCGCCAGGGCGGCGGGCACGGCCGCGTAGAGATGTTCCATGTTGGACAGGCCCCCCGCCAGGACGATGCAGTCCGGATCCAGGATGTTCACCACATGCGCCAGGGCGCGCGCCAGCCGGTCGGCATGGCGGGACAGCGCCGCGGCGGCGCGCGTATCCCCGGCGGCGGCGCGGGCGGGCAGGGGGCTGGCATCGCGCGCCCCCGGCCCGTCGGCCTCGGCGGCCAGGGCCGGGCCGCAGAGGAAGGCCTCGATGCAGCCGCGCCTGCCGCACCAGCAGCGGGGGCCGGGGAATTCGTCTTCCGTCATCCAGGGCAGCGGGTTGTGGCCCCATTCGCCCGCGACCCTGTTCCGCCCTTCCAGGATGCGGCCGCCCTGGACGATCCCGGCCCCGACCCCGGTGCCGAGGATGACGGCGAAGACGGTCCCGTAGCCCGCGCCGGCGCCGTCCGCCGCCTCGCTCATCGCCAGGCAGTTGGCGTCGTTGCTGATCCGCACGGGCCGGCCCAGCCGCGCCGCCAGGTCGGCGTCCAGCCTTCCGCCGTTCAGCCAGGTGGAATTCGCCCCGCGCACCAGCCCGGTGGCGGGGGACAGGCTGCCGGGGATGCCGAGGCCCACCGTGCCGGGCCCGCCCAACTCCGCCTCCGCCGCCGCCACCATCCCGCCGACCAGGCCGATGACGCCGGCATAGTCCGGCGGCGTGGGCGCGCGGCGGCGCAGCCGCACCTGGCCGGCGGCGTCCAGCGCCGCGATCTCCGTCTTGGTACCGCCCAGGTCGATGCCGATGCGCCACATGTCCGGCAAGGTGCGGGCGGGCCGCCCCCGCCGCAAGCCTTGCGGCGGCCGGGCCCGGGTGCTGGACTTGCCGGAATGTCGGACACGCTCCTCGATGTGCAGGGCCTGACCTGCCCGCTGCCCGTGCTGAAGGCCAACAAGGCGCTGCGCGGCCTGCCGGCGGGCGCGCGCCTCACCGTCCTCGCCACCGATCCCGCCAGCGTGAAGGATTTTTCCGCGTTCTGCGCCGAGACCGGGCATGAACTGGTCGCCTCCACCGAGGAAGCGGGCATCTACCGCTTCGTCCTGCAGAAGAGGCCCGCATGAGCACGCTGCTGCTGACCCACCGGGCCTGCCTGCTGCACGACCCCGGCGACTTCCACCCGGAATGCCCGGACCGGCTGCGCGCCGTGCTGAAGGCCCTGGACCAGGAGGATTTTTCCGATCTGATCCGGGACGAGGCCCCGGAAGCGACGGTGGAGCAGCTCTGCCGGGTGCATCCGCGCAACTATGTGGACGCCATCCTCGGCATCCGGCCCGCGGCGGGGGAGAGCGTGCCGCTGGATGCCGACACCATCATGAGCCATGGCAGCGCCGAGGCCGCGCTGCGCGCCGCCGGCGCCGCGGTGGCGGCGACCGATGCGGTGATGGCGGGGGAGGTGCGGCGCGCCTTCTGCGCCACCCGGCCGCCCGGCCACCATGCCGAACCGTCGCGCCCCATGGGCTTCTGCTTCTTCGCCAATGCGGTGGTGGCGGCGCGGCATGCCCAGGCGCAGCACGGCGCGGCGCGCGTGGCGATCATCGACTTCGACGTCCATCACGGCAATGGCAGCCAGGCCTGCGTGGAGGGGGATGCCAGCATCCTCTACGCCTCCTCCCACCAATGGCCGCTCTATCCCGGCACCGGCGATGTGCGGGAGAAGGGGGTGGGCAACGTCTTCAACGCCACCCTGCCGCCGGGCGCCGATGGCGCCGCCTTCCGCGCCGCCTGGGCCGACATCCTGCTGCCGGCGGTGCAGGCCTTCGCGCCGGACCTCGTCGTCATCTCGGCCGGGTTCGATGCGCATGCCCGCGACCCGCTGGCGCAATTGCGGGTGCGGGAGCCGGATTTCGCCTGGCTGACCGCCGAGCTCTGCGCCATCGCCGAGAAGCACTGCCGCGGCAAGGTCGTCAGCCTGCTGGAAGGCGGCTACGACCTGGATGCGCTGGCGCACAGCACGGCGGCGCATGTGCGGGTGCTGATGCGGGCCTGAGGCGCGGATGAGCCTGGGTCCCGAGGATGTCCGCCGCCTCGCCCTCGCGCTGCCCGGCGCCGAGGCGGGCGCGCATATGGGCAAGGCGGATTTCCGCGTCGGCGGGAAGATCTTCGCCACGCTGCATGCCGATGGCGCGGTGGTGCTGAAATTCCGGCCGGAGCAGCAGGCGCTGCGCGTGGCGGAATGGCCCGCGCTCTTCGCGCCCGTTGCGGGCGGCTGGGGCCGTCAGGGATGGACGCGGCTGGCGCCCGGCACCGTGGAGGCCGAGATGCTGCAGGATGCGCTGGCGGCCGCCTGGCGCAATGTGGCGCCGAAGCGGCTGGCGAAGGCGCTGGACGAGGCCGCCGACGACCTGCCGGGCAGCCGATCCACCTGACCCGGTGACCCCGGCGGCACGGCGTGCCGCGATCCGTCCCGCGGCGGCCTGCCTTCGGACATGGACGCCGCGCCGCTGCACCATCGTCTCGTCGGGACGGAGGCACGGGTCGCGGCGGCCACGTCCCTCGACGATCCGCCAGGGAGCGGTTTCCGTTCGCCATGGCTCACGGCAACCGCTCTCGTCATCTGACCCTACGGGCATCTTCGCCCGCTCGGGTGATTCCACCTGAGCGGGATCCGTCCTAATCCGCCCCCGCCGCCCGCGCGCCGTCCGGCGGCGCGGCCTGCGCCCGGGCGCGCGGCCGCCGCTCCGCCAGCCGGCCCAGCGCGATGAACACCACCGGCGTGGTGAACAGCGTCAGCACCTGGCTGACCAGCAGCCCGCCGATCATGGCGATGCCCAGCGGCTGCCGCAGCTCCGCCCCCGTGCCGATGCCGAGCGCCAGCGGCACCGCGCCCAGCACCGCCGCCATGGTCGTCATCAGGATGGGGCGGAAGCGCTTCAGGCAGGCCTCGCGGATCGCCTCAACCGCGCCGGCGCCGCGCTGGCGCTGCGCCTGCAGCGCGAAATCCACCAGCATGATGCCGTTCTTCTTCACGATGCCGATCAGCAGGATGATGCCGATCAGTCCCATGACGTCGAGGCCGAAGCCGAGCAGCCAGAGCGAGACCAGCGCCCCCAGCCCGGCCGAGGGCAGCGTCGAGAGGATGGTCAGCGGGTGGACATAGCTCTCGTAGAGCATGCCGAGGATGATGTAGACCGCGACGATCGCCGCCGCGATCAGGTAGGGCTGGTTGGCCAGCGCCGCGTAGAAGGCCTGCGCATTGCCCTGGAACACGCCCTGCACGGAGGCCGGCGCGCCCAACGCCTCCCGCGCCTGCTCGATCGCCTGCGTCGCCTCTCCCAGCGACACGCCGGGCGCCAGGTTGAAGGACAGCGTCACCGCCGGGAACTGGTTGAGGTGGCTGATGGAGAGATAGGCGGTGCCGGAGGTGTCCACCGTGACGAAGGTGGAGAGCGGCACCCGCTGCCCGGTCACCGGCGATTGCAGGTACAGCCGCTTCAGCACCGCCTGCGGGTCGGCCTGCAGCGCCGGGTCCAGCTCCATGATGACGCGGTAGTAGGTGAGCTGGGTGAACCACTGCGCCACCACGCGCTGGCCGAAGGCGTCGGCCAGCGTGTCGTCGATCAGCCGCGGCTGGATGCCGAAGCGCGCCGCCAGGTCGCGGTCGATGGTCAGCTTCGCGGTGGGGCCGCCCGGCTGCTGGTCCGTCGCCACGTCGGTCAGCTGCGGCATGCCGCGCATCCGCTCCAGCATGCGCGGCGCCCAGGCGTTCAGCTCCTCGAGGTCCGGGTCGCGCAGCACGTACTGGTACTGGGTGCGCGACCCGCGGGCGGAGAGGTTGATGTCCTGCGCCGCCTGCAGGTACAGCGTGACGCCCGGCACCTGCTGCAGCTTCGCCCGCAGCCGGGCGATCACCTCGCCCGCCGTCGCGTCGCGGTGGCGGTGCGGCTTCAGGTCGATGAAGAAGCGGCCGGTGTTGGAGGTCTGGGTGCCGCCGGTCGCGCCCGCCGTGGCCAGCACATTCGCCACCGCCGGGTCGGCGCGGATGATCTCCATCAGCGCCACCTGCTTCTCCGACATGGCGGCGAAGGAGGTGTCGGGCGCCGCCTCCGCCGTGCCGGTGATGAAGCCGGTGTCCTGCTGCGGGAAGAAGCCCTTGGGGATGAGGATGTAGAGCCCGACGGTCGCGGCCAGGGTCGCGGCGAAGACGCCCAGCATCAGCCCGCGGCGGCGCAGGGCGAGGTCCAGCGCCCGGGCATAGCCCGCGTCCAGCCGCGCGAAGGCCGCCTCCAGCCCGCGGTCCAGCCACCCCAGCAGGCCCGGCCGCCGCCGCTGCGCCGCCCGCCGCCGCAGCAGCCGCGCCGACAGCGTCGGCACCAGCGTCAGCGAGACGAAGACCGAGAGCAGGATGGTGCCGGTGACCACCAGGGCGAATTCACGGAACAGCCGCCCCACCACCGCGCCCATCAGCAGCAGCGGGATGAACACGGCGATCAGGGAGACGCTGATGGCGACGACGGTGAAGCCGATCTCGGCTGCGCCCTCCTCGGCCGCGCGGCGCGGGTCCTCGCCCTCCTCCACCCGGCGGTAGATGTTCTCCAGCACCACGATGCCGTCATCGACCACGAAGCCGACGGCGATGACGAGCGCCATGAGCGAGAGGTTGTCGAGGCTGAATCCGGCCGGGACCATCAGCGCGACGGTGCCGAGCACGGCCACCACCACCACCAGCGCCGGCGGCAGCGTCGCCCGCCAGTCCCGCAGGAAGGCCAGCACCACCAGCACCACCAGGCCGAAGGTCAGCGCCAGGCTCGTCTCGATGTCGGAGACCGAGGTCCGGATGGTGGTGGTGCGGTCGGAGACGACCTGCACGTCCACCGCCGGCGGCACCGCGGCGCGCAATTTCGGCAGCGCCTCCCGGATGCGGCCCACCACCTCCACCACATTGGCGCCGGGCTGCTTGAACACCACCAGCGCCACGCCGCGCCGGCCGTTCTGCCAGGCGGCCAGCAGCCGGTTCTCTGCGCCGTCCACCGCCTGCCCGATATCGCCCAGCCGCACCGGCGCGCCGTTGCGCCAGGCGATGATCACCTCCTCTCAGCGCTTGGCCGCCAGCACCTGGTCGTTGGCCAGCACGGCGAAGGCCTGGCGCGGTCCCTCGAAGGCGCCCTTGGGGCGGTCCACCGTGGCGTTGTTCACCACCGTCCGCACGTCTTCCAGCCCGAGGCCGAGCGCCGCCACCAGGTCCGGGTCCAGCCGGATGCGGATGGCCGGCTTCTGCTCCCCGGTGATATTCACCTGGCCGACGCCGGTGATCTGCGAAAGCTGCTGCGCCAGCCTTGTGTCGGCATAGTCGTCCACCTGCTCGATCGGCAGGATGTCCGACTGGACGCTGATGATGACCACCGGCGGGTCGGCCGGGTTGACCTTGCGATACAGCGGCGGGGAGGGCAGGTCGGGCGGCAGCTGGCCGCCGGCCTGGTTGATGGCGGTCTGGATGTCTTGCGCCGCCGCGTCGATGCTGCGGGACAGCACGAATTGCACCGCGATGCTGGTATTGCCCAGCGCGCTGGTGGAGACGATCTGGCTGACGCCGGGGATCTGGGCGAATTGCCGTTCCAGCGGCGTCGCCACCGCGCTGGCCATCGTCTCCGGGCTGGCGCCCGGATACTGCACGCTGACCTGGATGGTGGGGAATTCCACCTGCGGCAGCGGCGCCACCGGCAGCAGCGGGTAGCCGACGATGCCCAGCAGCACGATGGCCGCCATCAGCAGCGATGTGGCGATGGGCCGCCTGATGAAGGGGGCGGAGATGCTCATCCGCGCGACGCCTGCGCCTGGGGCTGGCCCGGGGCTTCGCGCACCCGCGCGCCGGGGCGCAGGCGCTGCGTGCCGTCCGTCACCACCTGCTCCCCAGGCTGCAGCCCCTCCTCGATCACCATCACCCCGTCCGAGAGCGGGCCGAGCCGCACCTTGCGCAGCGCCACCGTGCCGTCCTGCATGCGCGCGAAGACGAAGGGGCCGTCCAGCCCGCGCTGCACGGCGGCGGGCGGCACGGTGACGGCGCCCCGCCGCGTCTCCAGCAGCAGCCGGGCGCTGACCAGCTGCCCGGGCCAGAGCGCGTCGTCGCGGTTGGCGAAGGCGGCCTTCAGCTGGATGGTGCCGCTGCCGGGGTCGATGCGGTTGTCGGCCAGCAGCAGCCGTCCTTCCGACAGCACGCGGCCGTCGCGCGACAGCGCCTGCACCGGCAGGCCATTGGCGGGCGGCTCGGCCGGGGCGCCGGGCGTTGCATCGGGCGGCGCCCCGCCCACGGCCTCCCGCTGCCGGCGCAGCACCTCGCCCAGCTCGTCCTGCGGCAGGGTGAACAGCAGGGCGATGGGATGCACCTGCGCGATCACCACCAGCCCGGTCGGGTCACCGGCGCGGACGATGTTGCCGGCATCCACCAGCCGCACGCCGAGCCGGCCGGCGATCGGCGCCGTGATCCGCGTGTAGCCGAGCTGGGTGCGGGCATTGTTGATCGCCGCGGCATCGGCCTGCACCGTCGCCTCGAATTGCGCGACCGTGGCGCGCTGGGTGTCGAGCTGCTGGCGGGAGGCGAACTGGGTCTGCGCCAGGGTGGCATAGCGCTGCAGGTCGAGCCGGGCATTGGCCAGCTGCGCCTCGTCCCGTGCCTTCTGCGCCACTGCCTGGTCCAGCGCCGCCTGGTAGGGTCGCGGGTCGATCTCCGCCAGCAGGTCGCCCTTCTCCACATCCTGCCCTTCGGTGAAGGCCACGCGGTCCAGCTGGCCATCCACCCGGCTGCGGATCGTCACGCTCTGGAAGGCCTGGACGCTGCCCAGGCCGCTGCGCCAGACCGGCACGTCGCGTGCCTGCGCCGCCGCCAGGGTGACGATGACGGCCGGGTCCTGCCCGGCCTCCCGCGGCGCGCCTGCGGCCGGCTCGGCCAGGAGCCGCCAGGCGGCGATGCCGCCGGCGAACAGGGCAAGGGTCAGGCAGGCGCCGGTCAGGGCGCGTCGGATGCGCATGCGGTCGGGGTCCCCGGCAGGCAACGAGAGCGGCAACCTGCGGTTCGGTGGCCGGCGGCTTACGCTCCGGCCAGATCAGGCGCGGTGACAGGCCATCGATCGGGATCGGCCGTCTTGTCGCATCCGCCGGCCCTGGCCGCGCGCGCGAGGCGGCGGCATGCGCCGCCCCCCGATCCGGGCAACCCCCCTGCGAGGCAGGGCCGGGCAACCGCGGGTCCATGCCCGCCCGCGCCCGGTTCCCGGCCCCGCCGGCCGATGCGGAGGGTCACCGGCGAAGGCGGGTGCCCCCGGCTGGCCGACCGTGCGGCCGAGGCCGGCCCCGGCGGCACGCGGCCTGACCTCCGGCGGGCCGCGCCGCCGGGCCTGCCGGGGTCGATCCTGTCCGCATGGAACGCCCGAACCCGCGGGGATGCCGTGCCGGCGATGGACCAGGGCCTTCTGTCCGGGCGACCGCGAATGCAGCCCGCCCCGGGCCGGGCGCTCAGCCCCGCGCCGCCGCCAGCACCCGCCGGGCTCCGTCCACCGCTCGGCGCGCCCGCGCCTCCGGCCCCAGGGTCTTCGCCAATTCCAGCGTCGGGATCTCCAGGCTCACCGGGATCGCCGGCGGCATCGCCCGCGCCAGCGGCAGCAGGTCCAGCCCGCCCTCGCCGGGGAACAGCCGCTCGGCCCGCGCCGTGTGCAGCAGGCCCTCGGTGGTGGTGGGCCGCTCGGCCGGCGCGTCGCAGAGTTGCCAGTAGTGCAGCCAGCCCGGCGGCACCGCGGCCAAGTCCGCCACCCGGCTGCGGGACCGGTCGACATGCAGCGCATCCACCAGCACGCCGCCATTGGGCTGCGCCGCGCCGCGCACCACGCGGATCGCCGCCGGCAGGTCCGGCACCGCCGTCCAGGGCATGAATTCCAGGTCGCCTGTCAGGCCGAAGCCCGCCGCCGCCTCGCAGAAGGCGGCGAAGCTTGCGGTCAGCCGCGCTTCCTCCGGGTCGTAGCCGGCCACCAGCACATGCTTCGCACCCAGCCGCGCCCCGGCTTCCAGCATCGGTAGGAATTCCGCCACGCGGGTGTCCGGCCGCAGCATGACGATCTCCAGGTCGGCGACCGCCACCCCGGTATCGGCCATGGCCGCCAGCGTCTCCCGCAGCAGGGCGGGGTCGTCCTGCAATGGGTAGCCGGCGGCGCCGGGCGCGACGGGCAGCAGCCGCAGCCCGGCCGCCCGGCATCCCGCCGCCGCCGCCACCCGGATCACCGCGGGCGGCGGCAGGTCGAGCACCGTGAGATGCGCCAGGCTGAAGACCGGCTCCATCCCGCCTACTTCAGGGGCGAGACGGCGGTCGGCAGGCAGAGCGTGCTGCGCATCTCCTGCAGCCAGGTCGGCCCGCCCTTGGGCGGCCAGATGCCGCGGGCGATGGCGTCGGCGCGGATCGCCAGCCGGTCGTTCATCGACTTGTAGGCCCAGATATGGGTGAAGCGCGGCGGCCCATCCACGGCATGCATGGCGACGACCAGCGGCGAAAGCTCCAGCCGCGCCGGCAATTGCTCCTGCCAGGCGGCCATGGTCGGCGCCAGGCCGCCGGTCTTGAAGATGTAGCTGCGCACTTCATAGACCGGGCCGAGATCGCCGCCCTCCGGCACCGGCGGGATGAAGGGGAAGGGGGCATAGCCGTCCATCGACAGGCCGGTGAGCCATTCGCCGCAGCCGAAGGGGCTGCTGCTGGTCAGCGCGCGCTGCTTCTCGGCCGCCATCGCCGCGTCATCGGCGAAGCTGCGCAGCACCAGGATCTGGTTGAGCAGCCCGACCTCGGAGGCCCAGACGGCGTGCAGCCTGCCCTTCCCCTCCTTCGCCCAGGCCTCGATCGCCGGCGCGGCCTTGGGCGCGGCGCCGATGGTGGTGGAGAGGAAGGCAAGTTCGAAACGCTGCATGGACGGCCCCCGGGCGCGATGTGCGCGGATGGTGCAGGGGCGCTGCCCGGGGCGCAACCGCGGGCGAGGGGGCCGTCGCCCCCCTCGCGTTCCCGCCACCAGGGGTCAGGCGACCCCTGGACCGGTCTGATTGATCGCCATGGGAGGGGCCCCTCCCATGGCGATTGAACCACTGCCGGGGCAAGGGGCCTCGCCGGAGGCCCCGGTGGGGTCGGTGCGGGAAGGCCAAAGCCCCTCCCGTGGCCCTGGACGCGCCGGTGCCTTGCTGCCATGCGCCGCGCAACGAACCGGGAGAGGACCGCCATGCGCCGCCGCCACCTGCTGACCCTTGCCGCGCTGCCCGCCGCCGCCCGCGCCCAGGCGCCGGAGGGCTGGCGGCCGGACCGCCCGGTGCGCGTCGTCGTCCCCTTCGCCCCCGGCGGCACCACCGACGTGGTCGCGCGGGTGGTGGCGGAAGCGGCGGGTGGCGCGCTCGGCCAGCCCTGGGTGGTGGAGAACCGGCCGGGCGGCGCCGCCGGCCTGGTCGGCATGGATGCCGTGGCGAAGGCGGCGCCGGATGGCCAGACCATCCTCATCCACTCCAACGGCCATGTGCTGGCGCCGGCGCTGGTGGCGCGGCCGCCGGTGGACCCCATCGCGGATTTCAGCGGCATCGCCATGATCGGCCGCATCCCGCAGGTGCTGGTCGTGAACCCCCGATCCGGCCTGGCGACCCTGGCCGAACTGGTGGCGCGGCTGCGGGCGGAGCCGGGGCGGCACCATTTCGCCAGCGCCGGCATCGGCAGCGCCGTGCATGTCGCGGGCGAGGTGTTCCGCGCCGTCACCGGCACGGACATCCAGCCGGTGCATTACCGCGGCGGCGGCCCGGCCATGCAGGCGGTGATCACCGGCGAGGCGATCTTCACCGTGGACCCGGTGGCCTCGGCCGGCGGGCATGTCCGCGGCGGCACGGTGCGGGGGCTGGCCATCGCCGGGCCGCAGCGCTTCGCCGGCCTGCCGGAGGTGCCGACCGCCGCCGAGGCCGGGCTGCCGGAATTCCGCGCGGAATCCTGGCTGGTGGCGCTGGCGCCGGCCCGCACCCCGCCGGCGGTCCTCGCCGCCCTGGGGATGGCGATCGCCGCATCGCGCGACCGGGCGGCGGCCCGCCTGGCGGAGCTGGGCGTGCAGCCGCTGCCGGAAGCCGGGACCCAGGCGGCGCTGATGGCCTGGATGCGGCGGGAGATGGACCGGGGCATCGCCCTGCTGCGCGCCGCGGGCGTCCAGCCGGATTGAGGTCCGCGGCCGGGATCGCCGCGCGGGCCGGGGCGGATCGCGGGCGGGCGCGAATGCCCGGACGCCGGCGGCCGCGGCACGCGCGGGGGCCTGGATCGGCGCCCGCCGGGCGAGCGCACCCGCCCTTCCGGCAGCGCCCTCCGTCGCGTGGCGCCCGGTCCGGGACACGCGGGCTTGATGCGCCGCGAGGAACGAATGACCGCCGCATTGCATAGTTGACAGCCGCGTCCCGGTATCCGACCAGCCGCGCACCGAAGACCGCGCGGCCCGGCCGCCGGCACCGAAGAGGAGTTCCGCATGTCCCGCCTCGCCCGCCGGGCGCTGCTCGCCCTGGCCGCCACGGGCCTCGCCGCCGCCCCCGTGGCCGCGCAGCAATACCCGGCCCGCCCCATCACCATGATCGTCCCCTTCGCTGCCGGCGGCCCGACCGACACGGTGGCGCGACTGGCGGCGGAGGCGATGGGCCGCGACCTGGGCCAGACCATCGTGGTGGAGAATGCCGGCGGCGCCGGCGGCACCATCGGCGCCCAGCGCGTCGCCCAGGCCCGGCCGGACGGCTACACCCTGCTGCTGCACCATATCGGCATGTCGACGGCGCCGACGCTGTACCGCCGCCTGGCCTATGACCCGGTCGGCGGGTTCGAGACGGTGGGCCTGGTCACCGAGGTGCCGATGACCCTGGTGGCGCGCAAGGACTTCCCGGCCAATACCCTGGCCGAGGCCATCGCCGTCATCCGCCGCGACAAGGAGAAGCTGAACTACGCCAATGCCGGCATCGGCGCCGCCAGCCATCTCTGCGGCCTGCTGCTGATGAAGGCGGTCGACACGCCCATGACCACCGTGCCCTTCCGCGGCACCGCGCCGGCCATGCAGGAATTGCTCGCCGGCCGGGTGGACCTGCTCTGCGACCAGACCACCAACACGACCGAGCAGATCAACAGCGGCGCGGTGAAGGTCTTCTCCGTCACCACGCCGCAGCGCCTGTCGCCGCTGCCGAATGTCCCGACCTCGGCCGAGGGCGGGCTGCCGGAATTCCAGATCACCGTCTGGCACGGGCTGTACGCGCCGAAGGGCACGCCGGCGGCGGTGACCCAGCGCCTCTCCCAGGCGCTGCAGGTGGCGCTGCGCGATCCCAAGCTGGTCGCCCGCTTCGCCGAGCTGGGCACCGCGCCGGTGGCGCAGGAGATGGCGACGCCGGACGCGCATCGCCGCTTCTGGCAGGCCGACACCGCCAAGTGGCGGCCGATCATCCAGGCGGCCGGGCAATACGCCGACTGAACCCCAGCGCGGGCCGTGTCGCGGCCCGCCCGGGAACCGCGCGCCGCATCCCTGCGGCGCCAGCAGCGGCTTCTGCGTGCCTCCGAACGCCCCGGCCGCCCCAGGCTCCAGCGGCTTAGTTTCAGAATTGAACGCCGCGCCGCTGTAGCGTGTTGTTTTCAGGGCAGAGTCACGCTCCGGGCCGTTCACGGCGCTCCGCGATCCGCTCAAGGTCATCCGGGGCGGATCCACGCGCCGCGACCCGCTCCGGCCCGCGGCAGAGGGCCATGCCACGGGCGGTGCATGGCCTGCCGCGCACCGCCCGGGCCGCTCAATCCGCCACGATCCCCGCTTCCTTCGCCATGCGCGTCCAGCTCTCGCGGTCGCGCACCAGGCGTTCCCGCACCTCCGCCCCCGTGGCGAAGCGCGGGAAATTGGCGAAGCCGAGGATCACCCGCGGCAGGTCGCTGTTCTCCATCACCCAGCCCAGCCCGTCCTCCAGCCGCCGGAGGATGGCGGGCGGCGTGCCCGCCGGCGCCGCCAGCGCCGACCAGGAGGTGAATTCGTAGCCGGGCAGCCCCGCCTCATCCACCGTCGGGACGTCCGGCAGGCTGGGATGCCGCCGGCGGGAGGTGAGGGCGAGCACCCGCACCCGCCCCGCCTCATGCCCGCCCTTCATCAGCGAATAGCCGTCGATCATCATCTGCACCCGGCCGGCCACGAGGTCCTGGAAGGCCGGGCCGCTGCCGCGATAGGGCACATGGACGATGTCGAGATCGGCCATGCGCTTGAACTGCTCGAAGGCGAAATGCGGCACGCCGCCCGACCCGCCGGAGCCCATGTTCAGCATGCCCGGCCGGGCGCGGGCCATGTCCATCAGGTCCTGCAAGGTGCGCGCCGGGAAGTCGGCCGGCACCGCGATGGCCAGCGGCCCCATCGTCACCTGGCCGACAAAGGCGAAGTCCCGCAGCGTATCGAAGCCCAGGTTCGGGAAGAGCGCATGCGTGGTGTAGTTGCCGACATTGCCGAAGAACAGCGTGTAGCCATCGGCCGGCGACTTCGCGACATGGTCCATGGCGATGTTGCCGTTGTTGCCGGCGCGGTTGTCGATGAGGATCGAGACGCCCAGCCGGTCGCCCAGGCGCTGGAAGGTCGGCCGCGCCAGCGTGTCCACCCCGCCCCCGGGCGGGAAGCCGATGACCACGCGGATGGGGCGGCTGGGATAGGCCGGGTCCGCCGCGGTCTGGGCGGGGGCGGGCCGCGCCAGCGGCAGCATGCCGAGGCCGGCGAGCAGGCGCCGGCGGCCAGGCTTGTTCGGCATCGTCTTCCTCCCGCGTCCTTCTTGTGCCGGCAAGCCTGCCAAGGGCCGCCGGCGCGGCGCAAGCACGAAGCCGGGGGGCCGGGGCAGGGCAGGCCGCGCCCGTCCGGCCGGCTTGCCGCGCCGCCGCCCGGCATGCGAGCCTGCCACGATAAAGCCCCGGGGAGGGGACCTTGCAGGATCGCCGAAGCATCATGTCCGCAGGCCTGGCCGGGGTCGGCGCCGCCGCCCTGCCTGCCGCGCCCATCCGGCTGGCACAGGCGCAGACGCCGCCGGCCGCGCCTGCGCTGCCCTATCGCCGCCATGCCGTCCGCGCGCCGGATGGCGTGACGATCGCCGCCTACGAGTATGGCAACCCGCAGGGCCAGGCGATCCTGCTGGTGCATGGCTACCAGCAGGCGGCCATGTCCTGGGACCGGCAGACCCGCGACCCCGACCTGGCGCGGGAATTCCGCCTGGTGGCGATCGACCTGCGCGGCCATGGGATGAGCGGCAAGCCGGAGGGCGACCAGCACTACAAGCCCGGCCAGGTCTGGGCCGACGACGTGAAGTCGGTGATCGACCAGCTTTCCCTCTCGAAGCCGGTGCTGGTCGGCTGGTCCTATGGCGGGCGGGTGATGGGGGACTACCTGAACGCCCATGGCCATGCCGCGCTGGGCGCGATGAACTGGGTGGGCGCCACCGCCTCGGTCGCCGATCCGAAGCGCTTCGGCCGCGCCGGCCGCTTCAACACGCCGGCCACCGGCCTGTCGGACGACCCTGCCACCGCCATCCGCGGCACCGTCGCCTTCCTGCGCGAATGCTTCGAGCTGCAGCCCACCGCGTCCGACTTCGAGACCATGCTGGCCTTCAACATGATGGTGCCGCGGCATGTCCGCATGGCGCTGCAGGGACGGCCGCTGGACATCGAGGCGCGGCTGAAGGCGCTCGACATCCCCGTGCTGGTGACGCACGGCGCGCTGGACAAGGCGGTGGATGTGTCCATGGGCCGCTACACCGCCGGCGTCGTGCCGGGCGCGACGCTTTCGGTCTATGACGGCATCGGCCACGCCCCCTTCTGGGAGGATGCGCCGCGCTTCAACCGCGAGCTGGCGGCGCTGGCGCGCTCCGTCCGCCGGGCCTGAGAGTGGCTGACGGCAGGCCTGCCGTCGCAGAGTCGATAGCTTCACGGTCTCTGAGCAGGAGGGACGAGACGATGGACGGCATGACCAAGCCGGACTGCCCCTGGAACCGCACCGAGGAATCCCTCGGCAACTCGGTCGAGCTGCAGCATGTGAACCTGCGCGTGCCCGACCAGCTGAAGGCGACCGCCTTCTACATCTCGGCGCTGGGCCTGACGCGCGACCCGTACCTGGTGACGGGCATCGAGAACATGTGGGCCAATGCCGGCGTCAGCCAGTTCCACCTGCCGACCGGCCCGGCGCAGCGGCTGCGCGGCAGCATCGGCCTGGTGCTGCCGAACCGCGAGCAGCTCCTCCACCGCCTGCAGACCGCCCGCCGCTGGCTGGACGGGACGCTCTATTCCTTCGAGGAGCGGGAGGACCATGTCGCGGTCACCTGCCCCTGGGGCAACCGCATCCGCTGCCATGCGCCGGATGCCGACCGCTTCGGCCGCATCCTCCTCGGCATCCCCTATGTCGAGTTCGACGTCGCCCCCGGCACGCTGGACGGCATCGTCCGCTTCTACCGGGAGATCGTGTCGGCCCCCGCCGCGGTGGTGGACGGCGTCGCCCGCGTGCTGGTCGCGCCGGGGCAATACCTGACCTTCCGCGAGACCGACGCGCCGCAGCCGGCCTATGACGGCCACCACATCCAGCTGGCCTTCGTCGATTTCGGCGGCGTGCACGCGAAACTCGCCGAACGCGGGCTGATCAGCCAGGAGGACAGCGCCCACCAGTACCGCTTCATCAAGCTGGTGGACCCGGACAACGGCAAGCTGCTGTTCGAGGTGGAGCACGAATGCCGGTCCACCACGCATCCGCTGTTCATGCGCAAGCTGGTGAACCGGAATCCCGCGACGACCAACCTGATCTATGCGACCGGGCACGAGGAACTGGCCTGGGCGATGCCGCCCGCCTAAGCGAGAGGGCTCTGCCCTCTCGCGCTCTCCCGCCAAAGGCCGAAAGGCCTTTGGAAACCTCGAGTCAGAGTCCGAGATAGACTTTTCGGACGAGTTCGTTGTCCTGCAGGGCGGCGGCCGACTCGCCCTCGAACACCATCTTGCCGTGGACGATCACATATCCCCGGTCGGCGATGCGGACGGCCTGGTGGAAATTCTGCTCCGCCATCAGCACCGTCAGGCCGAGCCGCTGCTTCATCTCCGCGATCATCTCCATCGTCCGCGCCACCAGGATGGGGGCGAGGCCCACCGAAGGCTCGTCCACCAGCAGGATGCGCGGCGCCGACATGACCGCGCGGCCGAGCGCGACCATCTGCTGCTCGCCTCCGCTCATGCTGCCGACAAGCTGCGCGCGGCGTTCCTTCAGCCGCGGGAACATCTCGAAGCAGAGCGCGAGATTCTCCGCCAGCCTCTCCCGCGCCACCGGCCTGTACGCGCCGAGGCGGAGATTCTGCTCCACGCTCAGGCGCGGAAACAGCCGCCGCCCCTCCGGCACCAGCACGATGCCAAGCTCCACGACCTGCTCGGGCGAGAGCCCCACCAGGTCGGTCGCCACGCCGTCGAAGACCGCCCGCACGCGGCCCGCCGTCGGCCGCACCTGGCCCATGATGCTGCGCATCAGCGTGGTCTTGCCGTTGCCATTGGTGCCCAGCAGCACCACCGTCTGCCCGGCGGGCACCGTCAGCGAGACATCCTCCAGCACCCGCACCGCGCCATAGCCGGCATCGATCCCGGACAGCTCCAGCGCGCTACTGCTTGCCAAGATAGGCTCCCTCGACCTCCGGCATGGCCAGCACCTCGCGCGGCTCGCCATCCGCGATCTTGCGTCCCGCGACGAAGACCACCAGGCGTTCGGAGAATTCCGTCACCGCACGCATGATGTGCTCGATCATGATCACTGCCGTGCCGGCCGCGTTCATGCGCAGCAGCAAGGCGATGATCTGGTCGACCTCGGCGTGCGAAAGTCCCGCCATCGCCTCGTCCGCGATCAGCAGCTGCGGCCGCAGGGCAATGGCCCGTGCCAGCTCCAGCCGGCGCTGCTCCACCTGCGTCAGCTCCTTCGGCAGCTTGTCGGCCTTGGCGGCCAGCTCCACCTGCTCCAGGCATTCGAAGGCGCGCGCGCTGGCATGCGCGGCCTCGCCCGCGAACAGCAGCGGCACGCGCACATTCTCCAGGACGGTCAGGCTGGCGAAGGGCTGCGGCAGCTGGAAGGTGCGCGCGAGGCCCAGCCGCGCGCGGCGGTGCGGCTTCAGCCCGTCCAGAAGCTGCCCGCCCAGGGTGACCTTGCCGTCATGCGCAGCGAAGTCGCCGCTGATGCAGTTGACGAAGGTGGATTTGCCGGACCCGTTGGGGCCGATCAGCCCCAGCCTCTCGCCCGCCCGCAACTCGATATTCACATCGGCCAGCGCGGTGAAGCCGCCGAAGCGCTTGCCGACGCCTTCCGCGCGCAGCAGGACCGCGCCGCTCATCGGTTGCGGAACCAGCCGATGATGCCGCGCGGGAACAGGGCGACGAAGATCACCAGCATCCAGCCGACGATCCAGAGATTGAGCGCGGAGGAGATGGTCACGGTCGCCGCCTGCTGCAGCGTCGCCAGCAGAACCGCGCCGATGACGGGGCCGAGCCAGGTGCCGGCGCCGCCGATCAGCGGCATGGCGATGGAGTTCACGGCATAGGCCAGGTTGAAGGCGCCTTCCGGGTTGATGTAGCCGGCATAGAAGGGCAGCGGCGCGCCGGCCACGCCCATCAGCGCGCCCGACAGGGTGCAGGCGATCAGCTTGAGCCGCAGCGTCGGCACGCCCACCGCTTCGGCGGCGCGTTCGTTGTCGCGGATCGCCTGCAATCCGGTGCCGAGGCGGGACATCTCGACGGTACGGCCGATGCCCACCGCCAGCACCGCCAGCACCAGCATGACGATGAAGATGTATTCGCCATAGCTGGCGAAGCCCGGCACCGTCATCGGGCGGATGATGTAGGCCCCGCGCGACCCGCCCACGTAATCCCAGTTCACGATCAGCGTCTGCAGCACCACCGCCAGGCAGAGCGTGGCGATGGAGAAATACACCCCCCGCAGCCGCAGCGTCAGGTAGCCTGTGCCGAGGCCGAGCAGCCCCGCCACTACCGCCCCGCCGAGGATGCCGGGGATCACCCCAAGCCCCATGCTCTCGTACAGCACGATGGCGGTGTAGGACCCCGCCGCCATGAAGCCGGCGGCGCCGAAATTCACGTAGCCGGCATAGCCGCCCAGGATGTTCCAGGCCGCCGCCAGGACGACGTATTGCAGGACGAAATAGCCAGCATACCAGCCATATTCGTTGCCCAGCAGCCGCAGCGCCACGGCCAGCGCGACCGCGACGGCGGTGGCCCCCAGCCAGTAGGAGAGGTGGCGGCGCTCGCCCGCCACCGCCGGCGCCGGCAGGGCGGTCGCGCTCATGCCGCCCTCCCGAACAGGCCCTGCGGCCGCACCGCCAGCACCAGCAGCAGCCAGCCGAAGGCGACCGCCGGCGACCAGGACGGGCCGAAGAAGCTGGCCGTCAGGTTCTCCACCACGCCGAACAGCAGCGCCGCCATGACGCAGCCCGAAAGGCTGGCCATGCCGCCCATGATGCACACCGCGAAGACCCGGCCGATGAAGACATGGTGGGAGGAGGGCTCGATCGGCTGCACCACCACCAGCGCGCCGCCGGCGATGGCGGCGAAGCCGACCGAGATGCCGAAGGCCAGCCGCTTGATCCGCACCGGGTCCACAGCCATCAGCCGCAGCGCCTGCGCATCCTGCGCCACCGCGGCGATCGCCAGGCCGATGAAGGTCCGCTGCAGGAACAGCCAGAGCAGCCCGATGGCCGCCAGCGAGACCAGCGCCGGGATCAGCATCCGCAGCGGCACGTCGATCTCGCCGAAGCGCCAGGTGGTGAAGGCCCAGTCGGGGTCGAGGAAGCGCTGCTCCGGCCCGAAGGCCATCACCAGCCCGACCTCGATGATGAACATGACGCCGAAGAAGAACGCCAGGCCCTGCAGCGCCTCGTCGCCCCGCCGTTCGAAGAAATGGTGGTAGGCGGTGTAGATCCCCATCCCCAGCAGCGCGAAGGCCGGCGCCACCAGCAGCGCCATCAGCAGCGGGTCCAGCCCCAGCGCGCCGCCGAGCAGGATTACCGCGAAGCCCGCCGCCACCATCAGCGCGGGATGCGCGATGTTCACGATGTCCAGCATGCCGAAGGAGACGGCGAGGCCGCTGGCCGCGGCGGCGTAGAGCCCGCCGAGCAGCAAACCGCTGACGATCCCGTTCAGCAGCAGCGAAAGCGTGGGGTCCATCCCCCGGCCTCAGGCCGGGGCGCCGTAGGGGGTCCGCAGCGTGCCGGACTTCAGTTCCGGCGGATACAGGATCACCTTGGTGCCCGGGCGCTTGTACTTCTCCAGGTCGCCATCGGTGATGTTCTGGAACTGCACGAACAGGTTCCGCGGCGTCGCCCATTCGCCGAGATTGCCGAACTTGACGTCGCCGACGATGGTGCTGAAGGGGTTGGCCTTCATGTCGGCGGCCAGCGCCGCCTGGTCCAGGCTGCGGGCGCGGTTCACCGCCTGCTCCACCACCTGCATCTGGGCATAGGCATAGGGCTGCAGGTAGTTGCCCAGCACGTCGGTCTGCTCCTGCGGGGCGCGGGCGCGGTATTTCTCCTGGAAGGCCTCGACGCCGGGGAACTTCATGGTCGGCTCGGGCGAATAGACGTCCCAGTTCACCAGGTTGTTCAGGATGGGGCCAAGCTGCGCCTGCACCGCCGCGATCTGCGGCCCCACCATGCCGCCGCCGAACAGCGCCGCGGTCAGCTTCAGTTCGCTGACGGCGCGCAGGATGCCGTTCGAATCCGGCGGGTAGGACGCGAAGAAGACCACGTCCGGCCGCGCCGCCTGGATGGCGCGGATGGTCGGCGTGAAATCCACCGTGGTCGGCGGATAGGACCGGTCGTAGACGATCCGCAGCCCGTATTCGCGGGACATGCTGCGCACGCTCTCGGCCGCGCGCTGCGCGAAGTCGTTGTCGACGGCGAGGATGGAGATGGTGCGCGGCGGCGTCGGCAGCATCTTCGTGCATTCGAGGAAGCCGCGGGCATAGGTGCCCTTGATGTCGTCGCCGGTGACGTTCATCGAGAAGTAGCGGTCGTATCGCAGCTTCTCGTTCACCCCGGCGCCGAACAGCGACACATAGGTCATGCCGCGCTGCATGATGACGGGCATGGACGGCGCGATCATCGCCGTCGCATAGGGCGAGGTGACGATGTCCACCTTATCGACGTCGATCAGCTTGGTGTAGAGCGAGGGGACGTTGGCCGGGTTCGACTGGTCGTCGTAGGAGACGATCTGCACCGGCCGTCCCATCAGCCCGCCCCTGGCGTTCACGTCCTCCGCCCAGATCCGGTGCGCGAGGAGGGAGGAGCGGCCATTGGCCGCCAGCCCGCCCGACAGCGACATGGCATAGCCGATGCGGATCGGGTTGCTGCCCTGGGCCAGCGCCGGGAAGGCGCCGGCGGCGGTGGAGATGGCGCCGGCCATCGCCGCACGCCCCAGCCCGCGGCGGGTCATCTCGGTCATTCTTGTGTCCTCCCTGTGTCGCCGCTTATTCCGCGGCTGGCATCATCTGCGATGGGTCGGCGCCGACGCGCCCGCCGCTCTCCCCGGCGGCGAGGCGCGAGAGGCGGAAATCGTAGCGTATGGCGGGCAGGTCGGCGCGCGGCGCGCCCGGCTGGCCGCGCCGCGGCATCACCACCAGGGAGTCCGAGACGCCGAACACCGTGTCGCTGCCGATATTCGGGTCGTCGCCCATGTAGAGCGCGGTGACCAGCTCGCGGTAGCCCGGCGCCTGCACCAGGATATGGATGTGGCCCGGCCGCATGCCGTGGCGGTCCTGCTTCTGCACGAACTGCCCGACCGGCCCGTCCATCGGGATGGAATAGCCGATCGGCTTCACCGTCCGCATGTGGAAGCGGCCCTGCGCGTCGGTGCGGTAGCGGCCGCGCATGTCCATGTGCTCGGCGTCGTTCGCCTGCAGGTCATACAGGCCTGTGGCATCCACCTGCCAGATGTCGATCTCGGCATCCGCGACCGCCCGGCCCTCGGCATCCGTCACCTCGCCGAACAGGATGATCTCCTCGCCGCCCTTGTCGGTCGCGGCGATGCTCTCGCCGGCGGCGAATTCCGGCGCCTTCTCGCGGAAGAAGGGGCCCAGCAGGCTGGTCTCGGTCCCCGCCGCCTCCCGCCCCTTGGCGTCGTGCATCACGTTCACCAGGCGCGACAGGCCCAGCACGTCGGACAGCAGGATGAATTCCTGCCGGAAGGGCGTGCAGGCCTGGCCGACGGCGGTCAGGAAGGCGATGCCGGCCAGCCATTCGTCGGGCTTCAGCTCCACCTCCCGCGCGAACTCGTGCAGGTGGCGGATGGCGGCATCCATGATCTCGCGCAGGCGCGGGTCCGGCGTCTTCGCCATCTGCGCCAGCGCCTCGGCGGTCACGCCCATCCGATCGAGATCGGGCATCGCGGTCGCTCCCTCGTCGCGCCTCGGCGGCGCAGTTAGGGTAACGATGCGCGGGCCCCGGCCCTGCGGTCAATCCGCAATCCCCTCCGATATCCCTTCCACCGGCCGGCCGCTCAGCGCCAGCAGGCGAGGCAGGGTCAGGCCCAGCGCCGGCTCGGCCTCCGGCTGCGGCAGCCGCCGCTCGATGAAGGCACCCAGGCGGCGGCTGCGCGCCACCGCGGCGCGGGACGGCGGGATGCGCGCGGCGGCGTAGCGCGCCAGCGCGGCCGGGATGTCGGCCGCCTCGGCCAGCGCCTCGGCCAGCGCCAGCGCATCCTGCGCCGCCTTCAGCACGCCGGTGCCGACATGCGGCCGGGCGACGAAGGCGGCATCGCCCAGCAGCGCCACCCGGCCGAAGGCCATCCCCGGGCTTTCCAGGTCGTAGATCGGCTGCACCAGGAATTGCCGGGCGCGCGCCGGCGCCTCGGCATAGGGGGCGGGCAGGCGCGCCGCGGCATCCGCCTGCAGCGCCGCCGCATGGTCCGGCCGGATCAGCGCGGGCGGGATGGAATAGGCATGGGCCCGGCCGCTAGCATCCGTCAGCAGGTCCGTCAGCGCGGCGCCGCCATCCACCGGGTAGTACCAGAGGAAATTGTACCGCCGCCGACCGGGCGCGACGCTCTCGTCGAGGCCGGGGATGGGGTAGCCGACCGTCTGGCCCCGGCCGGGAAAGCCGAAGGTGAACTGCTCGAAGACCGGGGCGAATTCCGGGGAGAACTCGGCTTCCTCCACCACCCCGCGCCAGCCGACATAGCCGGCATAGATGGGCGCGACCTGCGGCGCGACCGTGGCCCGCACGGCGGAGCGGAAGCCGTCCGCGCCCACCAGCAGGTCGGCCGTCACCTGCGCGCCGTCGGCGAACCGGGCGGTGACGGCATCGGCATCCTGCGTGACCGCGACCAGGTCCCGGCCGTGATGGTAGCGGTCCGCCGGGAAGGCGCGGCGCAGCGGGTTGAAGACGCGGCCCCAGGCGGTGACGTATTGCGGGTAGTCCTGCCGCGCCACCACCCGCCCTGCGGCATCCACCGCGCAGCGGCCCGGCACGCGCACGCCGGGCGCCTGCTCGTCCCGGACGCCGGCTTCCCGCATGATCGCCTCGGTCTCCGGATGGTGGGCGATGCCGGTGCCGCGCGATTCCAGCCCGCCGGTCGCCCGCTCATGCACCTGCACGTCCCAGCCGCGGCGCAGCAGCAGGTTGGCGGCGAACAGCCCGCCGACCGAGCCGCCGATGACGATGGCGCGCCGCGCTGTTGCCTGCGGCATGCGCGTCCCTCTCTGCTGCTTGCCGCCAGGGCAGCAGGCCGCGCGACGCGGCGCAAGCCTCAGCGCCGCCCCAGCCGCAGCCCCAGCATGGCCAGCCCCGCGGCGGCGATGGCGAAGGCCGCCGGCGCGCCCAGCCCGCCGATGGCCAGGCCCATCGCCACCGGCCCCAGCGACTGGCCGGCGAAGAAGTGGCAGGCATGCAGCGCCACGGCGGAGCCCCGCGCCTCCGGCGCCACCTCCGTCACCCGGGTCTGGATGCTGTTGTGGACCATGTAGAAGCCGGTCCCCAGCACCAGGCCGGCGGCGATGAACAGCGAGGCCGCCGGGGCGAAGGCGAAGCCCAGCAAAGCCAGGCCGGCGATGATGCCGCCCGCCTTTACCATGCGGGACTGGCCGAGGCGCCCCAGCATGGGCCGCGCCAGCGCGGCATAGGCGAAGCCGCCGCAGCCGAAGGCGGCGACCGCCAGCCCCGCCTCCAGCGCCGCATTGCCGCCGGGGGCCAGGCCGCGCGCCTCCAGCACCGGGGCGAGGTAGGGGAAGCTGCCGAAGACCAGCACGCCCTCGACGAAGACGCCGGCATAGAGCAGGCGGGCGGCGGGCAGGCCGAGGATGTGGCGGTAGCGCTGGATGGCCCGGGCCGGCTCGAAGCGCCGCCGCGGCTCCGGCGGGCCGCCGAAGGGGATGAGGAAGAGCAGGATGGCGGCGATCAGCGCCACGGCGCCGCAAAGCGCCAGCACGCCGCGCCAGCCCAGCACCGGCGCCAGCAGGCCGGCCATGGCGCCGCCGCCGATCTGCCCGGCGATGGCGAAGACCACCACGCGGCTGAGCGCGACCTGGCGTTCGGCGATCGGCACCGCATCGCCAACGGTGGCGAGGGTGAGGGGCATGACGCCGCCCGCCGCCATGCCGGTCAGCGCCCGCAGCAGCACCAGGGTGCCGAGGTCGGGCGCCAGCGGCGCCAGCAGCGCGAAGACGGACAGCAGCAGCAGCGCCACGCGGATGATCCGCCGCTTGCCCAGCGCGTCGCCGACCGGGCCCAGGATGGGCTGGATGGCGGCGAAGGGCACCGCGAAGGCGGTGGCGAGCAGCGCGGCGCGGTCGGCCGAGGTGCCGAATTCACCCGCGATGGTGGTGACGAAGGGGTCGGTCACCCGGCTGCTCAGCGCGCCGGAGAAGGAGGCGATGCCGAGCAGCAGGATCAGGCGGGTGACGGGCACGGCCGCGCCGGGCGGCGGGCCGGCGGGGTCGGCGGGCATCGCAGGCATATGGGCCTGTCCGCCGGCGCCGTCCATCCGCGGACCGGCGCCTGCCATGGCGCCGGGCGGCCGTCCGGCGCCGCAGGGTCAGCGGCGCATCTGGCCGCGCTTGATCTCCCGCTCCACCGCCGCGCGCTCGGCCGAGCCGAGGCGGCGGACGATCTCCCGCACGATGGCGGGGCTGATGCGGTGCCGCTTGGCCAGGTAGGCGATCTCCTCCTCGACACGGGCGGCGTCTTGGGCATCCTGGGGGGCGGCTTTCGCCGGTGTCTGTGCCACGGGGACTATCCTGCTATGCCGGCCACGCCGGGGCGTGACCGAGCCGAAGAATGGGCATGAAGGGAAGGCGGGCCGCGGCGCGGCCAGTCCGCCCTGATGTGGGAAGCGCGATGGCGAATTGCCCCTGTCGGGGCGCCGCGCCCACCCGCGCCGGACGCAGGGGAGACCCCCGCCGACGCCATGGCTCCCTCAGCGCGGCCGCGGCGCGGTCGTTTCGTCCCGCAGCCCGGCCGCCCTGGGATGTGACGGCCGGCTGAGGATATAGGCCGCCACCGCCAGCAGGCAGGCGCCGGCGATGCCGGAGGCCACCAGGTTGCGGAAGACCACCGCCACCATCAGCCAGCCCAGCGCCATGCCGGCCAGCGCGGCCCGCTTGGCGCGCGGGCTGATGCTCCCATGGTCCTCCCAGTGGCGCAATGTCGCGCCGAAGCGGGGATGCTGCCGCAGCCTCTCGCGCAGTTGCGGGTTGGCGCGGCCGAAGGCCCAGGCCGCGACGATCAGGAAGATGGTGGTCGGCATCAGCGGCAGCACCGCGCCGATGCCGGCCAGCACCAGGCAGAGATAGCCGAGGCCGAGCAGCATCGGACGGCTGGGCCCGCGCCGCGGCGGGGTCGCGGCGGGGGCCCGCGCGGCGGTGGCGGCGGCGCTCTCCGGG
>NZ_SMOA01000429.1 GCF_004353985.1 Paracraurococcus ruber | reverse complement strand
GGGCGCTCACGGCGCGCGACCCGGCGGTGCCGCTGGGCGGCGCGGGGCCGCTCGCCCTGCGGCCCGCCGACCTCGCCGCCGCCTGCGCCGAGGCCGCGACGATACCGCCGGAGGACGCCCGCGCCTTCCTCGAGCGGCGCTTCCGGCCGCAGGCCGTCGGCACCGGGCTGCTGACCGGCTATTACGAGCCGGTCATCGCCGGCCGGCTTGCCCCCAAGCCCGGCTTCGCCGCCCCGCTGCGCGGCCTGCCCCCCTGGCCGGCCGACGAGCCCATGCCGGACCGCGCGGCGATCGAGGCCGGGGCGCTGGACGGCCTGGCCCGGCACCTCGCCTATGTCGATCCGGTCGAGGCCTTCTTCCTGCAGATCCAGGGCTCCGGCCGGGTGCTGCTGCCGGATGGCGGCCTGCTGCGGCTGCTCTATGCCGGCAAGAACGGCCATCCCTACCGCGCCATCGGCCGGGTGCTGATCGAGCGCGGGGAGATCCCGCGGGAGGCCATGTCCATGCAGGCGATCCGCGCCTGGCTGGCCGCCGCCCCGGCCGATGCGGCGCGGGCGCTGCTGCACGCCAATCCCAGCTATGTCTTCTTCCGCCGCGACGACGCGCTGCGGCCCGACCAGGGCCCGCCGGGGACGCTGGGCGCGCCGCTGACGCCCGGGCGGTCCCTGGCGGTGGACCCGGCCTTCATCCCGCTCGGCGTGCCGGTCTGGATCCAGGCGCGCGACCCGCTGGACGGCGCGCCGCTGCGCCGCCTGGTGCAGGCGCAGGACACCGGCGGCGCCATCCGCGGCGCGGCGCGCGGCGACTTGTTCTGGGGCTGGGGCGACGCGGCGGCGGCCCGCGCCGGCCCGATGCGGGAGGCGGTGGAGATGATCCTCCTGCTACCGCGCCCGGAGCCCTAAGGCGGCTCGTTTGCGGACGGACCGGCCCGCGGCGTGAGCGACGCCCCCCGGCGGATCGCGGCGCGAACGCCGCGACGCATGGCTGGTCCCGGCGACCACGAAGCGACAGCGGCACGGCGCGGCGATCCGCCGGTGAGCCGCCGTGGCGCCTGGGATGCGCATCCGGCCCGCGCCCCCCGACCGGACGGCGCGGATTGCGCCGCGGCGCGGCCAGGCGCCACGCCGGCATCGTCGATCGGATGCACGCGCCGACCGCCCCGGTCGTCAGTCGCGATGCGGTCCGCCTCGGTCGGGTCCACGCGCCGCGGCGGGCGCCGGCAGGGCCCCCGGACCGGTCGCGGCGCGCGTCACGCCCCGGCATCCTCGGCCGTGTCCGCCGCCATCTCCCAGCGGGAGATACGCTCCGGCAGGAAGGCGATCTCCGCCCGCAGCCCGGCCGGCGCGAAGCGCAGCGTGACCTCGCTCTCCGCGCCGAGGTCGCCGGCCAGCCCGCGTTCCAGCAGCCGGGTGCCGAAGCCGCGCCGCGCCGGCGGGCCGGCGAGCGGCGGGCCGCCCGCCTCGGCCCAGTGCAGGCGGACGCGCCGCCCCGGCCCGGTCTCGCAGCGGATGGAGACGCTGCCGCCGGGCACGGCAAGCGCGCCGTACTTCACCGCATTGGTCGCCAGCTCATGGAAGGCCAGCACCAGCGCCTGGGCCTGGCGCGGCGAGACGGCGACGGTCCGCGCCGCGTCGGAGATGGCCAGCCGCACCGCCCGGTTGCTCTCCAGCCAGGGGGACAGGGCGGCGCGGATCGTCGATTCGATCCCCGCCGGCTCCCAGTGGCGGGCGGTCAGCATGTCGTGCGCCCGCGCCAGCGTCTTCAGTCGGGCATTGAAATGCGTGACGAAGCGGCGCGGGTCGTCCGCCGTGCCCTTCAGCGTGGTCACCGCGATCCCCTGCACCGTGGCGAGGATGTTCTTCACCCGGTGGTTCAGCTCCCCCAGGATCAGCTCCTGCTGCCGCTCGACGCGCGCCCGCTCGACCTCCGCCCAGGTGCGGGCCGCGACCTCCTCGACCAGCGCGACCTCCTCCGCCGTCCAGCGATGCGGCGCGCGGAAATTGACGAAGAGCGTGGCGGCGAGCCGGCCGCCGCGGATCAGCGGGACAGAGGCATAGGCCCGCGTCTCGATCGCCGCCCAGACCGCCGGGTCCTGGTCGGGATCCTCGGCGATGTCGGCGCAGGCCTGGGTCTGGCCGCAGCGCTGCCGGGCGATGGTCTCCACCCCGAAGCCGTCCAGCGGCCAGGCGCCGGTCAGCGGCGCCACCCCATCGGTCCAGCAGGTGTGCAGGATCACCGTCTCGCCGTCCGGCTGCACCTCGCCATAGCCGACGCGGTCGGCGCCGAGATGGCGGCCCAGCAGCTCGACCACCGTGGCCATGACCGCGCCGGGGTCGGAGAGGTGGCGCAGCCGGTCCTGCAGCGCCAGGCGGAAGGCCTGCCGCTGCTCGCTCCGCACGCGCTCGGTCGTCTCGGAGACGATGCAGAGCACGCCGCCGACCGCCCCCTCCGCGTCGCGCACGGCGGAGTAGGAGACGTCGAAATGCACCGTCTCGCCGTAGCCGTGCCGCTCGATGTAGAAGGGGCGGTCGTGGGCGTGGAAGGTCTCGCCGGTCTCCCGCACGCCGCGCAGCAGCGGCTCCAGGTCGTCCCACAGCTCGGACCAGTTCTCCCGCGCCGGGCGGCCGAGCGCCCGCGGATGCTTCGCCCCGATCGTCGGCGCATAGGCGTCGTTGTAGAGCGCGACGTAGTCCGGCCCCCAGAACAGCACGATCTGCGCCCGCGCCGCGAGCAGCAGGTCCACCGTCGCCCGCAGGCAGCCCGGCCAGGCGGCGGGGGGGCCGAGCGGCGTTGCCGCGCCGTCCAGCCCGCGGATGAGTGCAGCCAGCTCGCCACCCGCCGGCAGGCGGGCGGAGGGGGGCGGGGCGGACCATGGCCGGGCGGTGGCGGGTATGGGCATGGCGTGCCGGAAACTAGCATTGCGGGACGCCTCCGGTTCCCGCCGCCCCGCCGGAAAGGCGCTCGGAAGGGGCCCTCGAAAGGGCCCGGGCCGGCGCCGGAACGGCCCGGCGGATGGCCGCTGCCGCAGGCAACCGCCGCTGCCGGGCCCGGTTCTGGCGGGATGACCCCACCCGATCCGTCCTCCTCCCGCCGCCAGCTGGTCGGCGGCACCGGCCTTGCGCTCACCGGCCTCGCCGCCGCCGGGCCGGCGCTGGCCCAGGCCAGCG
>NZ_SMOA01000428.1 GCF_004353985.1 Paracraurococcus ruber | reverse complement strand
GCCGCGGCGGGCCCGGCCCGGCGCGTCGAAGCCGGCCGCCTCCGCGACCGGCCCGCCGCCCTGTCCCGCCGCCCCGCGCCGCGGGTCAGGCGACGAGGACGTTGTCGCCGATGCCGCCGTTCAGCACGTCGAGCGGATTGCCGATCAGGATGTCGTCCCCCGCATCGCCGTTCAGCACCGCGCCGCCGCCGCCCGTCAACACGTCGTCGCCGTCGCCGCCATTGACGACGAGCAGCAGGCCGCCGGGCAGGCCGGAGGCATCCACGACATCGGCGCCGCCCAGGGCGTTGATGACCAGGCTGTCCCCCGCCTCGAAGCCGCGGATCTCGATATCGTAGCCGAGGCCGGTGACCACCACCGCGTCGCCGAAGCTGAAGACCTGGATGACGTCGTCGCCGCCGGCCGCGTTGACGACGACGCTGTCCGCCGCCGCGTCGCCGCCGCCCAGGGACGAGGCCAGGTCGATGGCCACGGTCCGCAGGTCCGTGCCGGCCAGGGAGTTCACCGTCACCTGGTCGGCGCCGCCCAGCGCCTTGAAGCTCAGCGCCTCCACGTCGTTCAGGTCCATGGTGACCGAGGCGACGTTACGGGTGAACAGCGCCCGCCCGCCATTGGCCGAGATGGCGATCGCCTCGGCGATGTTGGCGCCGTTGAACTGCAGCGTGTCGATGCCGGCCTGGCCTTCCACCACGTCGTTGCCGTCGCCCGGGTTCCAGACGAAGACATCGTCGCCGGTGCCGAGCAGGGCGATGTCGTTGCCGCGGCCGCCGGCGACGACATCATTGCCGTCGCCGCCCAGCAGCGTGTCGCTGCCCTGGCCGCCGGAGACCGTATCGTTGCCGCTGCCGGCACTGACGATCAGGGTCGGGCCGGTGCCGAGAAGGCCGGAGGCGTTCAGCTGGTCGTCGCCGCCGCCGAGGTCGATGACCAGGGTTTCCACCGTGGTGGCCTTCACCGTGAAGGGCGCGGGGGCGACCCGGTCCACCTGGAAGCCGCCGCCGCTGCTGGCGATGGTGAAGCTCTCGGCGCCGTTGCCGCCGTTCACGTCCAACCGGTCGAAGCCCGCGCCGCCATCCACGGTGTCGCTGCCGTCGCCCGGGTTCCAGACGAAGCGGTCATCGCCCGCCTGGCCGAAGAGCTGGTCGTTGCCGGCGCCGCCGGTCAGCAGATCATTGCCGGCGCCGCCGAACAGCAGGTCGTTGCCGCCCTTGCCGTTCAGCACGTCGTTGCCGGCATCGCCATGCAGCGCATCGGCGCCCGCGCCGCCGGTGACGGTGTCGTTGCCGTCGCCGCCGAAGAGCTGCGCCGCCGGCAGCGCGCCGTTGGTCTCGTCGAGTTGGATGATGTCGTGCCCGGCGAGGCCGAAGGCCAGGATCTTGCCCACCGTCGCCACGGTCGGAGCGCCGCCGACCGGGACCGCGCCGCCATTGACGAGGATGGCGCCGCCGGCGTTGCGGCCGAGGACGAGCAGGTTGGCCAGCGCGTCGCCGGTGATCTGCAGGCTGCGGGCATTGGCGTTGAAGAGGCTGGTGGTCGCCATGGTCGGTCTCCTGTCCGGCGCGTCGCGGAACTGGGCTGACCCTAGCCACCGGCCGCCGCCGCACCTGTTCCGCAGGTGACAGGGCGATCCGGCCGGCTTGCCGCCCCGGCGGGGCGCGGGGCATTGTCGTTGCATGTCCGTCGATCCGGTCCGCAGCGCGCTCGACCGCCTGCCGCTGCTGGCGCAGGTGCCGGCGGCGGCCAGGGCGCGGCTGGCCGAGGCCGCCCGGCCGGTCCGCTACCGCGACGGGGAGGTGGTGTTCCGCTGCGGCGATCCCGGCGACGACGGCATGCTCCTCGTGCTCGACGGCCTCGTCCGCCTGCACCTCGCCACCGCCGCCGGGCGGGAGATCACGCTGGGTCTGGTCGGCGCGGGGGAGCCGGTGGGCGAGGTGGCGCTGATCGATGGCGGGCCGCGCAGCGCCGATGCCACCGCCCTGACGCCCGTTTCCGGCCTGCTGATCCGCACCGCCAGCGCCCAGGCGGTGCTGGAAAGCGATGCCGCCGCCGCCTTCGCCCTGCTGCGGGCGCTGGCGGCCAGGCTGCGCCGCACCACCCACCAGCTTGAGGCGGTGGGGCTGCGGCCGCTGCCGCAGCGCCTGGCGGATGCGCTGCTGAAGCTGGCGGCGGCCGACCCGGCGGGGCTGGTCCGGCTCAGCCAGGGCCACCTCGCCTCCCTGGTCGCGGCGACGCGGCCGAAGGTGAACCGGGCGCTGGCCGAATTCCGCGGGCGTGGCCTGATCCTGCCCTCCCGCGCCGGGCTGCGCATCGCCGACGCCACCGGCCTGCAGGCCCTGGCGGAGAGCGCGTGACCGGCGGGGTGGGGCGCCCGGGCGGCGGCGCCCCCGCCGGTATCCTCGCCGCCGTCCTGCTGGCGCTGGCCTGGGCGGCGGCGCCGGGCGGCCTCCGCGACGTGCTGCGCGAACGGGCGCTGGATGCGCTGCACGGCCCGGCGCCGGCCACGCCGGACATCGTCGTGGTCGATATCGACCGCGCCGCCATCGCCCGCTTCGGCGACTGGCCCTGGGGCCGCGCGCGTCTGGCCGAATTGCTGGGGGCGGTAGCGGCGGCCGGGCCGGCGGCGATCGGCCTCGACATCCTGCTGGCGGGCCCCGACCGCTTCTCCCCTGCGGCCCTGGCCCGGCAACTGGGAGAGGCCACCGGCCGGGCCGACCTTGCGGCGCTGGCCGCGGCGCTGCCGGATGGCGATGCCAGGCTGGCCGAGGTGCTGCGCGCGACGCCGGTCGCACTGGGCTTCGTGCTGGAATCGCGGCCGCTGCCGGATGACCCGCCGGGCGTGCCGGTGCTGGTCGAGGGTGCGCCCCACCTGCCTGGGCTGTGGACGGCGCCCGGGCTGCAGGGGCCGCCGCCGACGCTGGCGGCGGCGGCGGCGGGCCTTGGCCTGCTGGCGCTGGATGCCGATGCGGATGGGCGCATCCGCCGCGTGCCGCTGCTGGCCCTGGTCGGGGATGCGGCGCGGCCCGGCCTGGCGGTGGAGGCGCTGCGGCTGGCCGAGGGCGCCGGCGCGCTGGTGATCGCGGCCGACCCGCCGCGCCT
The DNA here is from genome assembly GCF_004353985.1 of Paracraurococcus ruber. GTDB lineage: Bacteria > Pseudomonadota > Alphaproteobacteria > Acetobacterales > Acetobacteraceae > Paracraurococcus > Paracraurococcus ruber. The sequence continues at coordinate 79 of NZ_SMOA01000428.1, read as the reverse complement.
GGCGATCGGCGGGGTGGAGGTGCCGCTGGACGGATCCGCCATGCTGCGGCTGCGGCCGGGCGATCCGGCGCGCTGGGCC
>NZ_SMOA01000427.1 GCF_004353985.1 Paracraurococcus ruber | reverse complement strand
GTCCGGAGGAACTGCCGCAGCACGAGAAGGGCGAAGAGCTGAGCCTGCGTGTAGTCCCGACGCGAGAACCGGCTGCCATACTCGGGCAGGGCGGCCCGACCCGCCGCCAGCGCCTCCCGGGTAACCCGAACCGCCGACTTCGACATCCTCCGCATCGCTGGTCTCCGGCCTCCGCCAAAAGTGGACCGAAACAGCAGGAGGCGCAGAGGGTTTCAACAGAGCAACCGCCGGTCAGAACCGTGCCAGGGCGGCGCCCCAGGTCAGGCCACCGCCGATGCCTTCCAGCACCATCAGGTCGCCGCGCTCGATCAGCCCCTTCCCCGCCGCCTCGGCCAGCGCCAGCGGGATGGACGCCGCCGAGGTGTTGGCGTGGCGGTCGACCGTCACCACCACCCGCTCCTTCGGCAGGCCGAGCTTCTTGCCCATGGCATCGATGATGCGGGCATTGGCCTGGTGCGGGATCAGCCAGCGCACGTCGGACTGCGCCAGGCCATTGGCCGCCAGCGCCTCGTCCACCACCGCGGCCAGCTTGGTGACGGCGTGGCGGAACACCTCCTTGCCCGCCATCCGCAGCAGGCCGATGCCGCCGGTGGACCCGGCGCCGCCATCGACATGCAGGATGTCGCCGAAGCGGCCATCGGAATGCAGATGGGTCGAGAGGATGCCGCGGTCGGAGGCGTCGCCACGCCCCTCCTCCGCCACCAGCACCACCGCGCCGGCGCCGTCGCCGAACAGCACGCAGGTGCCGCGGTCGGTCCAGTCGAGGATGCGGGAGAAGACCTCGGTGCCGATCACCAGGGCGCAGCGCGCCTGGCCGGTGCGGATCATGGCGTCGGCGACGCCCAGCGCATAGACGAAGCCGGTGCAGGCGGCGCCGACATCGAAGGCGAAGCCGCTGGTCGAGCCGATCGCCGCCTGGATGCGGACGGCAGTGGACGGGAAGGCGCTGTCCGGCGTCGCGGTCGCCACCACCACCAGGTCCACCGCCGCGCCGGGCAGTCCGGCCCGTTCCAGCGCCCGGCGCGCCGCAGCGGCGCCCATGCCGGACGCGGTTTCCCCCGGCGCCGCGATGTGGCGCTGGCCGATGCCGGTGCGCTCGCGGATCCAGGCGTCCGAGGTCTCGATCCCGAAGGCCTCGGCCAGCCCGTCATTGGTGACCACCCGCTCGGGCAGGTAGCCGCCGCAGCCGGCGATGATGGCGCGGATCGTCATGGCGCGGCGGGGTCCCTCAGGGCGGCGCGGGCGCCGTCACCGGCGCCGGGGCGGAGAGGCGGGCGAGGCCTTCCCGGATGCGGTCGTTGAAGTGGTGCGTCACCATGTCCATGGCGACGTCCACCGCATGCGCGAAGCCCAGGGCATCGGTGCCGCCATGCGACTTCACCACGACGCCGTTGAGGCCGAGCAGGATCGCGCCGTTGTAGCGCCGCGGATCCATCCATTCGCGCAGCCGGTCCAGCGCCGGGCGGGCCAGCAGGTAGCCCATGCGCGCCGGGACGCTGCTGGTGAAGACCTGCTTGAGCAGGTCGCGCATCAGCTTCAGCGCGCCTTCCCCGGTCTTCAGCGCGACATTGCCGGTGAAGCCATCCGTCACCACCACGTCGACCGTGCCGGCGGTGATGTCGTGGCCTTCGACGAAGCCGTGGAAATTCGCGCCGATATGGCTGTCCTTCAGCACATCGGCGGCGGCCCGCACCCGGTCGTCGCCCTTCAGCTCCTCCGACCCCACATTCAGCAGGCCGAAGCTCGGCGCGCTGAGGCCGAGCACCGCGCGGGCGAAGGTGTCGCCCATGACGGCGAACTCCACCAGGTTGCGCGGGTCGCACTGGATGTTGGCGCCGAGATCGAGCATGACCACGTCGCCGCGGGCCGAGGGCATGATGGCGGCGAGCGCCGGCCGATCGATCTCCGGCAGGGTCTTCACCACGATCTTGGCGAGCGCCATCAGCGCGCCGGTATTGCCGGCCGAGACGACGCCCGCCGCTTCCCCGCACGCCACGCTGTCGATGGCGTAGCGCATGGAGCTGTGCCGGCCCTGGCGCAGCGCCGCGGTCGGCTTCATCTCGGCGGAGATGACGTCCGGCGCGTGGCGAAGCATGCAGAGCTTCGCGGCACGCGGCCGGCGGGCGAGCATGGCGCCGATCCGCGCCTCGTCGCCCACCAGCAGGAAGCGGGCATCCGGGTGGCGCTCGGCCGCCAGCTCCAGCCCGTCCAGCACGACCTCGGGTGCGTTGTCGCCCCCCATGGCATCGATCGCCAGGGAGAAAGGCTTCGACACGATTGGCGCTTCCTTGCCGGCCGGGGCCCGGCGGCTCAGGTGCGGACCACGCCCTTCACGGCGTCGGCGGCGACGACTTCGCGGCCGTCGTAGTGGCCGCAGGACGCGCAGACATGGTGCGGCCGCTTCAGCTCACCGCAGTTCGGGCATTCGTGGTGGGCCTGGGTGGAAAGCGCCTCGTGGCTCCGGCGCATGCCGCGGCGGGAGGGCGAAACCTTCTTCTTCGGAACGGCCATGGCGCCGAGCCTTTCTTGTCACAAAACGGCAGGAATCTGCGGGAGCGCGCGGCTGTAGCACCCCACCCCCCCTGGCGCAAGCTTGCCGCGACAAGGCTTTGCGCCAGCTAAGCTTTGCGGCTGAGCGCGGCGAGCGCGGCGAAGGCGCCGGACGCCGCGTCGCGCGCCTCGGCCGGCAGCTCCGCGCCGGGCGCGCGCGGATAGGGATCGAGCGCCAGCGCCAGCTGCTCCGCCACCGCATCGCCGAGATCGGCGATGTCGTCCGCCGTCGCGATCTCGTCGAGATCGTCGGGCCCGTCCGCCGGCTCCCGGCCGGCCGGCAGGAAGCGCAGCGCGAAGACCTCGTCGACCCGTTGCGGCACCGGGTCCAGCGTCACGACGCAGTCCTGCGTCACCGCCGCCTGCAGCCGGCCTTCCGCCCGCACCGCCCCGTCGGGGTCCTGGGTCAGCCGCAGGGTGGCGCGCAGCGCGTCCACCGCCGGGATGCCGAGCCGGCGGGCCAGCGCCGCGCATTCCGCCGCCGTCGCCTCCAGCGTCTCGGTCCGGCCCTCCGGCCCGACCCGGCCGAGGGCGAGGGGGCGGGAGAATTCCGCCGGCGCCTCAGGCGGCATCGGCAGGCGCCTCGGCGGGCGCCGGGAAGGCGGCGCGGCCGGCGGCCAGCGCGGCGAAGGGCTGCCCCGCCAGCGCCGC
>NZ_SMOA01000426.1 GCF_004353985.1 Paracraurococcus ruber | reverse complement strand
GCCCGGTGGCCCCGCCGCCGCTGCAGCGCGAAGCCGTCGCCCCGCGCCGCGCCGATCCCCCGGCGCCCCCCGCCGCGCCCTCGCCGGTCGCCGTGGTGCGCCCCTTCCCGCGCGTCTCCACCCGCAGCTGCTGCTGGCCGATCGGCGAGCCGGGCACGCCGGAATTCCGCTTCTGCTCTGCCGAGGCGATGCCGGCCAAGCCCTACTGCACCGAGCACGCCGCCGTCGCCTATGTCCGCGTGCGCGACCGGCGGGAGGATGCGGCCTGACGCTGGCCGGGGCGATCGCGGGGGGCTGCGCGCGGCCCGATGCGTGACGCCGCCTCATCGTCGACGAGCACCAGTGGATCCTGGCGGAGCTTCCGCCATCGAGGGGCGGCGGCGCAGCGGCATCCCTTCATCCCGTCGATGCCGCAGGCGGACGGGCCGTTGCTCCGCCGCCCTGGGCGCGGAGATGACGGCATCGCAGGGGCAGGCGTCCGGGCGCGGGATGGGCGAGGCGATGACGCGTGATCCGCATCGCGTCCGGCGCGCCTCTCCCGACCGCCCCCCGGCTTGCCCCGGCAGCCGGACGCGCTAGGCTGCGCCGGTGCGGTGGGCTGGCGAAGTGGGAACGCTGCGGTCTGCAAAACCGCCATGAGCGGGTTCGACTCCCGCGCCCACCTGACCGCCGGATCGCGTGGCCGATGCGGTTCCCGATGCGCCCCTGCCCGATGCGCCCTTGCCCGCGTCGCCGCGCCGGGGCCGGCACGCCCCCGACGATGCCGGGACCGATGCCGGCAGCCGGTGCCGCCGCGGATGGCCGGCGCATACCTGGCGGAGCCGGGCGCGTGACGGATCGCCCACGGCGATGAACGCGCGCCTCGGCGGCGTCGCGCTGCAGCTCACGGCGCTGGCCGTCTTCGTCTGCATGGACACGATCCTGAAGCTGCTGACCGCGCGCTACGCGGTGCCGCAGCTGATGTGGGCGCGCTTCTTCTTCGGCCTGCTCGCCGTCGCGCTGTTCTTCCGGCTCACCATGGGAAGGCTTCCCTGGCGGTCGCATGCGCCGGGGCTGCAGGCCATCCGCAGCCTGCTGCTGGCCGGCAGCAACATCATGTTCTCGACCGCGCTGGCGCATCTGCCGCTGACCGATGCGACGGCGATCGGCTTCGCCTCCCCGCTCTTCACTGTCGCCCTCGCCGCCGCCTGGCTGCGGGAGAAGGTGGGGCTGCGGCGCTGGATCGGCGTCGGCATCGGCTTCGTCGGCGTGCTGGTGGCGCTGCGGCCGCCCTTCCTGACCGGCGGCGCGCCGATGCACTGGGCCGCCATCCTGCCGCTGGGCACCGCCTTCACCTTCGCCATCTACCAGATCCTGACGCGGAAGCTGGCCACCATCGACGACCCGCGCACCACCATCCTGCATACCGGCCTGGCCGCCACCCTCGCCGCCAGCCTGGCGCAGCCGCTGGTCTGGACGCCGCCGGACCTGCCGGACTGGGGGCTGCTGGCGGCGCTCGGCCTGCTGGGCGGCGCCGGGCATGGGCTGCTGGTGCTGGCCTATGCCCGGGCCCCGGCCAGCCTGCTGGCGCCGATGTCCTACACCCAGTTGATCTGGGCCTCGGTCGCCGGCGTGCTGGTCTTCGCCGACTGGCCGGACGCCACCACGCTGCTGGGCGCCGCGGTCATCGCGCTCGGCGGCGTGCTGGTTGCCCTGCCGGACCGCCGTGCCCCGGCCCGGTGATCGGCCCTTGCCACGGGGGGGCGGGTGGTTTAGCCCCATTCCGTATCTGCTTAACAAAAGGGTCACACCCATTCGCGAGGCGAGGCTGCTCCAGGACGCCAGGCTGGGCCATCCGCGTGCGGCACTCGACACCGAGGCCGTGCGCGACGCGTATCGCCGCTGGGCCGGTGTCTATGATGAGGTGTTCGGCTCCGTCTCCGGCCCCGGCCGGCGGCGGGCCGTCGCGGCGGTGAACGCCCTGCCCGGCACCCGCGTGCTCGAGGTCGGGGTGGGCACCGGCCTTGCCCTGCCGCTCTACGACCCGCGCAAGCGCGTGGTCGGCATCGACCTGTCGCGCGACATGCTGCTGCGGGCGAAGGAACGCGTGGCCGCCCGGCGCCTGCGCAACGTCACCGGCCTGATGGAGATGGACGCGGAGTCCATGGCCTTCGCCGATGGCAGCTTCGACGTGGCGGTGGCGATGTTCACCGCGACCGTCGTGCCGGACGCCAAGCGGCTGTACCGGGAGATGCGGCGGGTGGTCCGCCCCGGCGGGCAACTGCTGTTCGTCAACCATTTCGCGGCCGAAGGCGGGCTGCGCTGGTGGGCGGAGCGCACCCTGGCGCCGCTGTCCCGCGTGCTGGGCTGGCATCCGGACTTCGTCCTGACCGACCTGCTGGAGGATCCGCGGGCGGCGGCCGAGATCCTGCCCTGCCCGCCCTTCGGCCTGTTCACCCTGGTGCGGGTGCCGCAGCCGGCCTGACGCCTGCGCGACGCGAACCCGCGTCGCGTCCCTGCCGGATTGGGCGGGGACCATGGCGCCGGCCCGATGCCGCTACTGATCCGTCGGGCGTCGCGGCAGGACGGATTGCCGCATTGGGCGAACGCCCTGCCGGCGCGGCCGGCCCTGCGATCCCAGCCCTGCGATCAAGGATGCGTGCCCGCGCGGCCCGACGCGGCCGGCCGCCGCGGGCCGGGCGGTTCAGCCGAAGGCCGCGACCGCATCCTTCTCCGCCGCATGCACCTGCAGCAGGCTGTTGAAGCCGGAGCTTTCCAGCACGTCCGCCACCATCGCATTGGCGGCGCAGAGCCGCAGCGCGCCGCCATGCGCCTGCAGCAGCTTGGCGCAGCGCAGCAGGGCGCGCAGGCCGGCGCTGCTGACATACTCCATCGCCGCCAGGTTCAGCACCACCTTGCGGTCGGGGCCCTGGGCGATGGCCGCCAGGCGGTCGCCGCCTTCGCCCGCGCTGCGGGAGTCCAGCCGACCGGCGATGTCCACGACCAGCACGTCGTACACCTTGCGCGTCTCGATCTGCATCGCCGGCCTCGCCGCCCTGGGGGTCGCGCGAAGCCTACCGATCCGTTTCGTGCCGCGTCAAACTCAGGGCGCGGTCGCGGGGCGCGGCCCGGCCCCGGCGCGTGCCGGCCCGGCGCGCTGGCAGGCCAGCCGCGGCCGCGGCGCCTTCGGCCCGACCCGCAGCACCGGCCGGGATCCGGCCGCGCAGAGCCCGC
>NZ_SMOA01000425.1 GCF_004353985.1 Paracraurococcus ruber | reverse complement strand
CGCGCCGTGGCGCGCAGCGCTGCCCGCGACACGCCGGCGGCCGAGGCTCGCGGCGCCGGCCCGCCCGGCCAGGGGCCTTGACGCATCGGGCCGGGCGGGGCGCCCATCACAGCGCGACGACGAGGTCGATCTCCACCAAGGCGCCGACCGCCAGCGCGGTGACGCCGACGCAGGTGCGGGCGGGCAACCCGCCCGGCGGGAAGCTGGCCTCCCACACCGCATTCATGGCGGCATAGTCGCGCTCGAACGCCGTCAGGTAGACGCGGGCGAAGACCGTCCGCTCCCACTGCCCGCCGCTGCCGTCCAGCACGGTCTTCAGGTTGGCGATCACCTGGCGCGTCTGCGCCTCGATCCCGCCCTCGACCAGCACCATGCCGCCGCCGGGCAGGGTTGGCATCTGGCCGGTGACGAACAGGACATCGCCGGCCCGGACGGCGTGGGAGAAGGGCGCGACGCGTTGCGGCGCCCCGGGCAGCAGGAAGCGGGCGATCTCGAGCATGGCGGGTCCTCGTCCCGGGGGCGGTGCATGGCTCGACCGGCCGGGCCGCATGGGCCACCCTGGCCCGGATGAGGATAGGGCGGATCCTGGCGCGGCGTGAACGCCGGGCCGCGTGGCGCCGCCCTGCCACCAACAGCCTGGCGCCGCCTGCGGGATCCGGCGCCCGGGCCAGCCGGCATCGGCAAAGCGGGGAGGGCGCATCGCATGACGTCTGGACAGGATCGCCTCGCCCTCATCACCGGCGCCGCGCGCGGCATCGGCGCCGGCATCGCCGCCCGACTGGCCGAGGCCGGGCACCCGGTGGTGCTGGCGGATGTGATCGAGGAGGTGGAGGCGACCGCCGGGGCGCTGCGCGCCCGCGGCCTCTCCGCCCGCGCCATCCGGCTGGACGTTGCCGACGACGAAGCGGTCGCCGGCCTGCCCGCGGTGCTGGGCAGGGATTGGGACCGGCTTGCGATCCTGGTGAACAATGCCGGCATCTCGCCCAAGGGGCCGGATGGCCGCGCCCGCAAGGTGCGGGACATGCCGGCCGAGGAATGGCGCCGCGTGCTGGCGGTGAACCTGACCGGCGCCTTCCTCGTCACCCAGGCCTGCCTGCCGCCCATGCGGGCGCGGCGCTGGGGCCGTATCATCATGCTGACCAGCCAAGCGGCGCGGGCGAAGAGCCAGATCGCCGGTGCCCATTACGCCGCGGCGAAGAGCGGGCTGACGGGCCTCGCCCGCAGCCTGGCGGTGGAATGCGGCCCGGACGGCATCACGGTGAACAGCATCGCCCCGGGGCGGATCGACACGCCGATGGCGCGCGGCACCACCGACGCCGCCAATGCCGCCTTCCTCGCCAATGTGCCGCTCGGCCGGGTGGGGACGCCGGCGGATGTGGCGGCGGTCGCCGCCTTCCTGGCCTCCGACGATGCCGGCTACCTGACCGGCGCCACCCTCGATGTCGGCGGCGGCAGCTTCATGCCGTGACGGGCGGGCGGGGCCACGGCCGGGGGCCGGGCGAACCGACACGGACCGTTTCTTGACACCCCACCCCCCGGCAGGCTTCATCCGCCGGCCTGACCCGCCGCCCCCGCCGGGGGCCCGACCCGCGGGCTTGAACCCAGCGGTGATCCCCTTGAGCACCTCCATGGCGAAGAAGAAGTCCGGTGGCTGGCTGGAAAGCGTCAAGACCATCCTCTATGCCGGCCTGATCGCCATCGGCATCCGCACCATCGCCTTCGAGCCGTTCAACATCCCCTCGGGCTCGATGATCCCGACTCTGCTGGTGGGTGACTATCTCTTCGTCTCCAAGTATTCCTACGGCTATTCGCGCTATTCGATGCCCTTCGGGCCGAACCTGTTCTCCGGGCGGATCTTGGGCAGCCTGCCGGACCGTGGCGACGTGGCGGTGTTCAAGCTGCCGCGCGACCCCAGCCAGGACTACATCAAGCGCATCATCGGCCTGCCCGGCGACCGCATCCAGGTCATCCGCGGCGTGCTGCACGTGAACGGCCAGGCGGTGAAGCGGGAGCCGGTGGGGACCACGGTCGCCGAGGACCGCGAGAGCCGCATGACGGTCCGCCAGTTCCGCGAGACGCTGCCGGGCGGCCGGGTGCATGCCATCGTCGAGCAGTCGGACGACGGCGCGCTCGACAACACCCAGGAATTCCGGGTGCCGGAGAACCACGTCTTCGCCATGGGCGACAACCGCGACAACAGCCTGGACAGCCGGGTGCCGAGCGCGGTGGGCTTCATCCCGGTGGAGAACCTGGTCGGCCGGGCCGAGTTCATCTTCTTCTCGATCGACGGCAACCGCGCCGCCTGGTGGGAGGTGTGGGCATGGCCGATGGCGATCCGCTGGGACCGGCTGTTCTCCGGGGTGCGGTGAGCGTGAGGGGATGACGGCCGAGGCGGCCTTCGCCGCGAAGCTGGGCCATGAATTCGCCCGGCCGGAGCTGCTGGCCCAGGCGCTGACCCATTCCTCCGCCACCCAGGGCAGCCGCCTGTCGTCGAACGAGCGGCTGGAATTCGTCGGCGACCGGGTGCTGGGCCTGATCGTCGCGGAATGGCTGGTGGAGCGCTTCCCGGCGGAGCGGGAGGGCGATCTCGGCAAGCGGCTCTCGGCGCTGATCTCGGCCGAGGCGCTGGCCGGCATCGCCGAGCGCCTGGACCTGGCGGCCGCCCTGAAGATGCCGGAGAGCTACCGGCAGCAGGGCTTCCGCACCTGGGTGAACATCCTGTCCGATGCGTTGGAGGCGGTGCTGGGCGCGATCTACCTAGATGGCGGGCTGGAGGCGGCGCGTGGCTTCGTCCGCCGCGAATGGTCCGGCCTGCTGGAGGAGCACCGCAAGCCGCCGCTGCCGGCCAAGAGCCGGCTGCAGGAATGGACGCTGGGGCGTGGCCTGGGCCTGCCTGTCTATGTCCTGACCTCCTCGGAAGGGCCGGCGCACAGCCCGGTCTTCAAGGTGACGGTCGCCGCCGCGGGGCGGGAGGCGGAGGGCGAGGGCGCCACCAAGCGCGCGGCGGAACAGGCGGCGGCCGAGGCCTGGCTGGCCGGACTCAAGCGCGGATGAGCGGGACACAGGACGGGCCAGGCCCGCAGGCGCCCGCCGATGCCGGCGGGACCGAGGGCGACGCGGCCATGCCGGGCACGGCCGGCGGCGACCATCGGCGCGACGGCGATGCCGGTGCCGTGGCGGAGGCGGCGGCCGGCACCGGCGCGGCCGGCGATGCCGGCACGCCGGACGAGGGCGATGG
>NZ_SMOA01000424.1 GCF_004353985.1 Paracraurococcus ruber | reverse complement strand
TCGCCAAGGACTGGGAGTGCCTGAACCGGTCAGGCCTGTGCTTCCTGCGCTGGGCCTCCGTCCGCCTCATGCTGCGAAGGCTCTGCCAAACCAGAACATGATCCCGGATGGACTCTGAGGCATTTCGGTCATGGCGGCAGGAGACGCGCGTCCAAATGGCAGCGTGATGGCGCGAGCCGTGCCGACGTGGGACGGTACACGCTCCACGATCCAACAACTTGGCAATGCCCTTGTCCGGCCTTTCGGTGCGGCCATTCTTTGCAGCTGGCCGGCCTGTAGCTGCGTGGATCGTCTCCCTGCCGGATTTGCAGGGACCGCGAAATTAGTTTCATCTCCTACTTCTCTCCGATTAGGCTCGCCCCCTTCGCCGCAGGTGGCAGCCAGCATGCGCGCAGGATGCCTCAGGGTCGTCGCCAGCTTGGCCGCACTCTTAGCGGTTATGGCGCTGCCGCATACGGCCATGGCGCAGGCTCCGTCGTCCCGCCCATCCGCCGCGACCTCGACGCCCTGGCCCAGCCCGCCGTCCCGGGCGCAGATGCTCACGGTCGGAAGCCGTGCGCTGCTGCTCGCCCCGGCGACGAACGAGGCAGCGCGCCTTGGCGCCGCGCGGCTGCTCGCCGCGCCGGTGGCGGCCACGGTCACGGCAGTCTCTCTGCTGCACCCCTTGGCGGATGCTGCCGTGCAGCGCGACATGCAAGCGCGCTGGGGCGGGCGCGACTTCAAGGCGCCTACAGGCGGCCTTCCCGAAATCCAGGGCCTGATGGCGGCTCGACGGGGCGAACGCATGGTCGTGGTCGGACACATGGAACCGGCGGGGTCTGGCCAAGCCACCGGCATGCGGTTTGTGACCCAGGACGGACGCGGCGTGCCGGTGCAGAGCGTACCCGTGGAGGCGCTGCTGGGCGCCGCGCGTGCGAACGATGTTGAGCTCGTGGTCATCGGCTGCAACTGTCTTGCCGCCGGCGCAGCGGGCGGCATCCGCGGCACGCTACGCAGCGAGGACCTGCCGGAGATCCTTGGCGCCATCGCCGCGGCACGCACCCGCGCCGACGTCTATGCCGCCTTCTCCGCGCCTAACGATCCGGTCGTGCTGCGCCCCGATGTCCTGGTGGCGAGCCTAGCGCACGGGCCTGTGCCGGTGGCGCGCAGCGGGCATGAGCCGGTAGCCACCATCCTGCACAGCCCGCAGGCGAGCTCTGACCCTGTTCCTGTGCTCGGCACGACGGAAGGAGGGTGTGGGACCGAGGCGGCCGATGCAGGGGAGGAATACTCGCTGCTTAATGTCGCTGCGCTGCTGGCGGTGGCCGCCATGGTCGCGCAGCTCTGCGTCATTCTCCCCCTCCTGCGCATCACCCGTGCGATGAATGTCCGGCATGGGAAGTTGCCGCGAACGCGCCGCCTCCTCGCGCACATTCTTATACCCTATCTGCAACGAGAAGATCGGTCTCACCTGACTTTCTATGGTCTGGTCGGACTTGGCCTTGTGGTGGCATTGGCGCCCGAGTGCCTGCAGTTGGCGCTCGGCATAGGCGCCGCCGCGCTGGCCTGCCTGATGCTGCTCGGCCTGGATTCGCTAGGGCATCGCGACGTGGGGGACGATTGAAGCCGCGCCATCTCGTCCAGCTCTTGGCGCTCCACGACCCAGCGGGGCTAGACCGGCTACGGCGGGACCACCCTTCGGCGGCCGAGATGCTCCGCACCGGGCGTGACCTCGGCGAGGCGCCTGCCGCGCCACCGGCGGCAACCGCCGAGGCGCTGGCCGACCTCGCCCTGGCCGGTATCACGACGCTGCGCGGCCGGAGCGATGTGCTGCTGGCCACGCTCGCCGCACGACTGCGGCGTGCGCAGTGGCTGCGCATGACCGGTGCAGTGGTTGCGGCACTGGCTAATGCAGGTTTGCTCGCAAGCCTGTCGCGGCTGTTCGGGATTTCAGCGCCGGGCGTGGACGCCGCACTCGCCCTTCTCGGGCTCCTCGCCGCAACGCTGACCATCGTGGCCGACCGCGCTGCGGGCGGCGGCGGAACCCCGGTTGCCGGGCTGTTCGCCACGGCAGCGACGCTCGGCGCGCGCGTGCTTGGTGCCGAGCAGCGGACCCGTCGGACACTCCGGCGATCCCCGGACGCGGAGGCGATAGAGCTCATCCTTGACGAACTGGACGAGATCGCACGCGTTCAGCACGAGTTGGAAGCGACGACGCGGGTAGCTTGAGACAGAACTCATGAAATACGCCAGCATTTCATGCCTCAAGTTGGCATTGCCGAGTTGACGACCCTTGGGCGCAACGCCCTGGCTCGGCCAAGCTCGCAGCACGTCAACCTTACCAACGGCTACCTTTGGGGTCAGGGTGTGGAACTCGGCTCGGTGTTTGGTCCCGGCATTTGATGGTGCAGTCTTCTCCCCGGCATGGAGGGACGCGCTATGGGCCAGGTTCTCCACGGCTGCGCCCGCACGACTGAGGCGGTCCGTCGGGCGATCCAGCATAGTCAAGAGAGCCTGAGGGCTACGGCCGGGCGATACGGCGTCAATCCGAAGACGATCGCCAAGTGGCGTGCGCGTGTCGACGTGGCCGATCGCCCGACCGGCTGTCAATCGGCTTGGAATCGGGACCCCGGATCGGCGCCCAAAAGGGGCTCTGGCGCAGATTCCGTGCAGGTGGGGCGTTGGCGGCGAGTGCCATTGGCGAGGAAACGCCAGCGATGCCCCTCCTTGATCCACGCCCCCTGCTACCTGCTGGCCTCGTGGTCGACACCATCGAGGCCGGGACAGATCGCATCATCATCTCCGCGCATCCAGCGGTGACGATGAGTGCCTGCCCGACTTGCGGCGAGCTGTCGCGCCGCGTGCATAGCCGCTACCAAAGGCATCTGCTTGACCTGCCCTCCCACGGGCGAGCCGTGGTGCTGCATCTGCAGGCGCGCCGCTTCCGCTGTATCACAGCCGAATGCCCACGACGGACCTTCGCCGAGCCGTTACCGGCAGAGGTCGGCCGGCGATCCGGCCAGCGGACCGCGCGGCTGGACGGGTTGGTCCAGCACCTCGGTATTGCCCTCGGTGGCCGCCCTGGTGCGGGTCTCGCCGGGCGCCTCATGCTGCTGGTGAGCCGGGACACGTTGCTACGGGTCGTCCGGCGGCTGGCGCCAGGCGAGGCCGGCCCGGTCCAGGTTATCGGGATTGATGAGTGGGCGGTACGCGTCGTGGCGAACCCACCCCCACTGGAGTGTTGACAGGTTGCTCCCTGGGTCGGTGACGCCGGGGTAGTCTGTTGCCGGTTGGGTTGGGGCGGATCCGGTATGGCGGATGTGGAC
>NZ_SMOA01000423.1 GCF_004353985.1 Paracraurococcus ruber | reverse complement strand
CGGCCCGCGCGCGCCGCCGCATTGCGGATGCGGGCAGGCGGCGGCCGGGGCCGCGGCGCGGCCGGGCCAGCCGCCACGCCTGCGGCGCGGGACGCCGGCACGGGTCCATCCCATCTCCCGGCCAGCCGGCGATCCGGCCTATCCTGACCCACCCCGGGAGACCCCGATGTCCGGCCTCGAGATCGTCCTTGTCGTCCTCCTGCTGCTCGCGGTCGTCACCGCCGCCCGCGGCATCCGCACCGTGCCGCAGGGCGAGGTCTGGACGGTGGAGCGCTTCGGCGCCTTCACCCGCCTGCTGCCGCCCGGCCTCAACCTCATCATCCCGTTCGTCGACCAGGTCGGCCGCCGGCTGAACGTGCAGGAGGTGGTGCTGGACATCCCGGAGCAGGCGGTGATCACCCGCGACAATGCCTCGGTCGCGGTGGACGGCATCGTCTACTACCGGGTGATGGAGCCGGAGAAGGCGGCCTATGCGGTGCAGAACCTGCAGCAGGCGCTGACCGCGCTCGCCATGACCAATATCCGCAGCGTGATCGGCGAGATGGACCTCGACGCGACGCTCAGCGGGCGGGAGCGCATCAACTCGTCGCTGCTGCAGATCCTGGACGGCGCCACCGACCCCTGGGGCGTCAAGGTCAGCCGCGTCGAATTGCGCAAGGTGGAGCCGCCGGAGAACCTGGTGCGCGCCATGAACCTGCAGATGACGGCCGAGCGCGAGCGCCGCGCCACCGTGGTGCGAGCGGAGGGCGAGAAATCGGCGCTGATCCTGGCCGCCGAGGGCCGGCGTGAGGCGGCGATGCGCGATGCCGAGGCGCGCGAGCGCCTGGCACAGGCGGAGGCGGAGGCGACCCGCATGGTGGCGGAGAGCGCCGCCGGCGCCGGCGAATCCGCCCTGCGCTACTTCATCGCCGACCGCTACGTGAAGGCCTTCGAGGCGCTGGGGACCAACCCGGCCAACAAGCTGGTGGTGGTGCCGATGGAAGCCTCGGCGCTGGCCGGCGGCATCGCCCAGGCCCTGGAACTGCTCCGCGTGTCCCCGCCGGCGGGCACGCCGCGGCCGCCGGCCAGCGTGCCGGGCGCCGGGACGACGGGGGCGGGGCCATGGAACCAGGGCTGATCTGGATCCTGGCCGGCCTGCTGCTGCTGGCGGCGGAACTGGCCCTGCCCGGCGTCTTCCTGCTCTGGGTCGGGCTGGCGGCGATCGGCACCGGGGCGGTGGTGCTGGCGGCGCTGCCGCCCTTCGGCGCGGTGGTCGGCACCTTCCTCACGCTGCTGGCCGGCGGCATCGCCCTGTCCGTCCGGCTGCGGCGCCGCCGCCCGGTGGCGCGGGTGAACCGGCCGGAGGACGGGCTGGTCGGCCGGCACGGGATGCTGCAGCCGCTGGAGGATGGCGGGCTGCGCGTGCGCATCGGCGACAGCGACTGGCCGGCCCGCCTGCCGCGCGACCAGCGCGTGCCGGAGGCGCCGATGCGGGTCCGGGTGGAAGGCGTGGACGGGACGGTGCTGGTGGTGCGGCGGGTGGGGTGAACGCCACGCCAACGGCGTGATGCCGCCGTGCCGGCGATTGGCGCGGGTCGGGAAACCAATCAATCCGGCGGTCAGTGGCGCGGTGCGAAGGGCGCGGTCCGTGCGCCGGTGGGCAGGCTCGCGCCGCTCACCCCGCCGGCTTCGCCGCCCGCTGGCGTGCCGGCATCTCCCGCCGGGTCAGCTGGTTGTCGCCATTCGCGTCATGCGCGCGGAACCACTGCTCGGACAGCGGCCGCAACTCCTCGAGCGTCACGCGGCCGTTGCGGTCGGCATCGGCGGCGCGGAAGGTGGCGCGGGCCTGCGGATGCGCGCGGATCTCGTCCGGGGTCAGGCTGCCGCTGCGGTCGCGGTCCGCCTGGTCGAAGCGGCCGCGCAGCCATTGCCACACCTGGTCATGCGTGACGCCGGCATCGCCGCGCGGCGCCACCTCCGCCGGGTCGCCGCCGAACAGCCCGCCCGGGCTGTCCGCCCCGCCCCAGGGGGCCCAGGACCGCGAATCGGGCTGAGCCCGCGCCTCCGCGGCCAGGGTCAGCAGTGCGAAGGCCAGGACGATGGTTGGTCTCATGCATAGGGGTCCGGTCATGCCGCCCGATCTTCGCCGAAGTGGCGGCGCCGGTCACGCCGCGCTCCCGGAGGGCCCCTGGTTTCCGAAGGCCCTTCGGCCTTCGGCGGGGAGAGTGCGGGCGGGGCAGCGCCCCTCTCGCCAGTCATCCGGCCGGCCCGACCTGGCGCCCATCTTGGAAGCGACGCCGGCCCGCGCTTCGCCTGGCGCACCGGGCCGTCCCGCGTGCCGGCTGCCGGGTGGCTTGGCGCGCCGCCGATTGTCGCGCGGCGGCACCGGCCTGTCGTCGGGCGGGGGTCGGCGGTCGCCCCGCCGCGGGGTTGGCCCGTCCGGTGGAGGGAGGGCCAACCCCGCATGGCACCCGGCGCCGCGGGCTACCCGCCGACCACCATGGCGGTGAAGGGCGGCACATAGGCCTGCAGCGTCACCAGCAGGCCCACCAGGCAGGCCAGCGCGATGGAGTGGAAGAAGACGTAGCGCAGGATCTCGCCCTCATGCCCGAACCAGTTGGTGGCGGTGGAGGCGACGACGATGCTCTGCGCGTCGATCATCTTGCCCATGACGCCGCCCGAGGAATTGGCGGCCGCCATCAGCACCGGCGACAGGCCGATCTGCTGCGCGGTGATCTTCTGCAGCCCGCCGAACAGCACGTTGGACGCGGTGTCGGACCCCGTGAGCGCCACGCCCAGCCAGCCCAGCAGCGTGCCGAAGAAGGGGTAGAAGACGCCGGTCGCGGCGAAGGCCAGCCCCATGGTGGCATCGAGGCCGGAATACCGCGTCAGGTAGCCCAGCCCGAGCATGGCGGCGATGGTCAGCAGGGAATAGCGCACCACCCACAGCGTGCGGCCATATTCGCGGACCAGCGCGACCGGGCCGAAGCCCATGGCGAAGCCGCCCAGCACGGCCGCCAGCAGGATGCCGGTGCCGGTCATGGACAGGATGTTGAAGGCGAAGACCGCCGGCTCCGGCGTCGGCGCCGCGACCACCGGCGGCACCTTGATGACGGCGCGGTGCAGCCCGTCGATCGGGACGTTGGTGGTCCAGAGCGCGTTCAGCATCGCCTTGATGTCGCCGAGGCCCCAGAGGAAGACGAAGACCGTCAGGATCAGCCAGGGCATCCAGGCGAGCAGCGTGCTGCCGCGGAAGGCCACCGCCGCGGCGCCCCCCGCGCCGCCGCCCGTGCCGCCGCCCGTGCCGCCGCCGGGGGAGGGGCCGGTGC
>NZ_SMOA01000422.1 GCF_004353985.1 Paracraurococcus ruber | reverse complement strand
CCCGGCCGGCGGTCGCCGCCGCCCCGGGCCGTCGCGGCGGGCCGGCGTCCCCGCGCCTACCGCCTCCCTGCCCGCATCGCTCGCCAGGTGACGAGGGCGACGCCCGCGGCGATCAGCGCGCCGGCCGGCCCCAGCGCCGGCGGCACCGCCTCGCCCAGCAGCAGCACCGCGACCGGTACGCCCACCACCGCGCCGATGGCGCCGAGCAGGCTGACGATCACCGGCCCGCCGCAGCCCTGCAGCCGGAAATAGAGCAGGTACATGCCCCCCACCACGACCGCCTGCAGCAGCACCAGCAGGATCTGCCGGGGCTCGGCCAGGTCCACCCGCAGCGACGCCCCGGGCAGCAGGCCGCAGGCCAGCAGCAGCAGCGCCGCCGCGCCGAGCATGCCGGGGGCGAGGGAGTCCGGCCGCGCGCCGGGCGGCCAGCGGAGGGAGCGGTAGAGGTTGCCGGCCGCCAGCAGCACCGGCCCGGCGAGCGCCGCGGCGATCCAGGTCGCCGGCGCATCGGGCGTCCGCAGCTTGGCCCAGGCCAGCGCCGCCGCGCCGGCCAGCGCCAGGCCGACGCCAGTGGCGCGCAGCGCGTCGAAGCGTTCCGCCCGCAGCGCCAGGGCGCCGAGATAGGTCAGCAGCGGCGGGAAGGCGATGCAGAGCGCGACGAAGCCGGCGCCGACATGCGCGATGGCCGAGAAGAACAGCAGGTTGGGCGCCGCGACGCTGACCAGCGCGGCGACCACGAAATAGGTCAGGGTGGTGCGGTCGAGCCGCGGCAGCGCCCCGCGGCGCGCGACCACCGCCCCGACCAGCAGGGCCGCGCCGGCGGTGGACCAGGTGAGGAAGGCCAGCGGCGGCAGGCCGGCGCCCACCGCCAGCTTGGCGAGGTTGGTCGAGACGCCGAGCAGCGCCCCCGTCGCCAGGAGCAGCCCGACCGGCGCGAGCCAGCCGGGCATCCGCAGCCCACCGGCCGTGCCGTCCATCGCCCGTGTCGTCATCGGGTGTCCTCCGCGGGCGGGCGCAGGGGCGCCTGGCCGATCTCTCGACCTCAAGATATCGTAGGATCTCTTGACTTCAAGAGACCCTTTTGCGACGGCGATGCGATGGACTCCCTGGATGCGATCCTGGCGCAGTGGGCGCGCGCGCGCCCCGACCTCGATGTCGGGCCGATGGGGCTGGTCGGGCGCGTGCTGCGCCTGCAGCGCCATCTCATGCACGGGATGGAGGAAGCGCTCGGCCGCCATGGGCTGAACTTCGCCAGCTTCGACGTGCTGGCGACGCTGCGCCGCGCCGGCCATCCCGGCGGCCTGTCGCCCGGCGCGCTGCTCGGCGAGATGATGGTGACGTCCGGCACCATGACCAACCGGCTCGATCAGCTGGAGGCGCAGCGGCTGGTGGAGCGGCTGCCCAATCCCCGGGACGGCCGGGGCGTGATCGTCCGGCTGACCCCGGCCGGCCTGGCGCTGGTGGATGCCGCGCTGCGCGACCATGTCGCGCGGCAGGCGCGGCTCGTCGCGGCGCTCGACCCCGATGATCGCCAGGCGCTCGGCGGCCTGCTGCGGGCCTGGCTGAGCGGCTTCGAGGCCGGCTGGACGGGTTAGGGGCCTGACGGCAGCGCGTCCGGCACCGGGTGACGGCGGGCCGGCCGCGGCGGGCGGGTCCCGGGGCCGGCCCGGGCGAGCCACGCGCCGGGCATCCCGGGCGTCGGGCGGGGCCGCGATCCGGCCTAAGGCCGGGGCGTGCCGCGGGATCGGCCCTGGCCGCGACCTTCGGTGACTCCCCCGGGCATTTCCGCCGGTCAGCCGCGGGCCGCGCACCGGGGCCGGGCCGGCCGCCGGATTTGCCCTGGCAGGGCGCCCCTGGCCGCACCGGCGGCCCCGGCCACGCCGCAGGGCACCGGGGCCGGGGCGGCTTCACCAACTCGGATGGACCCATCCGAACCCGGTGCCGGCCACCGGCCGGCCAGGCCAGGAAGAAGCGGCGGGCGCCCCGCCGCCGTCAGGCGGCGTGCTGCGCCAGCTCGGGCTTGCCCGGGGCGGCGGGCGCGGCGGCGGTGGCCGGCAGGCGGGCATTCGCCGGCAGCGGTTCCCGCAGCACGTAGCCGCGGCCCCAGACGGTGGCGATCAGGTTGTCGGCGCCGGCCTGGGCCAGCTTCTTGCGCAGCTTGCAGATGAAGACGTCGATGATCTTCACCTCCGGCTCGTCCATCCCGCCATAGAGGTGGTTGAGGAAGGCCTCCTTCGTCATCACCACGCCCTTGCGCAGCGTCAGCAGCTCGAGGATCGCGTATTCCTTGCCGGTCAGGTGCACCGGGGCGCCGTCCACCGTCACCTCGCGCGAGCCGAGGTTGAGCGTCAGCGGGCCGACCGACAGGCTGGGCTGCGAGAAGCCCTTGGTGCGGCGCACCACCGCCTGGATGCGGGCCACCAGCTCCTCCCGGTCGAAGGGCTTGGTGATGAAGTCGTCGGCGCCCATGCCGAAGCCCTTCACCTTGGCCTGGGGGCGGCCGAGGGCGGAGAGGATCAGCACCGGAACCTCGATCTTCGCCGCGCGCAGGCGGCGGACGACCTCGTATCCCTCCATGTCCGGCAGGACCAGGTCGAGGATGACGACGTCGTAGTCGTAGAGGCGGGCCAGTTCCAGCGCCTCCTCGCCCGTGTCCACGGCGTCCACGATCATGGCGGCTGTTTTGAGCATGGCGACGATGCCGCGTGAGGCGGTCAGGTCGTCTTCAACCAGAAGTGCGCGCATGTTGGGGGGCTCCACACGTCTTGCGTGCAAAAAATAGCATGCGGACCGAATGTGTGAAGAGGAAATTCACCCCGTGGTTGTATTAAATTCCGAGACACTTCCCTAGGAAACGATGAAAGCGGCGATGGAACGGTCCCGGCCCACGCTGGATCAACGGCTTGCCGCCTTCAGCGCCGCCAGGGCGGCATTGGGCAGGATACGACAGCTATCCCTGCACGGCCAGGTTGAATCCGCCGGTAATGTCTCATTTTCGGTCTCGGGTCTCTCACCCTGGCTGCGGCTCGGCACCCGCCTCGCCCTTGCCGCGCCCCCGGGCGAGCACCAGGCCGGCCCCCAGGGGGCGATCGAGCCGGGCTTCCAGGGCGGCATCCAGGACGCGATGGTGCCGGCCGAGGTGGTGGCGCTGCGCGGCGGCCTCGCCACCGCGCTCGCCCTCGGCCCGCTGGACGGCCTCGGCCCCGGCACCCCGGCGCATCTCGCGCCGCCCGCCCTGCTGGCACCCGACGACACCTGGCTGGGCCGGGTGCTCGACCCGCTCGGCCGGCCGCTCGACGGGCGCGGCCCGCTGCGCCCCGGTCCCGCCCCGCGGCC
>NZ_SMOA01000421.1 GCF_004353985.1 Paracraurococcus ruber | reverse complement strand
GCATCCATGCCGGCCGCCTGGCGCCGGGCCTTCGCGGATGCGCCGGTGCGGTTGCCGCCGGCGACCGCGCCTGTCCGCAGCGCAATGGCCCGGCACCGCCAGGGCGGCGGCCGGCATCGCGCTTGACGCCGCCCGGCGGCGCACCGCAGCCTTCCCGCGCGCGGCCGGCGCCAGACCGGCCCGCGGGAGGTGTCCATGCATCGGAAGCTCGCGGCGGGCCTGCTTGCCGCCCTGATCGCGGCCGCGCCGGCCGCGGCGCAGCGCCTGCTGACCATCGGCGCGCAGACGCCGCCCAGCGCGCTCGACCCGCACTACCACAACACCCAGAACAACAACCAGATCGCCCGCATGGTGTTCGAGCCGCTGATCGAGCTCGACACCCGCGCCGAATTCCAGCCGCGCCTGGCGCGCAGCCTGCGCATGCTGGACGACCTGACCTGGGAGGTGAAGCTCAACACCGACGCCCGCTTCCATGACGGCACGCCCTTCGCGGCGGAGGACATCGCCTTCACCTTCGCCCGCGTCCCCACCGTACCGAACAGCCCGGCGCTGTTCACGCCCGCGGTGCGCAGCATCGCGGCGGTGGAGGTGGTGGACCGGGAGACGGTGCTGCTCCGCACGCGGGAGCCGAACCCGCTCATGCGGTTCGACATGGCCGGGCCGGTCATCCTCTCCCAGCGGATCCATGGGCCGAACCCGCAGACCGCCGAGTTCAACAGCGGGAAGCTCATGGTCGGCACCGGCCCCTACCGCTTCGTCGACTGGCGGATGGGGGAGCGGCTGGAGCTGGCGCGGAACGAGGCGTGGTACGGCCCGGCCGAGCCCTGGGACCGCGTGGTCTACCGCTTCATCCCGCAGCCCGGGGCCCGCACCGCGGCGCTGCTGGCCGGCGAGGTGGACCTGATCGACTACGTCCCGATCCAGGACATCCCGCGGCTGGAGCAGGATCGCCGCTTCGCGCTGTTCCGCATCGACAGCATCACCTTCGTCTACCTGGCGCCGGATGCGATGCGGGAGACCTCGCCCTTCGTCACCGACCGCCAGGGCAGGCCGCTGCCGGCCAACCCGCTGGCCGACCGGCGGGTGCGGGAGGCGATCTCGCTCGCCATCCCGCGGCAGCAGATCGCGGAACGGCTGTATAGCGGCATGGCGTCGCCGGCCGACCAGTTCGCCGCGCCGGCCGCGGAGCACCGGCTGGAAGGCCTGGGGCCCCTCCCCTTCGACCCGGCGCGGGCGCGGGCGCTGCTGGCCGAGGCCGGCTACCCCCAGGGCTTCCGCCTAACCATCCATGGGCCGAACGGCTTCTTCCCGTCGGACGACAACCTGCTGCAGGCGCTGGCCCAGGCGCTGGCGCGCGTCGGGATCGAGACGCAGGTGCAGGCGCTGCCGCCGGCCAACCTGTTCACCCGGGCGACCAACCGCGACTTCTCGATATTCATGACCTATTTCAGCAGCTACCTGACGCTCAACCCGCTGCGCCAGGTGGCGATGACCCGCAACCCGGAGCTGGGGCATGGCCCCTTCAACCGGCAGCGCTATTCCAACCCGGCGGTGGACGGGCCGCTCGCCCAGGCGCTGACCAGCATGGACGAGGCGCGGCGGCGTGCCCTGACGCAGGAGGCGGCGCGGGCGCTGCTGGACGACAAGGGCCTGATTCCGGTGATCAACCTGAAGAATGCCTGGGCCGGCCGGCGCGACCGGGTGGTCTACGAGCCGAGCCCGCCGAACCTGACCGAGCCTCGGCTGGCCCGCCCGGCGCCCGGCGGCTGAGCCCGATTCGCCGGATCCCCTGAACCCCGTGGCCTGCGCCGCCCGCCGGCGGCGATGCCGCCGCGCGACCGGGCATGCGGCCGGGCGCGGCGCCGGCATGTCGCGGCAGGCCGGCGCCCTTCCCCTCGGGCTCGCCCCGGCCGAGGGGTGACCGGGTCCGCTGCCGGGCCTCCGGGGGCGCATCCGGCGCCGCGCCAGCCCCCGCCGCACCGGTCCGACTGGGCGCCGATCGGCCAAATTTTTGGCTGCCCGGCGAAGCTGTGTGGCGATTTCCCACGAAGACGTGATGACGCGGGACGTATCCAGGATTCTGGATGCGATGCGCCCTGGCGCCGGCGGCTCGCCGCGGGTGCCGGCCTGTCAGGATGCCAGCCGCGGGTCCGGCCCATGCGGACCGCCCCGCCCCCTGCCCACGCCCCCGATACGCACCAACCGCCCCCGGCCCTGGGCGAGCGCAACCCATGCGACACAAGGGGTTGCCTGAAATTGCTCTCCGCGATCGGGGCCGGGCCGAGGCGACCTTGCCGTCCCGGGATTCAGCCAGGTGCCGCGTCGCCATGCCCTTGGCCAGGGCGGCGCCGCGCGAGGCCCGCCGGGCGGAAACCCGCCGCGAAGGCCGGAAACTGCCCCTCTGCCTGATGAATACGCCAAGCGACGTGGGCATATTTCGCAGTTTTGCAAATCAAAAATAAGCCATTGATGATCACAATTCAGTGTGGCGGGACGGTTAGGATTTCGTTAATGAATCCCTCCGGCGTCACGATTTCATCGAGTTGTCGCAGGAATGAGATCGCGCGCTGAGCGACCTATCGCAACCAGGCATTGGAGCATCCCACCATGCAGTTCGCCCGCCTGATCGGCGCCGGGCTCATCGCCGGCGCCACCCTCTTCGGCACGCAGACCGCCCAGGCCGCCGGCCTGATCCTGACCGCCTTCGACCGCACCGGCACGGTGACCACCAATGTCATCCCGGGCGGTCCCCGGACGGTGCAGCTCAACCAGGGCACCCCGGTGACCCTCGGCACGGCGCCGGACACCGCCACGATCCGCGTCTTCACCTTCCCGTCCTCGCCGTCCGGCTCGCTCTCGATCAACGAGGGCTACCTGTTCATCACCAGCGACGGCACGAAGAACGGCACGATCTACGGCATCGCCAATTTCTTCAACGCGTCGCTCGCCACGCCCGCCGGCGTCTTCAGCGGCCCCGGCGTCGCCTACAATTCCGGCCGGAACATCGACACGCTGTTCCGCAACGTCGGCGCCCTCGCCGGCATCCTCGACCTGCCGACCACGCGCTTCGCGCAGGAGGTGAAGGTCCCGGCGCCGCCGACCGTCAGCACCCCGATCAACCCCAACCTGTTCGGCGCCCTGTACCTGCCGGGCACGGGCGATGCCGGCGGCTCGACCAGCGCGGCCTTCCCGCCGGGCGGCGCGGCCTTCGGCTACATCTTCGCCACCAACGGCACCATCATCCCGGAACCGGCGACCGCAGCCCTGCTGGGCGCCGGCCTGCTGGGCATGCTGGGCATCGCCCGCCGCCGCCGCGCGGCCTGAGGCGGGCGAGGGCTCGCGGCGCCGCCGGCGGCGCGAGCCATCGCCCGGGGCGGG
>NZ_SMOA01000420.1 GCF_004353985.1 Paracraurococcus ruber | reverse complement strand
GGCGGCGCGGCAGGTCGGAGGAGGGCGGGCGGGCTGGGCATGGCGGGCGTCTCGGCCATGGCCGGCGGCGGGGCAACCGCGCCCGCCGACACGAACGCGTCACGCCGCCGGGGGCGGCGCCATGCGACAGGAGCCTGGGTGCTGGTGCGTCGCGCCTGCGGCCCTGCCCGCATCGCCCGGTCGGAGAACGGCGGGGCACGGACCGGTCCGCGATTCAGCCTGGGCGCCGGCATGCCCCGCCCATGTCCGGTCCGGCCGGGGCGGGGCGGGGAGCGGGTGGGCATGCGTCGCTGCGCTCGGCACCAGCCGGGGCGGCGACACGGACCGGCGGCGGAGGGGTAGGAAAAACCCCCGCGGACGGCGAGGCTACGCCCCCTGGCGCATCGTCACGCGTGACCGCGCCGCGCCCGGAGCCTGCCATGAAGGCCGCTGTCCACCACCGCTATGGGCCGCCCGAGGTCCTGCGGATCGCGGAGGTCGCGCTGCCGCGCATCGGCCGGCGGGACATCCGGGTGCGGGTGCATGCCAGCACGGTCACCTCGGGCGATGCGAGGCTGCGCAGCCTTCGCGCACCGGCCGGCTTCCGGCTGCCGATCCGGCTGGCCTTCGGCCTCCGCGGGCCGCGCCAGCCCATCCCCGGCATGGAGTTCGCGGGCGAGGTGGAGGCCGTCGGCGCGGAGGTGACGCGGTTCCGGCCGGGCCAAGCCGTTTTCGGCATCGTGCTGCGCGGCGCCAATGCCGAGTACCTGACGATCCGCGAGGATGCGGCGGTCCTGCCGATCCCGGCGGGCCTGGCCTTCGCCGAGGCGGCGGCGGTGCCCTTCGGGGCGCTCGCCGCCCTTACCTTCCTGCGCGACGTGGCCCGCCTGGCGCCGCGGGAGCGCGTGCTGGTGATCGGCGCGGCCGGCGGCGTCGGCGTTTTCGCGGTGCAGATCGCAAAGCACCTCGGTGCCGAGGTGACCGGGCTGTGCAACGGAGCGAATGCCGATTTGGTGCGAAGCCTCGGCGCGGATGCCGTGGTCGACCGCAGCCTCGGGCCGCGCGGCGCGGGGGCAAGGGCCTATGATGTCATCCTCGACACGGTCGGCGCGACGCGCTTCGCGGCATGGCGCCCCTGCCTCGCGCCGCGCGGGCGGCACGTGTTCCTCTCCTTCGGCCTGTGGGAGGTGGTGCAGATGGCCACCACGTCCCTGCGGCCAGGGCCGCGCGTGCTGTGCGGCTTCTCGGGCAACGACCCCGCCGAGCTTGCCCGCATCGCCACGCTGCTGGAGGCGGGGGTGCTCCGCCCCGTCATCGGGCGTCGCCATCGGCTCGAGGATATCGCGGCCGCCCATCGCGAGGTGGACGGCGGCGGCAAGCGCGGCAGCCTGGTGATCGAGGTCACCGATCCCGGTTGATCCCATCCCCCGACGACAGGGGGTCGGCCGGGCAGGGCCAGGATCGCCTCCCGGATGGCGCCCCGCGCCTCGGCGGGTGCGGCAGGCCGCTGCGCCAGGGTTGCACCGCGCGGCGACCCGCCGCCGCTGGAGCGGATCGCGGCGGGCCCTGCACGGCCCGGAGCGTGACCCCGCCCGGCAAGCGCGGCGCCAGGGCGGTGCGGCATGCCATCCCGGACGCCGCGCCGCTCAGCCGGGCCGGGTCGCCACCCGCGGCCATGGCGGCGGTGCCTGGGCTGCCGCCGAGCGCGACCGCGGGGATGGTCCCCGGCCCGCGCGGCCGGGTTGCGGCGACGCCCGCGCCTGGCGGCCTGCATCCTCGATCCACCGTGGCCGCGCCCGTGGCCGGAGCCTGGCGAGGACGCGGCGCCTGGCGACGTCCACGGGCATCCGCTCCGGTCCGGATCCGGCAACCCGTACCGGGTCGGTCGCCTCGGCCGCGCGCCGTCGGCGCCGCCCTGGTCACCCGATCTCGAACATCCCCTCCACCTCCACCGCCGCGTCGCCGGGCAGGGAGGGGACGCCGATGGTCGTGCGGGCATGCCGGCCGGCATCGCCGAACAGCGCCACAGCCAGGTCCGACGCGCCGTTCATGACCACCGCATGCTGGGTGAAGTCGGGCGGCGCGGCGATGAAGCCGCCGAGGCGCAGCACCCGCCTCACCCGGTCGAGGTCGCCGCCGCAGGCCGCCTTCACCTGCGCCACCAGGTTGACGAAGCAGAGCCGCGCCGCGGCCTGCCCGTCCTCCATCGAGACGCCGGCGCCGACCTTGCCGGTATAGGCGATGCGGCCCTCCTTCAGCGGGATCTGGCCGGAGACCACCACCAGGCTGCCGGAGATGGTGAAGGGGATGTAGTTCGCCACCGGCGCCGCCGGGGCCGGCAGCACGATGCCCAGTTCCGCCAGCTTCGCCTCGATCCTGCCTGCCATCCTGGTTCCTCCCCCCGGCCGTGGCCGTCCTGCCGTTCCATGACAACCGGCGGGCCCGGGTTCAAGCGGCGGCGCCGGCGGGCGGCAGGAGTGACCTTCCCGTTCCGGCGATGTTCGGCATCCGTGCCCAGCGACCGTATACGCCAGCCATCCGGCCCCGGACGCCGCCGTCCGGCGGTCAGCCCACCACGCGCAGCGACCGGCGCCGGCCGCGCGGGCTGGCGGCCGGCGGCAGGTCCAGCGGCAGCAGCGGCGCCATCTGCGCCGGCTGGCCCACCGCATCCGCCAGGCAATCCGCCTCGGACGGCTCGGGCAGGTCGCGCCGGCCGAGATAGTCCAGCGCCAGCCGCCGGAAGGCCCAGTCCAGCACGGAGGTGGCGCGGCGGATCGCCGGGTCGCCCTCCACCGGGCCGGACGGGCCGAAGCGGGTATAGGCGAAGGCCTCGACATACTCGGCCAGCGGCACGCCGGCCTGCAGTCCCAGCGAGACCGACTGCGCGAAGGCATCCATCAGGCTGCGGAAGGCGGCGCCTTCCTTCGACAGGGTGAAGGCGACCTCCAGCAGGGTGCCCTGCGGGTCCTCGGCGGTGCGCAGCGCCACGCGGTGGCCGCCGACCGTGACATGCAGCGTGGTGCCGGCATGCCGGCGCATGGCCGGCAGGGGCTTCGGCGCCGGGCGGGCGGGGGCGGGCAGCGCCGCCGGGGCGGGCGGTGCCCCATGCAGGAAGGGCGCGACGGCGGCGCGCATCGCATCCCGCCCCGCCTCGCCGACCGGCGCGAGCAGGTCGCCGACCCGCGCCGGGTGGTCGCGGCCGGCGCGCAGCGCGGCCCGGGTCGGCAGGTCCGCCAGCCCCGCCGGCGTCAACACGCAGCGGGTCGCACCCGGCGCCGGGGACAGGCCGGCGGTCTCGGCGCCCAGCAGCGCCTCCACCGCATCGGCCGGGGCCAGCACCACCAGCGCCTGGTGCCGCAGGCCGGGGGCCGCGGCGGCGGCGTCCAGCGCCGCCCGGGCGGCG
>NZ_SMOA01000041.1 GCF_004353985.1 Paracraurococcus ruber | reverse complement strand
GGCGGCGAGGCGCGGCGCGGCCAGCGGCGCCAGCTCCGCCCGGCCGAGCCAGGCGACGGCGCCCGCCGCCAGCCCCGTCAGCGCCAGCAGCAGCGCGGCCAGACCCAGGGCAAGACGGCGCGGCACGCGGGGCTCCCTGGCGATTCGGCGGCGAGACGACCTTGCCGCCGCCGCCAGCCGCTGGCCAGGGTCCCGGCCGCCGCGCGAAAGCGGGAAACCGTCCTCAGCCGCGGCGCAGCCGCGCGGAACGTCCTTCAGCCGGCGCGCAGCAGCGCGGAACCTCCCTCAGCGACCGCGCAGCCGCGCGGAACCGTTTTCAGCCGCCGCGCAGCAGCGCGGCGAGGGCCGGGTCGAGGCCGAGCGTCTCCCGCCCGCGCGGCGCGGCATAGCTGCCGGCGACAGGCTTCGGCAGCCCGAGGGCGACCAGCATCTCCAGCAGCTTCACGCCGCAGGCGATCCCGTCCAGCAGCGGCACCGCGGCATGCCGCTGCAGCCGCGGCCCCATGCCGGCCAGGGCGGCGCCGCCCAGCACCACGGCATCCGCCCCTTCCGCCACCACGGCGGCAATGGCGGCATCCATCTCCAGCGCCACCGCCTCCGGGTCGCGCACCGCATCCTGCGGGGTCAGCGCAATGCCGCGCAGGGCCGCCAGCCGCCCCGCCAGGCCATGCTGCGCGATGCGCTCCCGATAGACATCGACGCTGCCCATCGTCACCAGGCCGAAGCGGCCGCCCAGCAGGCAGGCGGCGAAGCAGGCGGCCTCCGTCATGCCCACCACCGGGCAGGGCAGCAGCTGCCGCGCCGCCTCCAGCGCGGTGTCGTGCGAGACCGCCAGCAGCACGCCATCCACTCTCCCCGCATGCTCCGCGAGCAGGGAGAGCAGGCCATGCGCGGCGATCGCCCCCTCCGCCCGGGTGGCGATCACCACCGGGCCGAAGCGCGGCGTGGCGGGAATGATCTCCGTCCCCGGCGCCGCCGCGGCGCGGGCCGAGGCGGCGCAGAGCTCGGTGATCGCCTCGGTCGTGTTCGCGTTCGCCACCAGCAGGCGCATGCCCTCGCTCCCCCGTTCCCGGGGAAGGCGCTGCCCTCCCCGGACCTCACCCGCCAAAGGCCGAAGGGCCCTTGGAAACCTTGAGTTCAGCCGCCGACGAGACCCGGCGCGACCGGTACGCCGCCGCGGGGGGCGCCGGCGGCCGTCGTGCCGAAGACCGCGCCGAAGCTTTCCGGCAGCGCGCGGGACCCGGGCGTGGAGAGCCACAGCCGCAGCAGCTCGCGCGCATCCTCGGCCGGCGCCGCCATCGCCGAAACCTGCTTCCAGACCAGATGCGGGTTGAGGAGGAGCAGGTCGCCGGCATGCAGGGACAGGGTCAGCGCCTGGCCCGGCGCCGCCGCCGCATCCTTCAGCGCCGCCAGCGCCGCGCGCTGCGCCGGCTCCAGCGCCGCATCCTCCAGCGCATCGCCATCGTAGCGGCCGACGAAGCTGCCGCTGGCCGTGCTGAACACCGGCAGCAGCAGCGGATCGCCGCCGGCATGGCGGTGCGGCAGCCCGCCATGCAGCACGCCCAGCGCGGCACGGTCCGCCTTCAGCAGCGCATTGTGCAGCGCCGGCGCGGAGACCAGCGTCACCTGCCCGCCCACCCGCGGCTGCCGCAGGCAGAGCAGCGCCACCGCATCCGCGGGATCGGCATGGAAGCGGAGCGGCCCGGCGGCCCCGGTGGCCGGATCCGCGCCCGGACCGGCGACCCGGCCGATCACCGCGCCGCCGGCATCCTGCGCCAGCGGCGTGCCGAGATGCGCGCCCAGCACCAGCAGCGCCGCTTCCGCCGCCGGGCCCGCCAGCCGCCCCAGGTCCAGGCCGCGCAGCAGCGCGAAGCCGCGGCCATGCTCCAGCCGTTCCGCCACCTCGCGCAGCAGCGGGCCGAGTTGCGGCAGCGGCGCCTCCGCCGCGCTGGCGGGCGCCCGGCCGCCGAGGGCGACCAGGGCGGCCTCGATCTCCGTCACCGCCTCCCCGCCGATGGGCAGCATCCAGTCGGACGGGCTGAGCGCGGCACCGGTCCAGACGGAGGGACCGGCCTGTGGGACGAGGCGGAGGGGAAGGGTCATGCCGGCATTCTAGTGCGGATTGCGAAGCCGGTTGAATGTGCAATCCGCCAAGCGCCGCGGGCCGGCAAGCAAGGTCACGCCGCCGCGCAGAGGGCCCCGCGATCGGCGCGGGGCAGCCCGCCCCTTGCCGCCGCCGGGCGGGCGGGGGAGGCTGCCGGCCGCAGCGGCGCCGCGGCCCGGCCCGCCGCGCATGCGCCGCCAGCCAGGAGATGCCGATGGTCCAGCCCGCCCTCGACCTGCCCTTCGATGCCGAGGCGATGATCCCCGGCCTGCGCGCCTGGGTGGAATGCGAGAGCCCGACCTTCGACGCCGCGGCGGTGAACCGGATGATGGCGCTGGCGGCCCGCGACCTCGCCCTGCTCGGCGCCCGGGTCGAGACCATTCCCGGCCGCATGGGCTTCGGCGACTGCGTGCGCGCCAGCTTCCCGCATCCCCGGGCGCATGAGCCCGGCATCCTGGTGATGGGCCATCTCGACACCGTCCACCCCGTCGGCACGCTGGCGCCGCTGCCCTTCCGGCGCGACGGCAACCGGCTCTACGGGCCGGGCGTCTACGACATGAAGGGCGGCAACTACATCGCGGTGGAGGCGATCCGGCAGCTCATCCGGGCCGGCATCGCCACCAGCCGCCCGGTGACGGTGCTGCTGACCAGCGACGAGGAGGTGGGCAGCCCCAGCACCCGCGACCTGATCGAGGCCGAGGCGGCGCGCCATGCCGTGGTGCTGGTGCCGGAGCCGGCGCGGCCGGATGGCGGCGTGGTCACCGGCCGCTACGCCATCGCCCGCTTCAACCTGCGCGCCATCGGCAAGCCCAGCCATGCCGGCGCCCGCCTGGCGGATGGCCGCAGCGCGATCCGGGAGATGTGCCGGCAGGTGGTGGCGATCGAGGCGATGACCAGCGACGACGTGACCTATTCGGTCGGCGTGATCCAGGGCGGGCAATGGGTGAACTGCGTCGCCACCTTCTGCGATGCCGAGAGCCTGTCCATGGCCAAGCGGCAGGAGGACCTGGACCAGGCGGTGGAGAAGATGCTGGCGCTGCGCCCGACCGGCAACGACGTGCAGCTGGTGGTGACGCGCGGCGTCACCCGCCCGGTCTGGGAACCGGATGAGCGGGTGATGGCGCTGTACGGCACCGCCCGGCGCGTGGCGCAGGCGATCGGCTTCGACATCAACCACCAGAGCGCCGGCGGCGGCTCGGACGGCAATTTCACCGGCGCGATGGGCATCCCGACGCTGGACGGCCTGGGCGTGCAGGGCGCCGGCGGCCATACGCTGGAGGAGCATCTGCTGGTGGAAAGCCTGGTGCCGCGCGCGAAGCTGCTGGCCGGGCTGCTGCAGGTGGCCTGACGCGCCGCGCGGCGCGCCCCGGTCCGCCGCCCGGTCCGCTCAGGCCTGCCGCGCCAGCTGCCGGCGCAGGAAGGCGATGTCCCGCCGCAGCGTGAAGATGCGGTGCAGGAAGGCATGCGGCACCGTCATCGTCGCCACCCGCGCCTCCAGCCGCGCCAGCCGCGCCAGCACCTCCTGCCGCGCCGCATCGTCCAGCGGCGCATCCGGGTCGGCGACGCGGCCTTCCAGCCGCGCCAGGTCGGCATAGCGGCGCCAGATCCGCCGCTCCACGCTCCAGCGCCAGAGCGGCGGGGCGAAGCGCAGCAGCGGCAGGGCGACGGTCAGCGCCGGGACGGCCAGCACCAGCAGCCGGTCGATGAAGACCGCCCAGTGGAAGGGCAGCCAGCTCTGCAGCAGCGGCGGGCCGCGTTCGATGAAGCGGCGGGCATCCGGCTGCACCGGCAATTCTTGGTTCAGGATGGCGGGGAAGCGGCCTTCCGCCGCGAAGCCCTGCCGGTCGGCATGGGTGCGGCGCATCACGCCGGCGACCAGCGCCGCGACCTGCGGGTTGATGTCCGCCCGCGCCGCGACATAGGCGGCGGGGGCGAGGAGCCGCACATCGGCCTCCGGCAGGTCCTCGGCCAGGGAGAAGCCGCTGCGCGGCAGCGTCACCGGCGTCAGGTACGGCAGCAGCCGGGCATAGGCATCCGCCCAGGGTGCGAAATCCACCAGCCGGGCGCGGTCCGGCACCCGCATCAGCGCGGCGATCGGCGCATGCGCCTGGGCAGAGACGAAGAAGGCCGCATCCGCCTCCCCGTCCAGCAGCGCGGTCGCCGCCCGCATGCCGACGAAGGAGAGCAGGGTGACCTGGTCCGCCGGGATGCCGTTGGCGTCCAGCAGCGCCAGCGCCAGGGCGCGGCTGCCGCTGCCTTCCGGCCCCACCGCGATCCGCCGGCCGAGCAGCGCCTGCCGGGTCACCGCCGGCATGCCGGCCTGCACGAAGAACCAGGCGGGCTCGAAGAACACGCTGCCCAGCGACACGAGGCCCTCGTCGCGCTCCCGCGCCTCGGCCGGCGCGGCGGTGCCGGCCAAACCGCCCTGCACCAGCGCCAGGTCGACCCGGCGCGCCCGCAGCAGCGCCAGGTTGTCCACCGCGCCATCGGTGTGCACGACGGTGGCTTCCAGCCCCTGGGCGCGCAGCGCCGCGGCATAGGCCTCGGCGGTCGCGGCATAGGCGCCGCCGCGCTGGCCGGCGGCGATGCGCAATTCCTTGGGGCCGGGCGGTACCAGCAGGACCCAGAGCCCGGCCAGGGCGACGAGGCCGAGGATGCCGAGCCCCCAGCCGAGGAGGAGGGGATTGACGCGCAGGCGCATGCAACCGCGACGCTACCCCGGTTTGCCGCCGCAAGTGAACGCCCCTCCACCGGCTGGACGCCCCGGCCCGCGCGGTCCAGCCTGCACCGGCCAGCGGCTCCGCCGGGCGGCGGCGGCCGGGCGATGTCGTTCCTGGCCGTGCGGATCGATGCGGCGCGGCGCTCTCGGCGCCGCGCGATCCCGCCGCGGCGGCGGGGCAGAAGGGGGGAAGGCCATGCGGGTCGGCGCGGCGATGTTCTTCACCGACTATTCGATGACGCCGGCCGAACTGGCCGTGGCACTGGAGGAGCGGGGCTTCGACAGCCTCTGGGCGCCGGAGCATTCGCACATCCCGCTGTCGCGCGCCGCGGCCTATCCCAGCGGCGGCGACCTGCCGAAGATGTACTACGACGTCATGGACCCCTTCGTGACGCTGACCGCGGCGGCGGCGGCGACGAAGACCCTGCTGGTCGGCACCGGCATCTGCCTGGTGGTGCAGCGGGACCCGATCCAGACCGCGAAGCTGGTGGCGTCCATCGACCGCATCTCCGACGGGCGCTTCCTGTTCGGCGTTGGCAATGGCTGGAACCGCGACGAGATCGAGAACCACGGAACCGCCTTCGAGACGCGGCACAAGCTGGCGCGCGAGCGGATCGAGGCCATGAAGGCGATCTGGACGCAGAAGAAGCCGGAATACCACGGGGAATTCGTGAAGTTCGGCCCGATGATGACCTGGCCGAAGCCGTTGCAAGCGCCGCATCCGCCCATCATCGTCGGCGGCGCCTTCCCCTGGGGCGCGAAGCGGGCGGTGCGCTACGGCGATGGCTGGATGCCGCACCGGGTGCGACAGCACTATGCCGATGTGGCCGCGCTGGTCCCGCAATTCCGCGCCCTGCTGGCCGAGGCCGGGCGCAGCGAGGCCGACTGCCCCGTCACCATCTGGGGCGTGCGGGAGGACCGGGACGCGCTGCTTGCCGATCGCGACCTGGGCGTCGCGCGGGTGGTGCTCTCGCTCGACGCCGCCAAGGCCGATGTCATCCTGCCGCAGCTCGACCGCTGGGCGAGGCTGATCGAGGCGGTGAAGTAGCTACGCGACGCGCCGGTATTTCTGCAGGCAGCGCACGCCCTCGGGCGGCGGCGCCCTGCCGTCGTGGTAGCGCGGGTACGCCGTGAAGCTGACCTCGGCGACATAGAGGTCGCCGCGGCTGTCGGCGCAGAGCCCGTGCGGCGACCAGAACTGGCCCGGCCCGCCGCCCAGTTCCCCGAAGCGCGACAGCACCTTGCCCTCCATGTCGAGGACGGAGATGCGCGGTCCCAGGTTCGGATAGGCCTTGTTCACCGGCAGCTGCGGCCCGAGCTCCCCCACATAGCAGCAGGGGCATTTCCCCTTGCCGAGAAACAGCGAGCAGGGCCGGTGGATGTTGGTCCACTGCCCCTGGTACCTGCCCTTGCCGTCGAAGACCTGCACCCGGTGGCTCTCCCGGTCCGCGACATAGACCAGCCCGGCATCGTCGCAGACGATGTTGTGCGGCAGGTTGAACTCGCCCGGCTCCATGCCCGGCCGCCCCCAGGAGAACAGGTGCCTGCCTTCGGGCGAATACTTGTGCACGGCGGCATTGCCGTAGCCGTCGGAGACATAGATGTCGCCCTCCGGCGACAGCGCGGTGTGGGTGCAGCGGTTGAAGGGCTGGCCGGACATGAAGGGCGCGGGACGGTTCG
Source organism: Paracraurococcus ruber (assembly GCF_004353985.1). Classification (GTDB taxonomy): domain Bacteria; phylum Pseudomonadota; class Alphaproteobacteria; order Acetobacterales; family Acetobacteraceae; genus Paracraurococcus; species Paracraurococcus ruber. Next base: position 31,233 of record NZ_SMOA01000041.1, on the reverse strand, counting down.
GCAGGCCGATCGTCATCAGCACGCGGCCGTCGAGCGTGCATTTGCGGACGGTGTGGTCGCCGTCGTCGGTGCACCACAGGATGTCGTCAGGGCCCATATGGAGGCCATGGGCGCGGCCGAACAGTCCCTCCCCCCAGCTGGTCAGGAACTTGCCGTCGCGGTCGAAGACGACGATCGGGTGCTCGCCGCGGGTGAAGGCATAGACGCGGTCCTGGCTGTCCACGGCGACCGCCGCCACTTCCTTCAGCGACCAGCCCTCGGGCAGCTGCCCCCAGCCCTCCACCGGTTCGTAGCGGAACTCGCCGCCGCCGAGGATGTCGGTCATTGGCTTGCCTCCCATTCGGATTTTGGGCGGGCCGATTCAGACCTGCGGGCCTGCCGGCCCTCCGGTCATCGGACCGTATCTGGTGCGGGCCGATTCAGACCTGCGGGCCTGCCGGCCCTCCGGTCATCGGACCGCCTAGAACAGCACGCCCTTCGGCAGCAGGCCGTGCACGCCCTTCTCGCCGTTCACCGTCTGAGTCACGTGGAAATCGACGGCCAGGGAGCAGAAGGCATAGGCCTGCTCGCGCGAGAGATTGGTGCGGCCGCAGATGAAGCCGATCATCTCCCGCACCGCCTGCTTCATCGCCTGGTCCAGGTCCTCGTTGATGCCCATGGAGATGTAGTGGGTCGGCGTCTCCGCCCGTGGCATCGCCTGGCCGGTCTTCTTGTGCAGGCGGAAGGTGAAGGTGCCGGTCAGGCACATCTCCAGCGCGGACACGCACACCTCGCCATCGCCCTGCACGCCATGCCCGTCGCCGACCGAGAAATTCGCGCCCGGGACATGCACTGGCAGGAACAGGCTGCTGCCGGCCTGCAATTCCTTGTTGTCCAGGTTGCCGCCATGGATGCGCGGGGCGATGGAGGTGATGGTGTCGAAGGCCGGCGGCGGCGCCACGCCCATGACGCCGAAGAAGGGCGCCAGCTTCAGTTCGGTGCCCCAGGGCAGCTTGCAGGTCATGCGCGCCCGGTCCACCGGGATGTGCATCAGGTGGGTCTCGTGGAAATCCTCGGGCAGCGTGCCCTTCAGCGGGGCGATGACGTTGTAGCCCCAGTCGGCGCCCGGCTCGATCCTCTCGATCGCCACCTCCAGCGTGTCGCCCGGCTCGGCGCCCTCGACCGCGATCGGGCCGGTCATGATATGGCCAAGCCAGGGCTCGCGGTTCGCGTCCACCACCGCTTTCAGCGCCGGTGGCAGCACGAAGCCGCTGCCCTCCTTCGGCAGCACGGCGGGCCGGCCGGAGATGCATTCCACCTCCACCGTATCGCCCGGCGCGATGGTCAGCACCGGCGGGAAGCGCGCGTCGAAGACGCCGATGCGCGTGGTGTCGGGGCTGGCGCGAAGCGTGTGGACGGCCATGGCGCGGTCTCCGGTGCGGCGGGCGGCTGCGATGATGCGCCGCGCCGCGCGGCCGCGCCAAGGGGGGGCCGCCAAGGTCGCCCCGGTTGCCGCCCCCCCACGCCCGGGTGCAGGATCACGGGCAGGAGGACCGGATGAGCGCCGCCACCGCCACGCAGGGCGGCATCTTCAGCATCGGCGGCCGGCTCTGGCTCATCCTGCTGATGGTCCAGCTCGCCAACCTGCTCTTCGGCATGACCATCACCCTGGCCAACCTAGTGCTGCCGGAGGTGCGCGGCGCCGTCTCCGCCACGCAGGACGAGATCTCCTGGGTCATCACCCTGAACCTGGCGGCGACCGCGGTGGCGACGCCGATGACCGGCTGGCTGGCCGGGCGGCTGGGCTGGCGGGCGCTGATGTTCGGCACCATCACCGGCTTCACCCTGGCCTCGCTCGCCTGCGGGCTCGCCACCAGCCTCGACCAGCTCATCCTGGCGCGGGTGGCGCAGGGCGCCTTCGGCGCGCCGATCATGCCGCTGGGCCAGGCCATCCTGCTGACCACCTTCCCGAAGCACCTGCAATCCACCGCGCTGGTCATGTGGGGCGTCGGCGCAGTGTTCGGCCCGGTGCTGGGACCGATCCTCGGCGCCATCGCGACCGAGGCCTGGAACTGGCGCGCCGCCTTCCTGATGATCGTCCCCTGCGGCGTCGCCTGCATGACCTGCACCTGGTTCGCGCTGCGCGACCACACGCGGCGGGATGCCACGGCGCTGGACTGGGTGGGGTTCCTGGCGCTGTCCGTGGCGCTGGTGGCGGCGCAGCTGGTGCTGGACCGCGGCCAGCGGCTAGACTGGTTCGAATCGCCGGAGATCCTGCTCTGCAGCCTGCTGGGGCTGCTGGCCTTCTGGGTGTTCGTCGCGCATTCGCTGACGGCGGCGCACCCCTTCCTTGACCCGCGGCTGCTGCTGGACCGCAATTTCAGCATCGGCCTCGTGATCTCGCTGGTCATGGGCATGCTGGCCTTCACCAGCATGACGCTGGTGCCCAGCCTGCTGCACGACCTGCGCGGCTACCCGCACGACGCCATCGGCCTGCTGATCGCGGCGCGCGGCATGGGCAACTGGCTCGCCTTCCTCGTGGTGATCCCCTTCACCCGGGTGGCGCCGCGGCTGGCCATCGCCACCGGCCTCGCGCTGCAGGCGGCCTCCGCCTTCTGGATGGCCAGCTTCGACATCAACCTGACCGAGGACGGGATCTTCTGGAGCCACATGCTGCAGGGCTTCGGCCAGTCCATCGCCTTCACGCCGCTGGCGATGATGGCCTTCGCCACCCTGCCGCCGCGGCAGGTGGCGGAAGGGTCGGCGGTGTTCACGCTGATGCGGAATTTCGGGTCCAGCCTGTTCATCTCTCTGGCCGTGCTGGTGCTGATCCGCACCACCTCGATGAACTATGCGCAGATGACGGCGCTGGTCAGCCCCTTCAACGAGATCCTGGTGCTGCCGGGCATGCCGAGCCAGTGGGAGCTGGGCTCGACGTCCGGCCTGCTGCGGCTGGCGAACGAGATCCAGCGGCAGGCCAGCATGATCGGCTATGTCAACGCCTTCCTGCTGATGGCGGCGACGGCGGCGCTGGCGGTGCCGCTGGCCGGGCTGATGCGCGGCGCCCAGCGCGCCGGGTGAACCCCGCCGCCTTCAGCCTTCCTTCACCCGCGGCGACGACAACCGGGGTACGGAACCGCAGGGTGTGCCTATGCCCGTGACGGCCACGGTCCTGCCGGGGTTCGATTCGCCTGACCTACTGCCCTGGCTCGAGGCGGCGGATGCGACCCTGCTCGACCTGCTCCCCTTCGGCGTGGTGCGGCTGGACCGGGCCGGCTGCGTCACCGCCTACAATGCCTATGAAAGCGAAAGGGCCGGCCTACGGCCGGCGACGGTGATGGGCCGCCCCTTCTTCAGCACCGTCGGCATCTGCGGCAACAACCCGCTGGTCGCCGGCCGTTATGCCGCCGAACCGCGGCTGGATGCGCTGCTGGACTATGTCTTCACCTTCCGGCTGCGGCCGGTGCCGGTGCGGCTGCGGCTGCTGCAGGCGCCGGAAGCCCGGCACGCCTGGCTGCTGGTGTGCCGTCGCGCGCCGCAGGCGGCGGCGTGAACGCGCTCGCCCCGCCGGTCGCCGGCGGCGCTCCGGACCCGGCCCTGACGGCCGAGGACCTGCTGCAATTCCTCTACCTCATCCCGGTCGGCGTGCTGCAATTCGGCCCGGACGGCACGATCCAGTTGCTGAACCCCATGGCCAGCCAGCTGCTGCTGCCGCTGCTGGCGGAGCCGCGGCTCGACAACCTGTTCGACGCCCTGCGCGACCTGGTGCCGGACCTCGAGGCGACGCTGCGCGCCGCCGGGGACACGCTCGGGCCGGTGCTGGACCAGCGGCAGATCGAACGCCCGGGCCGCCGGCCGCGCCTCGTCCTCTCGCTCTGCGTCATCCGCGTCACCGACGGCGCCTGGATGGCGGTGCTGCGGGACGTGACCCGGCTGGTGGAGATGCTGGGCTTCGCCTTCACCCCGTCCGACCTGCTGCTGGATGTGGATGCCGAAGGCTGCATCGGCTGGGCGGCCGGGGCCTTCCAGGCACTGCTCGGCCTGTCGCCCGCCGACGCGGTGGGGCGCCCGCTGGACAGCCTGGTGGCGCCGCGCGACCGCCGGCGGCTGGCCCGGGCGATGGACGGGCTGAGTGCCCGCGGCCGGCTGACGCCGCTGACGCTGCGCCTGGCCAATGCGCGGGAGACGCCCTGCAGCCTGGCCGGCATGGCGCTGGACGCCACCGGCAACCGGCTCTGCGTCACCATCGGCCCCGCCGCCACGCCACTCGGCGGCGCCAGGGCGGCGCAGCAGCCGGCCAGCGGCTTCGCGGCGGAAGCGGCGGGCAGCCTGCGCGCCGGGGCGGAGGCGACGCTCGGCCTGCTCGACATCGCCGACTGGCAGGACACCGCCGCAAGACTGGATGCCCGGCTGCTGGGCTGCCTGCAGCGGGAGATCCGCCACCTGAGCGAGGAGATGGCCGGCGAGCCGCTGGTCTTCGGCGAACTCGGCGCAGGGCGCTTCGGCCTGCTGGGTCCGGCCGGGCTCGACCTGTCCGGCCTGGCCGGCGCGGTGGAGGGGCTGCTGGGCAGCGTCCTGCCGGGCGGCGCGCCGCGGGTCTCCGGGGCGAACATCCCGCTGGCGGCGGATGGGCTGGCGGCGCAGCCGGCGCTGCAGTCGCTGCGGCTGCTGCTGGCCCGCTTCGCCGGCCAGGGCGTGCAGGGCGTGCCTGCGGGCGGCCTGGCCGGGATGCTGGCGGAGGCGGAGACGCATCGCCAGGCGCTGGCGGGCATGATCGCCCAGGGCCGCTTCCAGCTGGCCTACCAGCCCATCCTCCGCCTGTCGGATCGCCGCATCTGCCACCATGAGGCGCTGATCCGCCCCGAGGCCGGCCCGGAGAACCCGGCCGGCAACCCGCAGGAATTCGTCACCCTGGCGGAGGCGCTGGGCCTCGCCCCGGCACTCGACCTCGCCGTGCTGGACCGGGCGCTGGCGCTGCTGCGGCAATCGACGCATTCCATCGCCGTGAACCTCTCGGCCCTCAGCCTGGGGGATCCGCGCTTCGCCGAGGCGCTGCTGGCCCGCACCGCCGGCCTGTCGCCCGGCCGGCTGCTGCTGGAGGTGACGGAGACCGCCGAGATCGAGGACCTGCCTTCGGTCGCCGGCACCCTGGCCCGGCTGCGCGCCGCCGGCCTGCGGGTGTGCCTGGACGATTTCGGCGCCGGCGCCGCGTCCTTCCGCTACCTGCGCGACCTGCGCGTCGATTTCGTCAAGATCGACGGCGCCTTCGTCCGCGCCGCGCCGCAGGACGAGCGGGGGCGGGCCTTCATCATGGCCATGCGCGACCTGGCCGCATCCTGCGGGGCCGAGACGATCGCCGAAATGGTGGAGACCGAGGCGGATGCGGCGCTGATGCAGCAGCTTGGCGTGCAGCTCGGCCAGGGCTGGCTGTTCGGCAAGCCCGGCCCGCTGGCGCCGCAGGCCGCGGCGCCGAAGCGCTGGCGGTACTGATCGCCGGCCTGGCGCCCGGCGATGCCGGGCCCGATGCCACCGGGTGCCGTCGCGGGCCCCGCCCGGCGCTACAGCACCGCTTCCGCCACCACCCGCATCGCCTCCGGCGTCGGCCCGGCCAGCACCAGCGTGCCCACCTTCCCGTCCTTCGCCACCGCCTGCCAGTCCTTCAGCCGGCCGCGGATGCGGTCGGGCGGGCCGACCAGCGCGATCTCATCAACCAGCTTGTCGGGCACCAGCGCCGCCGCGTCGCGGTGGCGCTTCGCCAGGAAGGCATCCTGGATCGCCACCGCCGCATCCGGGTAGCCCAGCCGCTTGCAGTAGTCGTTGTAGAAATTCCGCCCCTTCGCGCCCATCCCGCCGATATAGAGCGCGAGGTCGGGCTTGCAGGCATCGCGGCAGGCCTGCAGGTCGTCCCCCATGCGGATGCGGGTGTAGGGCGCGATGTCGAAGCGCGTCAGGTCGGCCGGCTTGCCGGCCTTCGCCATCCCCTCCAGCGTCGGCTTCACCACGATGTCGGCGCCTTCCGGCGACATGAAGATCGGCAGGTTGCCGTCGGCGATCTCCCCCGCCAGCCGCATGCCGCCGGGCGTGATGGAGGCGCAGTAGAAGCGCAGCGGCTTCGCGTGCAGGATGCTCTTCAGCGGCTTGCCGAGGCCGGTCGCGCCCGGCCCGTCATAGGGGATGCGGTAATGGTCCCCCTGGTGTTCCAGCGGCCGCTCCCGCGCCACGATGCTGCGGATGATGCCGATGTATTCCCGCGTCCGCTCCATCGGCGTGCCATAGGGCTGGCCGTGCCAGCCTTCCACCACCTGCGGGCCGGAGGGACCGACGCCGCACAGGAAGCGGTCGCCCGACAGCGCCTGCAGGGTCATCGCCGTCATCGCCGCGCAGGCCGGCGTGCGCGCCGGCATCTGCATGATGCCGGTGCCGGCCTGGATACGGGTGGTGCGCGCCAGCACCCAGGCGACCGGGCTGACCGCGTCGGTGCCGTAGCTCTCGCCGCACCAGACGCTGTGATAGCCGAGCCTTTCGGCTTCCAGCGCCAGGTCGGTATGCGGCTGCCCGTCGATGCGCAGCGTGATGCCGAGCCGCATGGTCAGAGCCCGTCCATCACCTGGTCGCGGAAGGCGCGCATGCTGTCCACCACCTCTTCCGCGGTCGTGCCGGGGAAGGTCAGGTCCACCGCCTGCACGCCCAGGTCGCGCATCGCCTTGAGGTCGTCGGCGATCTGCCCCGGCGTGCCGGAGAACAGCCGCCTTTCGCCGTCGCCGGCGGTCGCCGGCACCTCCGGCCCGTAGCGCTGCACCCGGTAGGCCAGGCCGACCTTCGCCGGGTCGCGGCCCTCCTTCTCGACCAGCCCGTGCAGCTTGCCGATGGCGGCGCGGTAGCGCGCGAGGCTGTCGAGCGGGAAGGAGGGATTGGTCCCGATCGGGTACCAGGCATCGCCGAGGCGGGCGGTGCGGCGCAGCGCCGGCCCGCTTTCCCCGCCCACCCAGATGGGCGGGCCGCCCTTCTGGACCGGCTTCGGTTCGAAGGTGATGTCGCGGAAGCGGACGAACTCGCCTTCGTAGGCGGGCCGCGGCTGGGTCCAGAGCGCCTTGGCCGCCAGGATGTATTCGTCCGTCACGCGGCCGCGGGCGGCGAAGTCGGGCGCCTGCAGCGCGACGAACTCCTCCTCCAGCCAGCCGGCGCCGATGCCGAGCGTGACCCGCCCGCCCGAGAGCACATCGATGGTGGACAGCACCTTGGCGGCCAGCATGGCCGGCCGGTGCGGCACCACCATGACGGAGGTCACCAGCCGCAGCGTGGTCGTCTTCGCCGCCAGGAACATGGCCTGGGTCAGCTGCTCATGCCGTTCCCCGCGCGCGCTGGCCGGGAATTCGCCCGTATCGGTATAGGGATATTTCGCCGCGATGTCGGTCGGGATCACCACGTGGTCGCTGATCGTGGCATAGCCGAAGCCCAGTTCCTCGCCCCCCTGCGCCAGGCGGGTCAGCGCCTCCGCCGAGGCAAGCGGCCCGCCGCTGGGCGCGTTAAACCCGATCTGCATGGCTGCCCCCCTCCCCAGTGCTGGCCCGGTAGGCCCGCATCCCGGGCACCGCCGGATTTTGTCGCGGGGCGGATTCACGCCTTCGGGCATGCCTGCCCTGCGGCGATCCGCGCCCCCGTCGCGGGGCGGATTCACGCCTTCGGGCATGCCTGCCCTGCGGCGATCCGCCCCGGCCCCGCATTGCATTGGCGGGGTGCCCGCCCCACGATGACGGGCAGGAGCGGGGGAGCGCAAGGGTGCAGGACCGGCTTGAGGACTTGACGCTGGACGCGCTGATGCAGCGGGCCGCCGCCCTGCGCGACGCGGCCCATGGCCGCATGCTGAGCTATTCGCGCAAGGTCTTCATCCCGCTGACGAAGCTGTGCCGCGACGTCTGCCACTACTGCACCTTCGCCGAGACCCCGCGCCCCGGCCGCAATCCCTACCTTTCGCCCGAGGAGGTGCTGGCCATCGCCCGCGCCGGCGCCGCCGCCGGCTGCACCGAGGCGCTGTTCACCCTGGGCGACAAGCCGGAGCTGCGCTGGCGCCAGGCACGGGAGGCGCTGGCGGCGCTCGGCCATGCCACCACCAACAGCTACCTGGCGGCGATGTGCGGCCTCGTCCTGCGCGAGACCGGCCTGCTGCCGCATGCCAACCCGGGCGTGATGACCCGCGACGAGATCGCCGCCCTGCGGGAAGTCACCGCCAGCCAGGGCATCATGCTGGAAAGCGCCAGCGCCCGGCTCTGCGAGCCCGGCGGCGTCCACCATGGCAGCCCCGACAAGCACCCGGAGGCGCGGCTGGAGGTGCTGCGCCTCGCGGGCGAGCTTCGCGTGCCCTTCACCACCGGCATCCTGATCGGCATCGGCGAGACGCGCGCCGAGCGCATCGAGGCGCTGCGCGCCATCGCCGACCTGCATGCGCGCCACCGCCATATCCAGGAAGTCATCATCCAGAATTTCCGCGCCAAGCCGCGGACGAAGCTGGCCGAGGCGCCGGAGCCCGACCTCGACGACCTGCTCTGGACCATCGCCGCCGCGCGGGTGGTGCTGGGCGGGGCGATGAACATCCAGGCGCCGCCCAACCTCTCGCCCGGCGTCTACCAGCGGCTGGTCGCGGCCGGGCTGAACGACTGGGGCGGCGTCTCCCCGGTGACGCCGGACCATGTGAACCCGGAAGCGCCCTGGCCGCATCTGGAAGACCTGGCCGTGCGCACCGCCGAGGCGGGCAAGGTGCTGGTGCCGCGCCTGCCGGCCTATCCGGAGCATGTCCGCGCGCCCGACACCTGGTTCGCGCCCGAGGTCGCCACTGCCCTTCGCCGCGCCGCGGATGCCGAGGGCCTCGCCCGCGGCGATGCCTGGTCGCCCGGCGAGCGCACGCCGCCCGCCCTGCCCGCCCCGCGCCTGCCCGCCGCCGAGGCCGGCCTGGCCCGCCTGGTGGAACGCGCCGCCGGCGGCGCGCGGCTGGATGCGCCCGACATCATCCGGCTGTTCGCCGCGCGCGATGCCGACCAGGCGCATGTGACATCCGCCGCCGATGCGCTGCGCGCCGCCGTCTCCGGCGAGACCATCCGCTACGTCGTCAACCGCAACATCAACTACACCAATATCTGCGGCTACCGCTGCCGCTTCTGCGCCTTCAGCAAGGGCAAGACGCACGAAGCCCTGCGCGGCCCGGCCTACGATCTGGACCATGCCGAGATCGTCCGCCGTGCCGAGGAAGCCTGGGCCCGCGGCGCCACCGAGGTCTGCCTGCAGGGCGGCATCCACCCGGACTATACCGGCGAGACCTATGTCGCGATCTGCGAGGCCATCCGCGCCGCGCTGCCGGAGATGCACATCCACGCCTTCTCGCCGCTGGAGATCACCCAGGGCGCGGCGACGCTCGGCCTGAAGCTGCGCGACTACCTGGCGCGGCTGCAATCGGCCGGCCTCGGCACGCTGCCCGGCACCGCCGCCGAGATCCTGGACGACGAGATCCGCGCCATCATCTGCCCGGACAAGATCGACACCGCGCAATGGCTGGCGGTGGCGCGCACGGCGCATTCCCTCGGCCTGCGCACGACCAGCACCATCATGTTCGGCCATGTCGAAGGCCCGCTGAACTGGGCCCGCCACCTGCTGGCGCTGCGCGACCTGCAGGCGGAGACCGGCGGCTTCACCGAATTCGTGCCGCTGCCCTTCGTCCATATGGAAGCGCCGATGTACCTGCGCGGCCAGGCCCGGCGCGGCCCGACCTTCCGCGAAGCCGTGCTCATGCACAGCGTGGCGCGCCTCGTGCTGCACCCGCACATCACCAACATCCAGACAAGCTGGGTGAAGATGGGCCCGCAAGGCGCCGCCCTGGCGCTGCGGGCCGGCGCCAACGACCTGGGCGGCACGCTGATGAACGAGAGCATCAGCCGCGCCGCCGGCACCCAGCACGGCCAGGAATTCCCGCCCGAGGCAATGGAGGCGCTGATCCGCGGCGTCGGCCGCACGCCGCAGCAGCGGACGACGCTGTACGGGGTGCCGCCGGGCGAGCAGCAGCGACGGTCCTACGAGGCCGAGGACCTCGCACCCGTCGTGCAGACGGCGCCGCGACGACGCGTTCCGGCCTAGCAGGGGGCTCTGCCCCCTGCACCCCCGCCAAGGGCCGAAAGGCCCTTGGAACCCTCGAGTCATAGGCGCGCCAGCACGCCCCTGTCGCGCAACCACCCAAGGGTGCGCGTGCCCTGGGCGACCGGCAGGCCAGCGAACATCGCCAGGTCTGCGGGATGGTCGATATCCATCGCCACGCCCGGCAGCGGCACCACGCGTGGCTCGATGCCGCGCGCCCGCGCCGCCGCCAGATGCGGGACATAGCTGTCCTCGCCGAAGCGCAGCGGCACCGCATCCGGTGGGCTCAGCACCACGCCATTCGATCCCTTCTCGTCATGCGCCGGCGCGATGGTGAAGGCCGGCGCCGCGCCAAGCGCCGCCACCAGCGCCTCCACCTCCGCCGCCGTCACGGCAGGGATGTCGCCGGGCATGGTCAGCACGCCCGAAGCGCCCTCCGCCGCCAGCACGCGCGCCGCCGCCGTCACGCTGCCCGTATGCCCGTCCCGCGCGCCCTCGGAGATCACCCGCGCGCCGCGACGCAACGCCTGCTCCGTCGTCCAGCCATCCAGCGTCGCGACCGCCACGCCCGCCAGCCCATGCGCGGCGCAAAGCGCGTCCAGCACCTCACCCACCATGACGCGCATCAACGCCACGCGCTCCTCCGGCGACAGCAGCGGCGAGAGGCGCTGCTTGGACCCCGCCATCTCCTTCACCGGCAGCACCGCCCAGATCGTCACCGCAGCGCATCCGCCGTCGCCAGCACCATGCGGGCCAGGGCCACCTTGTCCTCAAGCGTCGTCATCAGGGTGCGGGCCCGGACCACGCGCGGCGCGATGCCCTCGGCGTCGTCGCCCTCCTCCATCACATAGCCCGCCAGCAGCCCGGCATAGCGCGCCGCAACCGCCGCCGCCGAAGGCGCCACGCCAAGCTCGGCAAACATCTTCGCCGTCGGCCCCTTCACCGCCTGCCCGGCGATGATGGGCGAGACCGCCACCACCGGCGCACCCGACGCCAGGATGGCATCGCGCATCCCCGGCACCGCCAGGATCGGCTCGATGCTGATGAACGGGTTGCTCGGGCAGATCACCACGGCGCGCGGCCCGGCGCCCAGCGCCGCCAGCGCCTCCGGCTGCGGCCGCGCTGCGGCCGCGCCGGCGAACTCCACCGCCCGCACCACCGGCGCCGCGCGCTGCCGCACGAACCAGTCCTGGAAGTCGATCCAGCCCGCATCGCTGCGGATGCGCGTCCGCACCGGGTCGTCGCTCATCGGCAGGATGCGCGGGCCGATACCCAGGCGCCGCCGGACGTCGTCGGTGATGGCGGACAGGCTTTCCCCCATCCGCAGCCGGTGCGTGCGCAGGACATGCAGCGCCAGGTCGCGGTCGCCCAGGCGGAACCAGTCGGCGCCGCCCAGCCCGGCCAGCGTGTCCATGAAGGCCCAGGACTCATCCGCCCGGCCCCAACCCAGCACCGGGTTGTCCAGCCCCGCCAGGGTGTAGGTCAGCGTGTCGATGTCGGGGCAGATGGTCAGGCCGTAATGCTCGAAATCATCGCCCGTGTTGGCGACCACCAGCAACTCCTCGGGCGGCAGCACGCGCGCGAGTCCGAGCGCCAGCTTCGCCCCGCCGATGCCGCCCGACAGCGCGACGATCACCGGAACAGATCCTCCGGCCCCACCCGCACCAGCGCGGAGGCCGGCGCCGCCGGCGCATCCCAGGCGAGGCCGCGCACCAGCACCGCCGGCCGCCCTTCCGCCCCCTGGCCCATGACGAGGCCGGCCGCCGCGGCGACCTCGTCGGCGAAGCCGGTCACGCTGACCTGCAGGGTGCGGCCGAACAGGTCCGGCTGCCCGCGCAGGTCCAGCAGCGCCGGCAGGCCGGCGGCGCCGATCGCCACGCCCACCGTGCCCCGCCGCCAGGCGCGCCCGAAACTGTCGGTGATCACCACCGCCATGCCCAGCCGCGCCGCCAGCCCCGCCGCGCTGCCATCGGGGTCCAGGGGCAGCAGCAGCGCATGCCCCTCCTCCCCCACATTGGACTGGTCGATGCCGGCATTGGCCATGACGAAGCCCAGGCGATGCTCGACGATGATCAGGTTCGGCCGCGCCCGTACCACCCGGACGCTTTCCGACAGGATCAGCTCCACCAGCCGCGGATCCTTGCCGGTCGCGTCCGCCAGCCGTTGCGCCTCGGCGCCCGGCGTCACGGAGGCCAGCGGCACGCTCCGCCCCTCCGCCTTGCTGACGATCTTCTGCGCCACCGCCAGGACATCGCCCGAGGCGGGCGTTGCGCCCAGCCGCGCCAGGCCCGCCGCCAGCAGCCCGCCCAGGTCGTCGCCCGCCCGCACCGCCGGGATGCCCGGCAGCGCGGCCAGCGTCAGCGCCGCGCTCACCCGAAGCGGCGGCGCAGCAGGGGCAGCACCCGCTCCCCGAACAGGGTCAGGAAGCGCGCCTGGTCCGGCCCAGGCGCATGGAAGACCAGGTGGTTGAAGCCCAGCGACACGTACCAGCCGATCCGCTCCGCCATCTCCTCCGCATCGTCGGAGACGATCCAGCGGCTGGCGGCGCGCTCCAGCGGCAGGGCATCGGCCAGCCGCTCCATCTCCGCCGGGTCCTCGACCGACATCTTCTCCTCGGGCGAGAGCGCCAGCGCCGCCCAGTGCCGCGTATCCTCCAGCGCCCGCTGCCGGTCGGTGTCGAAGCTCACCTTCACCTCGATCATCCGCTCGTAGCAGGGCTTCGGCCGGCCCGCCGCCTCCAGCCCCGCCGCCACGTTCGGTAGCAGCGTCTCGGTATAGAGCTCGGCCTTCTTGCCGCTGGTGCAGATGAAGCCGTCGCCGCCGCGCCCTGCATATTTCGCCACCAGCGCGCCGGCGGCCGCGACATAGATCGGCACCGGCGCCTTCGGCCGGTCGTAGATCGTCGCCTTCTCGGTCTTGTAGTATTCGCCCTCGAAGCTGACGCGTTCCTCGGCCCAGAGCCGGCGCATCAGCTGCACCGCCTCCCGCATCCGGGCGAAGCGTTCCTTGAACTCCGGCCAGGGCGCGCCGGTGGAAGGCACCTCGTTCAGCCCCTCCCCCGTGCCGATGCCGAGGATGACGCGGTTGGGGAACATCGCCCCCAGCGTGCCGAAGGCCTGCGCGACGATGGAGGGGTGGTAGCGGAAGGTCGGCGTCAGCACGCTGGTGCCCATCACCAGCGTCTTCGTCCGCGCGCCCAGCGCCCCCAGCCAGACCAGGCTGTTCGGCGCATGCCCGTCCGTGTGCTTCCAGGGCTGGAAATGGTCGGAGATGAAGCAGGACTCGAACCCCGCCTGCTCCGCCAGCACCCCGAATTCCAGCAACTGCGCCGGCGCGAACTGCTCCGCGGAGGCCTTGTAGCCGAGCCTGAGCATAACCCGCCTCTCCCCGATCCCGTCCGTGTTGTACCGCGCCGGGCGCCGGCCCGGAACCTGCCCGTCAGGCCAGCCGCCGCGGCGCGGCGGTGGCAGGGTCGCCGGTGTTGGGCGTGCCGGTCGGCTCGATCAGCAGCAGATGCGCCTCGCCCCGCGCCACCGGCCGGTGCTCCACCCCGCGCGGCACCACGAACAGCTCCCCGGCCCGCAGCGTCACCGTCCGGTCGCGCAGCTCGATGTCCAGCACGCCATCCAGCACCAGGAAGAAGTCGTCCGTCTCCGCATGGCTGTGCCAGTGGAATTCGCCCTGCACCTTCACCACCATGACGTCATGGCCGTTGAACGCGGCGACCGTGCGGGGCGCCCAGGGATCGGCGAAGCCGGCCAGCTTCGCCGCCAGGTTCACGGCCCCCGCCATGCCTCAGGTCTCCGCCAGGGCGTCCAGCATGGCGTCGCGATGGCGCGTGTCGCCCTCCTCCGTCACCGGCTGGATGCAGAGATGGGTGGCGCCCGCCTCGAAATGCCGGCGCAGCCCGGCCTGCACCGTCGCCGCATCGCCCGACAGCACCATGGCGTCGATGAAGCGGTCGCTGCCGCCATCGGCCAGCTCCGCCTCGGTGAAGCCCAGGCGCAGCCAGTTGTTCACGTAGTTCGGCAGCGTCATGTAGCGCGCCAGCTCCTTGCGCCCCAGCGCGCGGGCACGCGCCTTGTCGGTCTCGACACAGACCTTCTGCTCCACCGCTAGCACCTTGCCGGGGCCCAGCGCGGCGGCGGCCTCCGCCGTGTGCTCCGGTGTCACGTTGTAGGGCACCGCGCCGTCGCTCTCGGCCGCCGCCAGCTTCAGCATCAGCGGGCCCAGGGCCGCCAGCAGCACCGGCCCCTCGAGCGGCGCATCCCCCGCCTTGCGGATCCCGTCGAGATAGGCGCGCATGGCCGGCACCGGCTTGTCGTAGCGGTGGCCGCGCAGCCCCTCCACCATCGGGATGTGGGAGACGCCGAGGCCGAGCGCGAAGCGGCCGCCATGCAGGCCGTTCAGCGTCGCCAGCGCGCGGCGGGCGGTGAAGGCGTCCCGCGCATAGATGTTGGCGATGCTGCTGCCGATGACGAGCCTTTCGCTGTTGGCCAGCAGGAAGCCGGCCAGCGCCACGCTCTCGTAGCCGCGGGATTCCGGGTACCAGAGCGTGCCGTAGCCCCGCCCCTCCACCACCCGCAGCAGCGCCCGCAGCGCCGCCGCGTCCAGCCGGTCGGTCGGGATCCATACGCCGAGGCGCCCGAGCTGCATCGCCGCCCACTCCCCAAAGCCGGCCGCATCATGCGGCAGAGCCGGCCGGCCCGCCAGCCGTCCCCCTTCCCCCGGGGCGGCGGCGCGGGCCATCCTGCCGCCGGACGGGCGGGGCAGGGTCATGGCACATCCGGTCATCGAAGGCGTGGCGGCCTGGCAGGCGGAGCTGACGGCGATCCGCCGCGACATCCACGCGCATCCCGAAATGGGGATGGAGGAGCACCGCACCGCCGCACTGGTCGCGGCAGAGCTGCGGCGGCTGGGGATCGCGGTGACGGAGGGCGTCGGGCGCCTGGGCGTGGTCGGCACCGTCCAGGGCAGCCGGCCGGGCCAGCGCGTCATCGGCCTGCGCGCCGACATGGATGCGCTGCGGATCGAGGAGGCGACCGGCCTGCCGCATGCCTCGACCAACCCGGGCGTGATGCATGCCTGCGGGCATGACGGCCATACGGCGATGCTGCTGGGCGCGGCGCGCTGGCTGGCGGCGCACCGGGATTTCGCCGGCACCGTCCACCTGATCTTCCAGCCGGCCGAGGAAGGTCGCGGCGGCGCCCGGGCGATGATCGAGGACGGGCTGTTCGACCGCTTCCCCTGCGACGCCGTCTATGGGCTGCACAACACGCCGGACCTGCCGGCCGGGCAATTCTGCATACGGCCCGGCGCGGCGCTGGCGGCCGCCGACCGGTTCGAGGTGACCTTCCGCGGCACCGGCGGCCATGGCGGCGCGGCGCCGCATCTGTCGACCGACCTGACGGTGGTGCAGGCGCATTTCGTGCTGGGCCTGCAGACCATCATCGGCCGCAACGTCCCGGCGAAGGATGCGGCGGTGCTCAGCGTCGGGTCGATCCAGGGCGGCTCCCCCGGCTCGGCCAATGTGATGCCGGCGGCGCTGACGCTGACCGGAACGGCCCGCAGCTACGACCCCGATGTGCGGGACCTGCTGGAGCGGCGGATCGCCGAGCTGGCGCAGGGCCTGGCCGCGCTGCATGGCGCGACGGCCGAGGTCGCCTATCGCCGCGGCGCGCCCGCCCTGGTGAACCATGCGGCGCAGACGGACCTGGCGATCGCCGCCGCCGTCGGCGTGGTCGGCCAGGGGGCGGTGGATCCCAGCCACCCGCCGGTGATGGGCGCGGAGGACTTCGCCCTGATGCTGCAGGCCCGGCCCGGGGCCTTCATGTTCATCGGCGGCGCCACCCCCGGCGGCGGCGTGGCCGCCGGCCTGCACACTCCGCATTTCGACTTCAACGACGCCATCATCCCGCTCGGCATTGCCTATTGGGCGGGCGTCGTGGACCAGGAACTCGGCATGATCCGGGATTGAAGCCGCGGCCGGCCGGAACAAGCTGCACGGGGCCGGCGGGGCTGTTGCACATGGTAAAGATTCTGTAAGGAAGCGCCGCCGGCGCCGGGCCCTTGCCCGGCATGGGGTTTGCAGACCTTGAGGCATCATGGCCGCCGGCCGAGGCCGGCGCAGCAGGGATGTTCGGCACCGCCCGGCCGCGGCGGCGGTGCCCCAGGAACCGGGAGAGCGAGGGATGACGGAAGACGATCTGCGGCAGCTGATCGGGCGCGTGCAGCGCGGGGCGCTGTCCCGCCGCGGCTTCGTGCGCCGCCTGGCGACGGTGGGCCTGACCGCGCCGATGGCGACGCAGCTGCTGGCCATCGCCGGCGCGGCGCCGGCCGCGGCGCAGAACCAGCCGGCCTACCGGGCCACCCGGCGCGGCGGCGGCGGCGCGCTGAAGATCCTATACTGGCAGGCCTCCACCCTGCCGAACATCCATTTCGCGGTGGGCACCACCAACCAGGACGCGGCGCGGGTCTTCTACGAGCCGCTGGCCGGCTGGGCCACCGATGGCACGCTGGTGCCGGTGCTGGCCGCCGAGATCCCCTCGGTCGAGAATGGCGGCCTGGCGGAGAACGGCCGCAGCGTCACCTGGAAGCTGAAGCGCGGCGTGAAATGGCATGACGGCCAGGACTTCTCGGCCGACGACGTCGTCTTCAACTGGGAATTCGCCCGCAACCCGCAGACCGCCGCCACCACCTCCGGCTCCTATACCGGGGTCAATGTGGTGAAGGTGGACGACTTCACCGTGCGGGTGGAATTCGACAAGCCGACGCCCTTCTGGGCGGATGCCTTCTGCTCGGCCAGCGGCGCGCTGATCCCGAAGCACCTGTTCGGCAGCTTCAACGGCCCGAATGCGCGGGACGCCCCCAACAACATCCGCCCGGTCGGCACCGGACCCTACCGCTTCGCCAGCTTCGCGCCCGGCGACGTGCTGCGCGGCGAGCTGTTCCAGAACTATCACGGCGAGAACCGGCCCTTCTTCGACACGATCGAGGTCAAGGGCGGCGGCGACGCCGTCTCGGCCGCCCGCGCCGTGCTGCAGACCGGCGATTTCGACTATGCCTGGAACCTGCAGGTGGAGGACGAGCTGCTGCTGCGGCTGGAAGCCGCCAACCGCGGCAAGGTCAACATCATCGAAGGCAGCAACATCGAGCATATCCAGCTCAACACCACCGACCCGAGCCAGGAGGTGGACGGCGAGCGATCCTCGATCAAGACGACGCACCCCGCCTTCTCCGACCCCGCGGTGCGGCAGGCCATGGCGCTGCTGGTCGACCGCAACTCGGTCAGCCAGTTCATCTATGGCCGCGGCGGCCCGGCCGCGTCCAACTTCCTGCATGCGCCGGACCGCTTCCGGTCGTCCAACATGCGGTGGGAGTTCAACATCGCCCGCGCGAACGAGATCCTGGACGCCGCCGGCTGGGCGCGCGGCCGCGACGGCATCCGCGCCAAGGGCAATGTCCGGCTGAAATTCCTGTTTCAGACCTCGGTCAACGCGCCGCGCCAGCGCACCCAGCAGATCGTCAAGCAGGCGGCCGGCCGCTGCGGCATCGACCTCGAGCTCAAGTCGATCGTCGCCTCGGTCTTCTTCTCCTCGGACGTGGCGAACCCGGACACCTTCCCGAAATTCTACGCCGACATGCAGATGTACACGACGACCATGACGCAGGCGGATCCGCAGCGCTTCATGTCGCAGTTCGCGTCCTGGGAATGCGCCGCCAAGGCCAACAACTGGCAGGGGCGCAACGCCCCGCGCTTCCGCAGCGAGGAGTACGACGCCGCGGTCCGCGCGGCGGAGGCGGAGCTGGACCCGGTGAAGCGCGCCGCGCTGTTCATCCGCATGAACGACATCGTGGTGGGCAGCAACCATGTCATCCCGGTGGTGCGGCGGCCGCTGGTCAGCGCCAGCCTGAACACGCTGCGCCCCGTCCTGTCCGCCTGGGACAGCACCATGTGGGCGCTGCAGGACTGGTACCGGGAGGCGTGACGGGCGCGTGACCCAGTACCTGCTCCGCCGCGTGCTGATCGCGATCCCGAGCCTGCTCGGGATCAGCGTCATCCTGTTCACCGTGCTGGCGCTGGCGCCGGGCGATCCGTTCGAGGAGTTGGCGACCAACCCGGCGATCCCGCCCGAGGTGCGGCAGAACCTGCGCGCCAGCCTCGGGCTCGATGACCCGATCTACCTGCGCTACTTTGCCTGGCTGGGGTCGATGCTGCAGGGTGACTGGGGCTATTCCTTCATCAGCCGCATCCCGGTGGACGACCTGATCCTGCAGCGGCTGCCGACCACCGTCGCGGTGATCGGCGCGTCGCAGGTGCTGGCACTGTGCATCGCGCTGCCGGTCGGCGTCATGGCGGCGACCCGGCCCTATTCGCTGTTCGACCAGGTGGCGAACACGCTGGCCTTCGTCGGCTTTTCCCTGCCGACCTTCTTCACCGGCCTGCTGCTGATCCTGCTGTTCTCCATCCACCTGGACTGGCTGCCCTTCGTCTACTCGACGAAGATCGATGCCACCGGGCTGGCCTGGTGGTGGGCGCAGCTCAAGCAGTCCATCATGCCCATCGCCGTGCTGGGCCTGTTCCAGGGCGCCGCCTGGACCCGCTTCGTCCGGTCCGCCGTGCTGGACGTGGTGCGGCTGGACCATGTGACGACGGCGCGCGCCAAGGGCCTGCCCGAGAGCCGCGTCACCCTGCGGCATGTCGTGCGGAACGCCATGATCCCGGTGGTGACCCTGGTGGCGCTGCAGATGCCCGCGGTGTTCGGCGGCGCCATCGTCACCGAGCAGATCTTCCGCGTCCCGGGCATCGGGTCCCTGCTGATCACCTCCATCCTGTCGAACGACACGCCGGTGATCATGGCGGTGACCTTCGTCTTCGCCGCCCTCGTCATCTTCTTCAACCTGGTCGCGGATATCCTCTATGGCTGGCTCGATCCCCGCATCAGCTACCGCTAGCCCGGCCATGGCCGCGCCGGCCGCCCGCAAGCGCGTCGGCCCCTGGGGCGAGGCCTGGCGGCGCTTCCGCAAGCACCGGCTGGCGGTGGTCAGCGCGGTGGTGCTGGCGGTGCTGATCCTCGGCGTGCTGGTCGGGCCCCTGTTCTGGACCCTGCCGATCGACGAGATCGACTTCTCCGCCCGCCTCGCCGGCCCTTCCTGGGCGCATCCCCTGGGCAATGACGATCTGGGGCAGGACCTTCTGGCGCGCATCATGTATGGCGGCCGCATCTCGCTCGCGGTCGGCTTCGCCGCCATGGCGGTGGCGGTCACGGTCGGGGTCGCGGTCGGCGCCATCGCGGGCATGGCCGGCGGCAAGCTGGACGCCGTGCTGATGTGGGTGACGGACCTGTTCCTTTCCCTTCCCCAGCTGCCGCTGCTGCTGCTGATCATCTACCTGTTCCGGGACAGCCTGAAGGAGGTGGTGGGGCCGGAGGTCGGGGTCTTCATCCTGATCGTCACCATCATCGGCCTGTTCAACTGGATGCAGGTGGCCCGCCTGGTCCGCGCCCAGTTCTTCTCGCTGCGGGAGAAGGAGTTCGTGGAGGCGGCCCGCGCCCTCGGCGCGTCCCGCTGGCGCCTCGTCACCCGCCACATCCTGCCGAATGCGCTTGGGCCGGTGATCGTGGCCGCGACCATCGACATCGCCGCCGCCATCATCGCCGAGAGCACGCTGTCCTTCCTCGGCCTCGGCTTCCCGCCGGACATCCCGACCTGGGGGCGGCTGCTCTTCGACGCGAAGGACAACCTGGATTTCGCGCCGCACTGGGCGATCTTCCCCGGCCTTGCGATCTTCCTGACGGTGGTCAGCATCAATTTCCTCGGCGACGGGCTGCGCGACGCGCTGGACCCGAGGCGGGTGATATGAGCGCCGCCACCATGGCCGCGGCCGCGCCGCCGCCGGCCGCCGCCGCCGGCCCGCGCCTGCTGGAGATCGCGGGCCTGAAGGTGCATTTCCGCACCGACGATGGCTGGGTGCGCGCGGTGGACGGCGTCGATATCGGCGTCGACCGCGGCGAGACGCTCTGCGTCGTCGGCGAGAGCGGCTGCGGCAAGACCGTGACGGCGATGACGATCCTGAAGCTGATCGCCATGCCGCCCGGGAAGATCGTGGCCGGCAGCATCCTCTGGCAGGGGCGGGACCTCGTCCCGCTCGGGCCGGACCAGATGCGCGCCATCCGCGCCAAGGAGATCGGCTTCGTCTTCCAGGAACCGATGACCTCGCTCAACCCGGTCTACACGGTGGGCGAGCAGATCGCCGAGGCGGTGCGGCAGCATGAAGGCCTGTCGCGCCGCGCCGCCCGCGACCGCGCCGCCGAGATGCTGCGGCTGGTCAACATCCCGAACCCGCAGCGGCGGGTGGACGACTATCCGCATCAATTCTCGGGCGGCATGCGGCAGCGCGTGATGATCGCCATGGCGCTGTCCTGCAACCCGAAGCTGCTGATCGCGGACGAGCCGACCACCGCGCTCGACGTCACCATCCAGGCGCAGATCCTCGACCTGATGCAGGAGATGAAGGAGCGGCTGGGCATGGCCGTCCTCCTCATCACCCATGCCATGGGCGTGGTGGCGGAGACGGCGCAGCGCGTCGTCGTCATGTATGCCGGCCAGGTGGTGGAGGAGGCGCCGGTCGAGGCGCTGTTCGGCCGGCCCATGCACCCCTACACCCAGGGGCTCATCCGCTCCATCCCGCGGCTCGACCTCGCGGCGACCGAGCACCGGCGGCTGGAAGCGATCCCGGGCACGGTGCCCAGCCTGCTGAACCCGCCCGCGGGCTGCCGCTTCGCCGCCCGCTGCCGCCACGCCATCCCGGCCTGCAGCGCGGCGCCGCCGCCGCTGCGGGAGGTGACGCCGGGCCACCTGGCCGCCTGCATCCGGGCGGAGGAGATTTCGTGACCCAGCCCCTGCTGCGCGTGGATGGCCTCGTCAAGCGCTTCGAGGTGAAGGGCGGCGTGCTGCGGCGGACGGTCGGGCAGGTGCATGCCGTCTCCGGCGTGTCCTTCGACATGGCGCCGGGCGAGACGCTGGGCCTGGTGGGGGAGAGCGGCTGCGGCAAGTCCACCACCGGCCGCCTGATCCTGCGGCTGATCGAGCCGACCGCCGGCCAGGTCTGGTTCCAGGGCCGCGACATCACCGCGCTGACGTCCACCGAGATGAACGCGCTGCGGCGCGACATGCAGATCATCTTCCAGGACCCCTTCGCCTCCCTCAACCCGCGCATGTCGGTCGGCGCCATCATCGCCGAGGCGCTGGTCATCCATGGCCTGGCGAAGACGGCGAAGGAGCGCGAGGCGCGGGTGGTGGAGCTGCTGGAGACGGTCGGGCTGAACGCCGACCACATGCGGCGCTTCCCGCATGAATTCTCGGGCGGCCAGCGCCAGCGCATCGGCATCGCGCGGGCGCTGGCGGTGAACCCGAAGCTCGTCATCTGCGACGAGCCGGTCAGCGCGCTCGATGTCTCGATCCAGGCGCAGGTGGTGAACCTGCTGGAGGACCTGCAGGCGAAATTCGGCCTCACCTTCCTCTTCATCGCGCATGACCTGAGCGTGGTGGAGCATATCAGCGACCGGGTGGCGGTCATGTATCTCGGCCGGATCGTCGAGATCGCCTCGGCGCGGGACCTCTACACCACGCCGCTGCATCCCTACACCGAAGCGCTGCTCTCGGCCGTGCCTATCCCCGACCCGACCATGAAGCGCCAGCGCATCCGGCTGCAGGGCGACGTGCCCAGCCCGCTGAACCCGCCGAGCGGCTGCCACTTCCACACCCGCTGCCCGATCGCCGATGCCGATCGCTGCCGGACGGAAGCGCCGGCGCTGCGGGAGACGCGGCCGGGCCATTCGGTGGCCTGCCACCACCGCGGCTGAGCGCGCCGGCCCGCCGTCCCGGACAGGGCCGCCCACCGCCCGGGGCCGGATGCCCGACGGCTGGCGGAATTGCGCGCTGCATCGGGCGCTTGACGCCGCGGTCCGGCCACGCCCGGCGGCGGGGCAGCCGGCGCCGCATGCCGCATCGTCGAGTCTGCGCGGGCCTGCCCACAAAGCCGTGTCGATCCAGGTTTCCAACGGCGCCTGTCGGCCGCGCGGCATGCCGGGCCGATGCCGCCCGCCCGCGGCTGCGCGTCCACCCGAAGCGCGGCCGTTGTAACCACCCGTTCAGCTTCGCCGGGCCAGACTGCGGCCGTCCCGCTGCGTCCGGCCCGCGCACCCCGCGGCCCCGGGCCGGACGCGGGTGTCCGGAGACCCGATGCCGCCCGCGCCACTGCCCCCGACCGAAGCCGAGCGCCTCGCCGTCCTCCGTTCCTATGCGGTGCTGGACACGGAGGGGGAGGTGGCTTTCGACGAGCTGGTGGCGCTGGCCGCGCGCCTGACCGGCTGCCCGATGGCGCTGATCAGCCTGGTGGATGCCGACCGGCAATGGTTCAAGGCCTGCCTCGGCCTCGACCTGCGGGAGACGCCGCGCGACCGGGCCTTCTGCGCCCATGCCATCCTCGACCCCACCCAAGCGCTGGAAGTGCCGGACGCCACCCGCGATGCCCGCTTTGCCGACAACCCGCTGGTCACCGGCCCGGCGGCGATCCGCAGCTATCTCGGCGTGCCGCTGCTGACGCCGGAAGGCCATGCCCTCGGCACGCTCTGCGTGCTGGACCGGGTGCCGCGGCGGCATGACGCGACGACGGTGGAGACGCTGCAGGTGCTCGCCCGCGCCGTCGCCGCCAATCTCGAACTGCGCCGCGGCCTGCGCCGCGCCAGCGGCCTGGCGATGACCGACCCGCTGACCGGCCTGACCAACCGCTGCGCGGTGCAGGCGGCGCTGGCCGAGGCGATGGCGCAGTCGCGCCCGCTCGCCCTCGTCGCCATCGACCTCGACAACTTCAAGGAAGTGAACGACGCCGAGGGGCATGCCGCCGGCGATGCCCTGCTCTGCGCCGCGGCCGACCGGATCCGCGCCGCCCTGAGGCCCGGCGACGTGGTCGGCCGCCTCAGCGGCGACGAATTCCTGGTGCTGCTGCCCGGCGTGGCGGAGCGGGAGGCGGCGCTGGCCATCGCCCAGCGGATCGGCGCGGCGCTGCAGGGCTTCGTCCCGCATGCCGGCCGGCCGCTGCGGCTCGGCGCCAGCCTCGGCCTCGCCCTCGCCCCGCAGGATGCGGAGGAGCCGGAGCTGCTGCTGCGCACCGCCGACGAGGCGATGCGGCGCGCCAAGCGCGAATGCCGCGGCGGCGTCGCCACCGCCACCCGCGCCGATGCCGACCAGCTGCTGCGCGCCGCCGCCATCGCCCGCGCCTTCGACAGCGACGCGGCGGCGGATGAGGCGCTGCCGGGCGCGACCGTGCATCTGCAGCCCATCCTGTCCTTCGCCGCGCATGCCGAAGCCGGCGCGGTGGTGGCGCTGGAGGCGCTGGCGCGCTGGTCCCACCCGGATGTCGGGGCGGTGCCGCCGGCCGAGCTCTTCCCCATCCTCGGCACCGACCGTGCGCTGCGGCTCGGCAGCGCGGTGCGCCGGCGGGCGCTGGCGGCGGTGGCCGCGCTGCGCCAGGCCGGGCTGACCAATGCCCGCGTCTCGCTCAACCTCTCGGCCGGGGAAGTGGCGCTCAGCGACATCGCGCTCCACCTCGCCGACCAGGTGGAGGCTGCCGGGCTCTCGCTCCGCGCGGTCGAGATCGAGATCACCGAGGAGGTGCTGCTGGACCGGGTCAGCGACCGCACGCTGGACCAGCTGGCGGCGCTGCGCGGCCGCGGCGCCAGGCTGGTGCTGGACGATTTCGGCACCGGCAATTCCGGCCTGTCGCAGCTGCTCCGCCTGCCGCTCGACTCGCTGAAGCTCGACAAGCGCTTCGTCCAGCGGCTCGGCACCGATCACCGGGCGGAGGAGATCGTGCGCGCCACCGTCTCCCTCGCGCATGGGCTGGGGCTGGAGGTGGTGGCCGAGGGGGTGGAGACCGAGCGCCAGGCGGCGATGCTGCACAACCTCGGCTGCGACCACGCCCAGGGCTTCCTCTTCGCCCGGCCGATGCCGCTGGCGGCGCTGGAGGACTGGCTGCGCGCCCGCGTCACCGGCAAGGTCAAGCAGCTCCGCAAGGTGTCCTGACCCGCCGCCGCGCCGGCGCCGGCCAGGGCGGTTCGCATTGGCCATGGCTCGCGGCAGCCGCTCTGGTCACTTGAGTCGACGCGTATCCTCACCCGCTCGGGCGAGTCCACCTGATCGGGATCTGCCCTAGGCGGCCAGCGCCGGGCCCGCCGGGGTGCGCGGGTGCGGCAGCATCATGGCGTCGCGCACCTCCCGCAGCTGGACGAAGGCCGGGTCCTGCTCCAGCTGGCGCAGCAGCGCCTCCCCCGCCGCCGGGTCGATGCCCAGCGCGGCGCAGGCCTGGCCGCGCGCCGCGGGGTCCAGCAGCCGCTGGTGCAGCGCCAGGATGTCCGGCACCGCCTGCGCCCGCAGCGCCGCCAGCGCCCCCTCCCGCACCAGCACATAGAGCTGCGCCTGGGCGATCCAGCAGACGATCTGCATCAGCTCGTAGGGCACCCGCGGCTCCAGCAGGAAGGGGTTGCACTTCGCCAGGTCCTGCGCCGAGGTGATGCCGAGCTCGGCCAGCCGGTCGATCTGCGCCTGCTTCAGCTCGTCGATCATCAGCAACGGCATGGCGCGCGGCAGGTGCGCGCTGCCCGGATCCTCCCGCTGGCCGAAGATCTTCAGCTGCGCGAAGACGCGGGAGGAGAGGACGCTGACGAAGAGGTCGGGCGACAGGCCGACGACGAAGGACAGCGGGACCAGCCAGTTCGCGCTGTCCAGCCCCACCGCCTCCGCCCCGTGCCGCAGCGTGGTGGCGACGATGTAGGCGATGACGAAATGCGCGGCGTAGCGGTAGAAGATGATGGGCGTGATGTCGTCCGTGTTCAGCCGCTGCAGCAGCCGGTACATCACGTAGACATAGGCGCCCAGGAAGGAATAGGCGCCGGCGACGAAGGTGCCGCGCTGGTAGGCATGCGCCGCCGCCTGCTCGTTCGCCGCGGTCAGCGCGCCCAGCATCGGGTTCGCGCCCTCGAAGTAGAAATCCACCAGGAAGGCGCAGTTCACCGCCACCGACCCGAACATCACCACCACGGCGAAGGCCAGCATCGGCAGCACGTAGTCGAAGCCGATATTGGTCGGCTGCACCGCCACCATGTGGCGGTAGGCGTAGCGATAGGCCTCGGTCCGGCCGAGCGGCGTGCCCAGCAGGCTGTCCAGCACTTCCAGGTGGCGGCCGCGGGCGATGCCCTGCACCAGGCAGAGGCAGACCGGCACCGCCGTCATCATCAGGGCGATCAGCATCGCCAGGATGACCCGCATGGTGTCCTTGCCGAACAGCTCCACCATGCGCGACCAGCCAGGGATGATGGCGGTGCTGAGCGTGACCGCCATCACCACCGCCATCAGCAGGCCGAAGGCGGCCTGCGGCGTCACCCGCAGATGCGCCGGCGGGACATCCGGGACGATGGTGCGCCGCAGCGGCGGCGGCGCGCCCGCCGCGCCACCCGGGGCGGCGGACTGGCGGCCGCCCTGCGGGCCGGGCGGGGCGATGGCGACGTCACTCGGCATGGGCCAGGCACTCCGGGAAGGGGCGGCGGGGCGGGCTGGCAGGAGCCTAGGCGGAACGATGGCCGGAATCCACGCTCCATGGTTGCGCCGGACCACCCCGCCGGACCACCATAGGTGACCATGATTGGTTGCCGCTGTGTGCCCGCGCACGGCGGCCGAGGCCGCCTTACCACTAATCACGGTTGCAGCCGCAGCCGCTGCGGCGCGCGGGACGGCAGGTCGGGCCGGCCGGCGCCAGGACGACGCATCCGGAACAGGTGACCCATGCTGACGGTGCACGAGGATACCCTGCTGGCCCCGCCGCCCGCACGGCCGGATGCCGTGCCGGCGCCCGATCCGTGGCGGCCCAGCGAATACACCGCGCTGCTCATCCAGGCGCTCACCGC
Organism: Paracraurococcus ruber; assembly: GCF_004353985.1. Taxonomy (GTDB): domain Bacteria; phylum Pseudomonadota; class Alphaproteobacteria; order Acetobacterales; family Acetobacteraceae; genus Paracraurococcus; species Paracraurococcus ruber. The sequence continues at coordinate 5,173 of NZ_SMOA01000041.1, read as the reverse complement.
CGGCCCGCCGCTGCCGCCGGGCGCCTCGGCTCTGGAACTCGGGACCGGCTCCGGCGTGGTGCTGGCCTGCCTCGCCCGGCTCGGCGCGGCGCGGCTGGTCGGCACCGATATCGAGCCGGCGGCGATCGGCCGCGCCGCCGCGCTGCTGGCCGGGCTCGGCTGCCGGGCGGACCTGCTGCAGGGCGATCTCTGGGCGCCGGTGGCGGGCCGGCGCTTCGACCTGATCGTCGCCAACCCGCCGCAATTCCCCACCCTGGTCCCCCGCTTCCCCGGCCGGCGGCCGAGCTGGAGCCATGGCGGCCCGGACGGGCGGCGGGTGATGGACCGCATCCTGCGCGGCCTGGCGGCGCACCTTGCCCCCGGCGGCCGCGCCGTCCTGCTGCACAACGCCGTCCTCGGCCTCGATGCCACCGCGGCGATGCTGGCGCGCGACGGGCTGGCGCTGCGCCGCATCGGCGGCAGCCTGGTGCCGCTGCCGCCGGAGAAGCGCGCGGCCATGCATCCGCGCGTGCTGGCGGACGCGCCGGAGCACGCCCTCCGCCGCCTGGGCGAGCACCTGTTCCTGGCGGTGGAGGTGCTGGAGATCGCCGCCCCGCCCGCGCCGGCGGGGGGCTGAGCGATGCGCGCCCTGCTGCTCGGCCTCCTCCTCCTCCTGCCGCTGCGCCCCGCCGCGGCCGCGCCGGCGGCGGCCGCCCTCGCCGAACGGATGCTGGCCGAGGCGCAGGCGGAGGCCGGGTCGCGCGACTGCGAGACGCCGGCCGATGCCCTGGCGCGCATCCTCTGCCAGGGCCGCATCCGCGTCGGCGTGCGCGGCAACTACCCGGGCTTCGGCCTGGCCCAGCCGGCCGCGCTGGGGGAGGCGCGGTCGGGCTACGAGGTGGACCTGGCGCGGGCGATCGCCGGCAAGCTCGGCGTCGGCCTCACCCTGGTGGGCGTGACGCCCGGCAACCGCATCGCCCTGCTGCTCGAGGACCGGGTGGACCTGCTGATCGCCACCATGGGCCATACCCGGCTCCGCGACGGGGAGGTGCGCTTCGTCCGGCCGCACTACTACCGCTCGCAGACCGTGGTGGTCGGCGACCGCCGGCTCAAGCTGCCGGACTGGGATGCGGTGCGCGGCCGCACGGTCTGCGTCACCCTCGGCGCCGCCGACACCCCGACGCTGTCCAAGCACGGCGCCCGGCTGCTGATCTTCGACAGCCCGCAGCAGATGCTGGATGCGCTGCGGCTCGACATCTGCACCCTGGCGATGCATGACGACACCTTCTTCGCCACGTCCTTCGCCGATCGCGCCTTCAATGCGCGGTTCGAGGTGAAGCTCGGCATCTCCGACCTGCCCTGGGGCATGGCCACCGCGCAGGACGACCGGCTGGCGGCGCTGCTCGACCAGGTCTCCATCGCCTGGCATGCCGAAGGCCGCTTCTTGGACGCGGCGCGGCGCAACCACATCGGCACCGAATTCCTCGAGGAAGCGCGGCTGGTCTGGCGCGATCCCGCCTGCCTCGACCCCGCCGGCGCGGCGCGGCCGGACTGCCTGGCGGCGCCGGTCGACACCGCCATCCGCCCGACGCGCTTCGCCCCGCGGGTCGAGGCGGTGGAGGACTGGATCGAGGCGCGCACCGGCATCGACCTGAACCTGCCCATGCTGAAGAGCGAGGCGGCCTACGGCATGTTCCTGCGCGGCATCGGCTATTCCCTGGTGCTGGTCGGCGGCGCGCTGGCCGCCACGCTCGGCTTCTCGCTGCTGTTCGGCGCCGCGCTCTGCGCCCGCGGCGGCGCCCTGCGGCTGCCGGTGCGGGCGGCGACCACCCTGCTGCAATGCTCGCCGCTGGTGCTGCTGCTGTTCTTCGCCTACGCGGTCGCCAGCACGCTGCTGCCCTACACCGCCGGCGTCGCCCTGGTTCTCGCCATCCTCATGGTCGGCATCTACAACGCCAGCTACGCCTCGCACGCGATCGCCGAGGCGCATGCGGCCCTGGCCGCGCGCCGGCCGGGCGGCCGGGTGCCCTTCCGCCGCGCGGTGCGCGCCGCCTCCGTCCAGCTGATGTCCTTCCTGGTGAACGCCACCAAGGGCAGCGCCATCGCCAGCATGATCGGGGTGCCGGAGCTGCTGAACGCGCTGACCGACGTGACATCCTTCACCAGCGAACGGGTGATGACCTACTCCGTCCTGCTCGGCTTCTACGCGCTGCTGGTGATGCTGGTGGTGTGGCTCACCCGGCTGGCGCAGCGGCGGCTGGACCGCGCGCCGCCCACGGCGGCCGAGGGAGGGGCGCTGGCATGATCGAGATCCTGCCCGAATTCCTGCCGCGCTTCCTGGCCGGCGTGGCGGTGAACCTGCAGATCGCCGCGCTGTCGCTGCTGCTGGGCCTGCTGCTCGGCGGGCCGCTGGCCCTGCTGCTGGCCGCAGGGCGCTGGGCGGCGCTGCCGGCCGGCGGCGTGGTCGCGGCGCTGCGCGCGGCGCCGAGCTTCGTCGTGATGTTCTTCCTGCTGAACGTGCTGCCGAAGGAAGTGGCGCTGGGCGGCCTGCGCATCCCGCTCGGCGGGTTGACCGCGGTGGTGCTGGCCCAGGCCGTCTATGCGGTGGCCTATGTGGCCGACAACGGCGTGGTCGCGCTGCGGGCGCAGCGCGCCGGCGATGCGGCGACGGCGGTGCTGTTCCTGCCCGGCCTGGCGCGGGCCTTCTTCGTGCTCGTCATGGCCTCCGCCACCGCGGCCGCGGTCGGCACGCCGGAAGCGGTCTTCGTCACCCTGCGGGCGGCGGAACGGCTGCCCAGCCTCGGCGACCGGGTGCAGCTCTTCCTCCTCGTCATGCTGTTCTTCACCGTGCTGCTGCGCAGCGGCTTCGCCGCCGTCACCCTGCTGCGCCACCGGCTGGAACGCCGCCTGGCGGAGGATGCGGCGCTGGCTACCTGACGGCCGGCGGCGCGCGGCGCGCGGCGCTACAGGATCACCTCCCGCGGATAGGCCCCGGCGGTGAAGGGGATGCGCGCCACCCTCTCCCAGGGGCCGCCGCGATAGCGCCAGAGCAGCACGGCCTCCGCCCGCGCCTCGCGCGGCGGCAGCATGGCGGACAGCGCGACCAGCAGCGCCCGCGCCGCCTCCGGCGAGACCTTGTTCTGCACCGTCGCGTGCGGCTGCCAGCGCTGGCGGTCCTGCGCCGTCAGCCAGGGCCGCCAGCGCGCCGCCAGGCGGTCGCGCAGCCGGGCGATGGCCGGCGCGCCGATCTCCAGCGCCACGCCGCGGCCGAGCGAGCGGGGCGGGCCGACGCGCACGCGCGAGGGCGGCAGCGCGGTGCATTCCGCCGCCAGGGCGGCGAGGATCGCCACGACCTCCTCCCCCGGCAGGGCGTGGAACAGCGTGACATGCGCCGGCACCAGGTTGCGGGCGGGCGGGAAATGCGCGCGGCGCAACTCCTCCAGCCAGGACTGCGACGCCGCGTCCAGGGCCAGCGTCAGGATCAGCGGCGCCGCGGTGGGCCCCGGCATGCTGTCGTCAGGCTCGGCCTCCGGCATGGACCCTCCCGGCCCGCACTGTGGCGGGGCCGGGCGGGAAGTCCATTCACCGCTGCAGCAGGTCGCCGCGACGTGGCCGCGCGCCATGCGGCAACCGCCGGGGTGAGGTGCGGCCGGGCCGGGTTGCCGCCGCGCCCGGCCGGGCGGCAGGCTGGCGCGACACCAGGCGGGGGACGGCGGCGGTGCGGGCTGGGGCGTGTCGGCGAAGGCCTGCGATGCGTCGGGGCGCTGTGCGGCCCGGTCCCCCGCGCGGCGGGTCAGCCGCCCCGGGCGAGCGCCGCGTCCAGCGGCGCGGGGTCGAAGCCGAAATCGGCGTAGCCGCGCCGCAGGCGCTCGACATACTCCGCCGCCGGCGGGCCCGGGCGATGCACCAGTTCCAGGTAGATCCAGGCCTCCCGCCCATCCGGCAGCGGGATGACGCGGCGGGCATAGGTGTGCGGGCCCTCGTAGCGGTCCAGCGCCGCGAGATGCGCCGCGGTGACCTGCCACAGGCCGACCGGGCAGGCGGCGGCCGGGTCGGGCTCGACCAGGGCGAATCTCCGCACCGCCAGCCGCCAGCCGGGCAGCGGCAGCGCGCCGGCGACGGTCGCGCCGGGGCAGCGCAGCGCCATCTGCGCATGCCAGAGATTGCTGCCATAGGCGGCGTAGAGGTCGCTCATCGCCGCCGACCCTCCCCCGCCGGGCGGCGGGGCGCAAGCCGGTGACGCTGGCGCTGCAGGCCCTGCCGCTGGTCCTGCTGCTCGGCCTGCTCGGCAGCGGCCGGGCCGGCCCGGTGGGCGCCTGCCTCGCGGCGCTCCTCGCCACGCTGCCGGCGATGCTGCTGGCCCTGCCCGGCCCGGCGGCGCTGCCGGGCTTCCTGGCGGAGCAAGGGGTGCGCGGCCTCTTCCTCGGCCTGCAGCCGGTGGCGGTGATCGCCGGCGGGCTGCTGTTCCATGCCGCGGTCGTGCGGGAGGCGGCGGCGGGCGCCGTGCCGGCGACCGCGGCGCGGGTCTTCGCGGTCGCCCTGCCGCTCGGCATCTTCCTCGAAAGCGTCACCGGCTTCGCGGTGGGCGCGGTCTTCGCCCTCTCGTCCCTGCGGCGGATGGGCGTGGCGGGGCCGCCGGCCGCGGCGCTGGCGATGTTCGCGCTGGTGATGGTGCCCTGGGGCGGCCTGGCGCCCGGCACGGCGCTGGGCGCGGCGCTGGCCGGCGTGCCGGGCCCGGTGCTCTCCATCGCCGCGGCCTGGCTGACCGCGGCCTGGCTGATCCTGCTGCTGCCGCTGTTCTGGTGGCTCTCGGCGCGGGCAAGCGTGCCGGTGCCGGCCGGCGACGCCGTGGCGCAGGCGGCCATGGTCGCGGCGCTGGCGGGGCTGCTGCTGCTGGCCGCGCATGCCCTGCCCTTCGAACTGGTGGGCGTCGCAGCCTCGGCGCCGGTGCTGCTGGCGGCGCTGTGGCGGGCGGACGCGCCGCGCGAGGCCGGCGCGGCGCTGCGGCGGGCGGCGCCCTACCTGCTGCTGCTGGGCTGCCTGCTGGCGGCGCGGCTCTGGCCCGCCCCGCCATCCTGGCGCCCCTTCCCCGACTATCCGGCGCTGCCCGTCACCCATGTCGCCGTGGTGCTGTGGCTGGTCGCGGCCGCGCTGCTGGCGGCGCGCCACGACGGGGCGGCGCGCGCCCGGGCGG
>NZ_SMOA01000419.1 GCF_004353985.1 Paracraurococcus ruber | reverse complement strand
GGCGCTGCCGCCGCCCGCGCGCGCTGATCCGGACCGTCGCCGCCGAGGCCGGCGGCGCGGCCTGCGCCATGCCGCCTCGCGGCGGCCGGCTTTCCGCTCAGGCCCGCGTCCCGTGCGCCGCGGCGCGGCCTTCGGTCAGGGCGTGCCCGGATCGGCGCTGAACAGGTCCTTCTTGCCGGGCTTGCCCTTCCACTCGTCGGCATCCGCCGGCGGCTCGCCCTTGCGGGTGATGTTCGGCCATTGCGTGGAGTAGGTGCGGTTCACCTCGGCCCAGTCGGCGGCGCGGTCATCGCTGTCCGGCACGATCGCCTCGGCGGGGCATTCCGGCTCGCAGACGCCGCAGTCGATGCATTCGTCGGGGTGGATGACCAGCATGTTCTCGCCGACGTAGAAGCAGTCCACCGGACAGACTTCCACGCAGTCCATGTACTTGCACTTGATGCAGTTTTCGAGAACGACATAGGTCACGGTCGGCGGTCCCCTTCGGGGCCCTGCCTGGCCCCGGCGATGCGGCAGCGCGAGAGATGGACCGCGCCGACGCGACTGGCAAGCGGTGCCCTGGGCGGAGGAGCCCCGCGCCGGAAGCCGGCCGGAAGCCCGCCGGGCACGGCCACGGGGCCGCGGCGGCAATGGTTGACAATCCTTGCAAACCGCTGCGAGATCGTTGTCGCATCTGAATTAGTGCATGAGCAGGCGTTCGCCTGATCTTCAAGACGTCTCCAAAAATGGCGTGGGTCTGCGACGTTCCCGGCAAGAGGCCGGCAGGAGGATCCGATGAGTGATGCTGACGGCAAGATGATCCCGAATATTGAATATCTCGGGCGATGCTATGATGTTTTGAAAACCGACCCGCTGAGCCTTGGCGAAACCGCCCTGCCGCTGGTCTTCGACTTCGGGGGTGAGACCTACCGCACCTCGCTCGGCTATCTCGTGCCGAAGGGCGTCATCCATTCCGCCCCGTCCAGCACCCGCTTCCTTACCGAATCCCGCATCGTCAGCAGCACCTTCGAATTCCAGGACAGCTTCAGCAGCCAGTTGTCCATGAATGCTGGCGTCGAGGGCGTCTTCGAATTCAGCGCCAGCGCCAGCTACCGGCAGGTCGAGAGCCAGACCCAGTCGCGCAAGTACAGCTATCTCTATTCGCGCGCCCATCGCGTTGAGAACATCGTCAAGCTCGACCTGCTGAACCGCAACTCCGGGCTGCGCCTGACCGAGGCGTTCCGGCAGATGGTGGCCGACCTGCCGCCGCCGGAGGCGCCGGAGGCGGACACGGCCTATGCCAATTTCGTCGCCGAGTTCGGCACCCATGTCACCACCGAGATCCGGCTCGGCGGCGCCGCCGTGCAGACCACCCGGGCCGCCTCCAGCCGCGTGCTGAAATCACAGGAAACCGAAAGCAACTTCACCGCCAAGGCCAATGCGGTGATCGAGGCGGTCTCCGCCGGCGCCAGCGTCGAGCAGGCCACGAAGCAGACCCGGTCCTCCGACCAGGCGGAGGAGTACGAGCGGTCGCAGGTGGATTTCCAGGGCGGCCTCGGCACCACCGGCGGCATCACCAACGAATGGCTGGCCTCGATCGCCGCCGCGCCGGTGATCATCGCCGCGCAGTTCGCCGACATCACCAGCCTGCTGACGGCGGACTGGTTCCCGGAGGACGAGTTCATCGCCGCCAAGCAGCTCTACGTCAGCTACGCCATTCGCGACCACATCCTGGAGAAGGGCCGGCGGGGCGACGTCAACCGCCCGCTGCGCTACGGCGAGCGGCTGGTCATGCTGCTGGCCCGCAACGACAACACGCTCGGCTTTCCGCAGCTCGAAGGCGGCGATGCGCCGGTTCTCGCCTATCCCGCGGCCCGGACCGACCAGCGGCCGACCGCGGTGGCGCTCGAACCCTATGACAAGACCCGGGCCGACCGGCCGGTCCTGAGCGGCGACGCCGTCCGCATCAGGCTGCTGGCGACCGGCAAGTACCTCTCGCGCGACCAAGCGAGCGGCGGCCTCGCCTTCAACGCGGCGCAGGCCGGGGCGGTCTGGCTGCGCCTGACCCGCAGCGACGAGAATGCCGCGATCCTGCAGCCCTCCGGCCTCGTGTTCAGCGAGATGGACAAGCTCCACCTCTCACCCAGCTCCACCAACCCCGGCAGCATCGCGGTCGGCATCGACGCGGCCGGCAACCGCCTGATGGCCCGCGGCAATGTGCATGCCCCCTTCCGGCTGATGCGGGTGCCGGAGCCCGGCAAGGACGACTGAGTTCGCAGCACACCGGACCGGAGGAGATTTCACGCCATGTCGCAGACTGTCCCCAAGCCCCTCGGCGCCCCGGGCGGCCAGATCAAGTGGAACAAGGCCAGCCCCAAAGAGCCGTCCACCGTCACCGTCGTCAACCGGGCCGTGGATGGGCTGAAGGTCCGCTTCTACCCGACCCAGGCGGCGATGCGCGCCGAGGTCAACCGGCTGCACGGCCAGACCCTCAACCGGAACCAGACCGCGAGCTACACGAACGCCGCGCCTGGCGGCACCATCTTCGTGCTGGCCAAATGCGACGGCTATGGGGTCGTGATGTTCGGCGTGCCCCTGGTGCGGGCCATGATGAACCACATGGTCTACCTCCACCCCGGGACGAACCGCCTGCTGTGGGCGCAGTTGAAGGATTCCCGGGGGACCTGACCCGGCCGCCGGGGCCGGACGGACGGCGCGCGCTGGGGCGGGCCTTCAGGCGCCGGCTGGACGCCCGGCCGCCCCGGCCTGCTCGCCCGACCCGCCGCGCCACCTGCGGCGGGATCATGCGGTCTTGCCGTCCGGCCGGCGTCGCGCGGCGGTCCGGCGTTGCGCCGGGTCGGTGCGCCGCGCACCGCCCGGGCGGGACGGCAGCCGCATCCTCGGGTCGCACCGCGGTCCGGGGGCCGGGCTATGGCTCCAGCCCGGCCGAGAGGTCCTGGTAGAGCCCCGCCGCCTCCGGTGCCGGCCCGCGCCGGAGCCCGAGGGCGACCACCTGCCAGATGCGGACATCGCCGCGCGATCCCAGCGCGAAGGTCAGCACGTCGCCCGGGCGGAGCTTCGCATGCGGCTTGTCGGTCGGCTGGCGGTTCACCCGGAAGCCGCCGGCCTCGACCAGGCGGGCGCAGGCGGCGCGGGTCTTGGCCACCCGCGCGCACCAGAGCCACTTGTCGAGCCGCTGCCAGTCCCGGTCCTCGGCCTCCGCCACCGCGCGCCGCCGCTCGCGCTCAGCCCTGCTTCTCGAGCTTCAGCCGGGCGAGCACCGCGAAGGGCGAGTCCGGGTTCGGCCCGGCCGGCTCGGCCTGGCGCGGCGCCTGCTCGAACCGCTCCGGCCGCGGGCCGCGCGGGCCGCGGTCGTCGTCCCGCCGGGGCCCGCGCGGCGGGCC
>NZ_SMOA01000418.1 GCF_004353985.1 Paracraurococcus ruber | reverse complement strand
GACGCGCCCGCGCGCGCCGGGCTGCGGCGGCCGGCATCGGTCCACCGCCCGGCGCAGGCCACACGCGGCCCGCGCCGAGGCAGCCTGCCCCGGATGCCCGCGCCCTGCGGCGGCGCCGCGTCAGTTGGCGATCAGGTCGTCGATGCGGCGCTGGCTGACCTCCGGCATGAAGGAGGAGCGGACGTCGAAGGACGCGACGGGGAAGCGGTCCACCGTCGGCCGGCGGAACTCCACCTGCTCCACCCGCGCCACGAGGTCGGCATTGCGCGGCGCGGGCTGCGTGTTGTAGCGCGCGAAGTCGGGATAATGGTTCGTCCCGGTGTTCCAGTCCGAATAGGCGGTCAGCCCGACATGGAGCCGCGCCGGCAGGTCGGGGCGGATGAACTGGTCGAGCAGGGTGAACTCGCGCTGCCCGTCGATCCGGTACAGCAGGGAGAACAACTCGCCCTGGCGGGCGACGCGCAGCGCCACCCAGGCCGGCCTGCCGCCCTGATAGGCCGCGGCGGCATCGGCGATGCGAAGCGTCGAGATCGAGTTGAACGTCGTCTTCGCCTCGAACTGCGGCGTGCCGGCCGGGAAGGCGGAGCCGAGCGAGAAGAACAGCCAGTTCTCCCGCCCCGGCTGCCAGTTGGCCGCCGTCAGCCCCTCGCGCGGCCCGCGGATGAAGATGCCGGCGAGCGAGAAGAGCGTCTGCGGCGTCGCCGCGCGCGTGCCCTCGACGCGCAGCCGGGCGGTGACGACGAAATTGCCGTCGACCTCGCGGTAGAGATGGCCGGCCTGCATGTCCTCGAACCAGCCCGAGGAGAGCGGCCGCAGGATCAGCGCGCCGTCCTGCACCACCGGAGCATCCCATTTCGCCGAGAAGCCCGGCACCTCGTGCTGGCGCCAGCCGGCGAGCGCGGCCGGGCTGTCGAAGCGGGTGGACAGCGCGCGGATATCCGCGGGCCCGGCCGGCGCCTGCGCCTGGCTGGCGGAGATCGGCAAGGCTCCCTGGATGGCGGCGGTCATTGCGGCGAAGCCGAGGGTTCGGCGACGGGGCATCTGCGTTCTCCAAGCGGGCACTCGTGAGTGAGTGCGCTCACTCAGTAAATAAACGCAGCGGGATTTTGCAAGTGGCTTCGCTCGGATTTATGCTGCCGGCATGGCCCGCGCCGCCGCCCGACCCACCCCTCCTGTTGCCGGGGCGCCCCCGCCTTCGTCGCGCCGAGGTCGCCCGCCGAAGCGGGACGCCGTGCTCGACGCCGCCGTGGCGGAGTTCCTGGCGCATGGCTACGAGCACGCCACGCTCGCGGCGATCGCGGCGCGCGCCGGCGTCTCGACCGCGACCGTGTTCAAGCATTTCCATGCCAAGGCCGATATCTTCGGCGCGGTCATGGCGCGCGTCTTCGGCAACGACGCCGCGCGGCACGAGGTGCCGCGGCCGACGCCCGGCGATCCGCGCGCCGGGCTGCTGGCCATCGGGCGCGACTATGCCGCGACCCTGGCGCCGGCCGACACGCGGGCCCTGTTCCGGGTGATGATCGCGGAGGTGCCGCGCTTCCCCGAACTCGGCCGAGAGCTCTACGAACAGGGCAAGCGACCCTATCTAAATCGCCTGCATGCCTATCTGCGGTCCGAGGCCGGCGCGGGCACCTTGCGCATTCCCGACGTGCCCCTGGCGGCGCGCCAATTCCTCGGGATGATCAACGACGTCACCTTCTGGCCGCACATGCTGGTCGTCGATCTCGCGGAGGCGGATGCGGAGGCCGTCGTCGCCGCGGCCGTCGACACCTTCCTGCGGGGCTACTCGACGGCCCGTTGACCGCGCGCGGGGCCGCGATCAGCCCGGCCGAATGCCCGGAACGCCGGCGCAGACGGGGCAGCGCAGGCCCGCGCTGCCGCGGTCGGCATCCAGGGCTGGCCGCCGCACCGCCGCGGATCCTGTGCTGGATCCCGGGGTCTGCCGCGCGATCGCCGGCCAGCCGCCTGCCGTCGTCTGCCAGGTGATGCGGCCGCACGGCATCGCCGCGATCCCCTTCAGCGGGCGGGCGAGGAGGGCAGGCGTCACGGGGGCGGCAAATCCTCCCGGCGGCATCGGCGCCGCCCTGGATGGCGGCGCCGATGCCGCCGGTCGGTGGTTCCGTGCGACGGGCCCATGCCATGCGCCGCAGGGCCGCGGGGCGCTTGCCCGCGGCCGCACCGGATCGCCCGCGCCGGCCTCGACCCAGGCGGCCGCGGCGTCGGCGGCGGCATGCGGGCAGCCCTGCCGCCGAAGGCGAGGGGCGGCTGGGGACGCGGTCGGGCCGGGGGCGAGAGGACCGGCCGTGCCGCCACCCTCCGCCGGCATCGCCGGGCCGGCGGGCGCAGCCCTGCGATGCGGCAGGCCCCGCCCCAAGGCACCACGAGGGCGGCGGGTGAGGCTACCGCCCGCGCGGCGGATCCTGCTCCGGCCGGCGGATCAGGGCGGTGAGGGGCGCCAGCACCACGCCGCGCGTCTCCACGCCATTCGCCCAGGCGGCGATCCGCTCCACCAGCACCGGCGACGCCTCCCCCGCATAGCCGAGCGCCGAGCCGCGCTCCCGCGCGAGCGCTTCGAGCGAAGCCAGCTTCCGCTCGATCTCGCTGCGGGTCGCTGGCTCGTCCACCACCAGGTCGACGCCGCGGCCCCAGGCCCGGTCCGGCGCCCGCACCGCGCCCGGGCGCGGATCCACATAGAGCAGGCCGCGGGCATGCAGGGCGGCCTGCAGCGAGGTCAGCCCTTCCGTCAGCATGGCGTAGCGTTCGCCGCGCATGGGGCCGAGCGCGCCGATGGCGCCGACATAGCCGGTGAAGCGCGACAGCACCCAGAGCAGCCGGTCGCCATTCTCGGAAGGCGAGAGGCCGGTCAGCAGCGCCCGGTCGCCCGGGTTGTTCAGCGGATAGCCGGTCGGCTCCAGCGGCAGCGCCACCAGCAGCTCCATCCCCCGCGTCCGCGCCTGGTCCAGCAGCAGGTCGGGCCGCGGCGCATAGGGGCTGAAGGCGAGCGCGACGGCGCCGGGCAGCCGGCGGATCGCCTCCTCCGTCACCGCTGCATTCATCCCGAGGCCGCCGACGACCAGCCCGACCCGCGGCCGCTGGTCCTGCCGGTCGAAGGGCCGGCCATAGGCACGGATGGAACTGCGGTTGTCGGGGCCGAGCCGGGGCAGGCGGCCATAGGGGCCGGCCTCCGCCAGCGCCGGCTCCAGCGCGGGGGTCGGCCGGCCGGCCTGGCCGGGGATGCGGATGCCGGCATCCTGCACCGGGGCTGGCTCCGGCGCCGCGGCGGGCGTTGTCGCGGCCGCTGGCGACGGCGTGGCGGGGGACGCGGCGACGGGGGCGGCAACGGGCGCGGCAGCCGGGGCCGGCGGTTCCGCCGGTGCGGCGGCGGGCGGC
>NZ_SMOA01000417.1 GCF_004353985.1 Paracraurococcus ruber | reverse complement strand
GCCCGCCCCGCCGCGCCGCGCCGGCCGCGCGTCAGTCTGGGCGGGGCTTCGCCGCCGCGGCGCCGGCCGCCGCCTTGTCCGCCGGTGCCGGCTCGCCGCTCCACTCGTCCTCGATCATGCCCTGCTGGCTGCTGAGCAGGTCCAGCGCGTCCTTGCCGGGCGGGCGGGGGATGGCGGGCGGCTTGGGGGCGGCATCGTCCTCGGGCATCGGTCACCTGGCGCGGATGGAAGCCCCTGCAACGCCGCGGGGCGGCGCGGGATCGCCGGCCGGCGCCCGCTACTTCGCCAGGCCCCCGATCGCCTTCGCCAGCTTGTCGAAATCCGCCAGCAGCCCCAGCAGCGGCGTCAGGATGGCGGGCAGCAGGCTGATCAGGCTCGTCAGGCTGTTCCGCAGATCGCCCGCCGCCGCCAGCCGGCCCTGCAGCGCCAGCAATTCCTTGAACCGCGTCCAGTCCGTCGTGCCGCCGGGCGGCCGGTCCAGCAGCCGGGCCGTCTCCCTCTCCAGCCGCCGCTGGGTCGTGGCGCGCGCCGCGGCCACCGCGGCGGCGATATGCGCTTCGCTCCGCAGCAGGACGAAGCTGCTGAACACCAGGGAGAACAGCTCGGCGATGCCGATGGTCAGCAGCACATAGGCATCGAATTGCGAGCGCAGCAGCAGCATGGTCGAGACCAGCAGCGAGACGAAGAGCCAGAAGCCGAACATGACGCGGCCGAGCCGCGCCATGGCCTCGACCAGGCTGGACAGCGCCGGGTCCAGCCGGAAGATCTGCCGCCGCAGCGCCCGGTGCGACAGCCGCGCGGTGAAGGCCAGGTAGAAGCGGGCCGTGTTGGTGGCCAGCGCGGCAGTCAGATAGAGCGGCAGGTAGGCCAGGGAGACGATCAGCGCCTGCCAGTCCCGGCCGGTCGACGGCCAGGCGAGGAGCCTGCGCTCCGCCATCGGCGCCGGGTCCAAGTCCCAGCGCAGCACGGCATAGCTCAGCGCCGCGCAGGCGATGGCGATGCCGAGGGACAGCAGGTGGAGCGCGCGTGGCGCGAAGCGCTCCTCCAGCTCCGCCCGGATCTCCTCCGCCACCGCGCCCGGCAGGCGCGGCAGCAGGCCCCGGGCGATCGCGTCCCGGATCGCCACCGTGGCCCAGCGCGCGGCGGCGAAGACCAGGGCGAAATAGCCGCCGCCCCAGGCCATCAGCCACAGCGCCCGCCGGTCCGGCGCCGGGTCGGCGAGGAACAGCGCCACCGCCCCGAGGGCGGCGAAATTGCCGCCGATGACGAGGCCGAGCAGCAGGGACATCCAGGCGGTGCCGGGCGGCGGCGGCAGCCAGTGGCACCGGCATTCGCACCGGCATCGGCACTGCCCCCGGCGCCAGCGCCACTGGCCGAGCCCGCCGAGATGGCCGTTGAGGATGCGGTCCACGGTGCGCCGCAGCGCCTGCCGGGCCGCGGCCTGCGGCGGGGTCTGATCATGGTCTGCCAACCGGGCGTCGCTCATCCGGCCCTCGTCCCATCGCCCGGCGTATTCGTTGCATGAAAGCAAGGGATCGGCCAAGGGCGTCCGGCCGGAGGGGGCAGGCAGGGGTGGGCAGGGGCGCGGCCGGCCCACCCCCCAGGCCCACCGCCTCCGGGCCCGCATCCGGGCTTGCATCCGGGCTTGCATCCCCGGGGAACCCCGCCTATCGGGCGGCCGACTCTTTGCCCCTTCGAAGGAACGCCCCATGGCCGTCGAGCGCACCCTGTCCATCCTGAAGCCGGACGCCACGCGGCGGAACCTGACCGGCAAGATCAACGCCAAGTTCGAGGAGGCCGGGCTGCGCATCGTCGCGCAGAAGCGCCTGCAGCTCAGCGAGGCGCAGGCCGGCGCCTTCTACGCCGTCCACAAGGAGCGTCCCTTCTACAAGGACCTGGTCGCCTTCATGACCAGCGGCCCGGTGGTCGCCCAGGTGCTGGAGGGCGAGAACGCCGTGGCGAAGAACCGCGAGATCATGGGCGCCACCAACCCGGCCAATGCCGCGCCCGGCACCATCCGCAAGGAATTCGCCGAGAGCATCGAGGCGAACAGCGTCCATGGGTCCGACAGCGCCGAGAATGCGGCGACCGAGATCGCCTTCTTCTTCTCGGGCATCGAGATCGTCGCCTGATGCCGCCGGGCAGGCGCCCGGGCGCCTGCCCGGCCGCGCACCGCGCCTAGGGCCGGCCTGGCGGCTGCGCGCCGGGCCCGGTGATCGGGCCGGCCGGCCTTCGCGCTGGCCGGTCCCATCCGCCGCGCGGGTCGCCCCTTGCCCCGCGGCGGCGCGTGCTGCACAAGCGGCGCAACGAACGGGAGAGATGCCGGTCCCAGCCTGCCAGGAGACCGCATGCCACATCCCACCCGCCGCGCCCTGCTGCGCGCGGCCACCGGCCTGCCATTGGCCGCCGCCATGGCCACCCCGGCGCTGGCCGCCTTTCCCGAACGCACGCTGCGCATCATCTCCGGCTTCGCGCCGGGCGGGCTGAACGACATCGTCAGCCGCGCCATGGCGCAGGCGCTGACCCCCGTCCTCGGCCAGGCGGTGGTGGTGGAGAACCGCGCCGGGGCCGGCGGCGGCGTCGGCGCCACCGCGGCGGCGCGCGCCCCGGCGGATGGCTACACGCTGTGGATGGGCATCGTCGACACCCAGGCGATCAACCCCAACTCCTACCGGAACCTGCAATACGACCCGGACCGCGACTTCGCCCCGATCAGCCTGGTCGCGCATTTCCCCTTCGGCGTGGTGGTCGGCCCGTCGCAGCCGCGGCTGCGCGACTTCGAGGCGATGGTGGCGGCGGCGAAGGCCGAGCCGGGCAAGCTGACCTTCGCCTCCTGGGGCGTCGCCAGCACCTCCCACCTGGCGATGGAGCGCATCCTGCGCGCCCGCGGCGTCGAGATGCTGCATGTTCCCTTCACCAGCCAGGCGCCGGCGATGCAGGCCATCCTCGCCGGGCAGATCGACTGCATGGCGCTGCCGGCCGGCGGGGCGGAGAGCCTGACGCGCGACGGCCGGTCCCGCTGCGTCGCGGTGATCGCCCAGCGGCCGCTGGAGATCCTGCCGGGCGCGCCGCCGGTGAACACGCTCGGGGTGGACCTGCAGTCGGGCCTGTGGAAGGCGGTCTACGCCCCGGCCCGCACGCCGGCGCCGGTCCTGGACCGCCTGAACGCCGCGGTGCGGGAGGCGATGCGGGCGCCGTCCTTCGTCGAGGTGGTGCGGCAGCAGGGCGCGACGCCGCAGCCCTCGACGCCGGAGGAACTGGCGGATCTCGGCCGGTCGGAGCGGGTGGCCTGGGGCGCCGTGGTCCGGGCCACCAGCGCCTTCGTCGATTGAGCGATGCGGGGCGCGGGTGCGGCCGCGCCCGGCCTGCGCGGCGGCGGGCCCCGCGCCCGGCCC
>NZ_SMOA01000416.1 GCF_004353985.1 Paracraurococcus ruber | reverse complement strand
CGGCGGGCCGCGGCCCGCCCGGTCCGCGCCGGGGCCGTCCTTGCGCCACCCCTGCGGCGCGCCTACCCAGCCCGGATGAGCGCCGCCCCCGACACCCGCCCGCTGATCCGGCTGCTGCCCGGCCATGACCGCCGGGTGAAGGCGGGGCATCCCTGGGCCTTCTCGAACGAGATCGCGATGTCCGCCGCCGCCCGCGCCCTGCCGGCCGGCGGCGCCATCCGGCTGGAGGGCGATGATGGCTGGCGCCACGGCACCTGGAGCTTCAACCCGCACAGCCTGATCGCCGCCCGGCTGCTGGACCGCGACCCGGGCGCGGCGCTCGACCTCGGCTGGGCCCGGGCGCGCCTCGGCGCCGCGCTGGCGCTGCGGGAGAGGCTGTACGACACGCCCTTCTACCGCTTGGTGCATGCCGAGGCCGATGGCCTGCCCGGCCTGGTGGTGGACCGCTATGGCGACGCCCTGGCGCTGCAGGCCAACACCGCGGGGATGGAGGCGCTGACGCCCGTGCTGGTCGAGGCGCTGTGCGACCTGGTCTCCCCCCGCCTGGTGGTCGCCCGCAACGACGCCGCGGTGCGGACGCTGGAGGGGCTGGAGGAGCGCGTCGCGCCGCTGCTGGGGGAGGACACCACGGCGCGGGTGGAGGAAGGCGGCCTCGGCTTCTCCGTCGACCTGCTGGGCGGGCAGAAGACCGGCTGGTTCTACGACCAGCGGGAGAACCGCGACCGCGTCGCCCGCCTGGCCCCCGGCGCGACCGTGCTGGACGCCTTCTGCCATACCGGCGGCTTCGGCCTGCGCTGCGCCGCCGCCGGCGCGGCGCAGGTCACGCTGCTGGACCGCAGCGCGCATGCCCTCGACCTCGCCATGGCGACCGCCCGCGGCAACGGGCTGGAGGCGCGGGTCGAGGCCCGCCGCGCCGAGGCGCTGGAGGCGCTGGAGCGGATGGGCGCCGCCGGCACGCGCTTCGACATCGTCGTCGCCGATCCGCCGGCCTTCGCCAAGGCGCGGAAAGACCAGCCGCAGGCGCTGCGCGGCTATGGCAAGCTGGCGCGGCTGGCGGCGGCGCTGGTGGCGCCGGGGGGGTTCCTCTTCATCGCCTCCTGCTCCCACCATGTCGCGCCGGGCGACTTCGCGGATGCGGTCATCTGGGGCATCGGCCGGGCCCGTCGCGACGCGCGGCTGCTGTTCCAGGGCGGCGCCGGGCCGGACCACCCGGTGCATCCGCAGCTGCCCGAAAGCGCCTATCTGAAGGCGCTGCTCTTCCAGCTGGGATGAGCACCCGGCTGCGACGCGCCTACCGCGCCAGCGGCTACGAGGCGGCGGGCGCCGTCGCCCGCATCGGCCGCCGCAGCGCCGCGCTGGATGCGCTGCTGCGCCGCATGGGCGTGCGGGACGCCGCCTTCGTCTCCGCCTGGAATCCCTTCAGCCGGCGCATGCCCGAAGGCTGGAATGCCCGGCGGCATGCCCGGCTGCTGGCGGCGACGCGGCGCTGCCCGCGGCTGGAAGGCTGGGGTGGCACCGCGGCCTGGCGGGAACGGCACCTGCTGCTGGGCGGCGATGCGCGGCGCGGCGCGGTGTTGGCGCGCCGCTTCCGGCAGAATGCGATCGTCGTCCTGCGACGCGGCCAGCCGGCGCGGCTGGTGGTGCTGCGGCCGCTCTGACGCCGCCGCCGGCCGGCGTTTGCGCGCCCCCGGCAGGCGATTGCGCTTCCCGGCGGGCGATTGCGCGCCCCGGCGAGCGGTTGCGCGCCCCGGCGAGCGGTTGCGCGCCCCGGCGAGCGGTTGCGCGCCCCGGCGAGCGGTTGCGCGCCCCGGCGAGCGGTTGCGCGCCCCGGCAAGCGGTTGCGCGCCCCGGCAAGCGGTTGCGCGCCCCGGCAAGCCGGGTTGCAATCCCCGGGCCCGAGGGGAAGGAATGCCGCCATGGACGACCTGGTCCGCCTGACCGCCACCGAGGCGGTGGCGCGGCTCAAGCGGCGGGAGGTCTCGCCGCTTGACCTGCTCGACGCCGCCGAGCGCCGGATCGCTGCGGTGGAGCCGGCGGTGAATGCCCTGCCCACCCTCTGCCTCGACCGCGCCCGCGACCATGCCCGGCGGCTGCTGGCGGGGCAGGGGACGGAGCAGTCTGGCCATCCCGGCTGGCTGGCCGGCCTTCCGGTCTCCATCAAGGACCTGACCGATGTCGCCGGCGTGCGGACCACCTATGGCTCGCCGATCTTCCGCGACCATGTGCCCGACGCGTCCCATCCGCTGGTCGAGCGGATCGAGGCGCTGGGCGGCATCGTGCTGGGCAAGTCCAACACGCCGGAATTCGGCGCCGGCGGCTCCACCTTCAACGAGGTCTTCGGCCGCACCCGCAACCCCTGGAACACCGCGCTGACCTGCGCCGGCAGCACCGGTGGCGGGGCGGTGGCGGTCGCCACCGGGGAATGCTGGCTGTCGCACGGGTCGGACCATGGCGGCAGCCTGCGCCGGCCGGCGACCTATTGCGGCGTGGTCGGGCTGCGCCCCTCGCCCGGGCGGGTCACCCGCGGCACCTCCAACACGCTGTTCGGCCCGCTCTCGGTGCAGGGGCCGATGGCGCGCAACATCCCCGACCTCGCGCTCTTCCTCGACACCATGGCGGGCTGGGACATCCGCGACCCGCTGACCTATGACGCGCCGGCGACGCCCTATGCGGCGGCGGTGGCCGGGGCGCGGCCGCCGAAGCGCATCGCCTACAGCACCTTCGACGGCAGCCTGGCCATCGACCGGGAATCCCGCGCGCTCTGCGAGGCCGCCGCCCGCCGCTTCACGGAGGCCGGCTGCGCGGTGGAGGAGGTGCGGCTCGACCTCGGCGGGCTACAGGAGGCCTTCCTGGCGCTGCGCAGCCAGCAATTCGTGGTGGACCGGGAGAAGCAGCTGGAGACCCAGCGCGACCTGCTGAAGCCCGACATCGTCTGGAACACCGAGCGCGGGCTGGCCGGCACGCCCAGCCGGCTCGCCTGGGCGGAGCGCGAGCGCGCCGCCTGGTATCGCCGCCTGCTGGCGGTCTTCGCCGGGGCCGACGTCATCGTCACGCCCGGCGCCGGCACGCCGGCCTTCGACGTCATGCTGCGCCACCCCGAGAGCATCGGCGGCCAGCGCCTCGAGAACTACATGGCCGGGTCGATGTGGAACGCCGCCTTCACCCTGGCCGGCTGCCCCGCCGTCGCGGTGCCCTGCGGCTTCGACCAATACGGGCGCCCGGTGGGGCTGCAGGTGGTGGCGCCGCCGCGGCGGGACGAGGTCGCGCTGGCCGCGGCGGCGGTGTTCGAGCGAATCACCGGCCTCGACCGCCTGCTGCCGATCGACCCGCGCGCGGGCACGGTGCCGCCGCCCGAGCCGTGAGGGGCGAGGCGGCGGCGGGCGCGGGCGGCGCGAGGCGC
>NZ_SMOA01000415.1 GCF_004353985.1 Paracraurococcus ruber | reverse complement strand
GGCGGGCAGCCGCACGGGCTGCTTCGGCCGCGGGCGCGGCGCGCGCGCCCTGGCCCCCGGCGCGGCGGCCGGTGCCACGAAGGCCAGGGGCTGGGCCAGCCCCGCATCCGCGAACCCGCGCTCCGCCTCGGCGTCGTCCATGCCTGCCCCCGAACGGACCGGGGTGATATCGTACCGCAGGGCTTTCGTTCAACGATATCGTCTACGAAAAGACAACCCTGCCCAGCAGCCGGCCCGGCAGCAGGGTGAAGGCGCCGGTGATCACCAGCGCCCCGAGGAACAGCCCGATCATCGCCCGCCGGTGCAGCCCGACCCGCCCGCGCCGGGCATGCAGCACCGCCAGGGGCAGCATGACGAGCGTGAAGAGCGAAATCCCGTGGATCCAGGAGAAATGCCAGGGCCCGCGATTGCCGGTGATGCCGAAGGAGGAGAGCGCGACCACCAGCATCAGCCCGGTCCAGGCCCAGCCCAGGCGCCGGTGCGGCAGCGTCCCCTTGGGCGCGGCCATCTGCCAGAGGCCGAGGCCGAAGGCGGCGATCGCCGCGGCGGCATGCGCCTGCACCAGCGGCGGGGCGGCGAGGAGCGGAGCGAACTGCATGGCGGCCCTCATGTGAATGTTTATGACTTTCACATACGCTCGCCAGCGAAGGCGCGTCAAGCATCGCCGTCATGATGCCCTGGCGGCTGCGGCCGTCGGGTGATCGAAGCCCCGCCCCTGCCGCGCGCCAGCGCGCGGCGACGTCCAGGGCCGGCGGCATGCCCACCGACCCGGCGGTCGATGGTCCTGCGCGCCCCGGCGCCCGGGGCCGCGGCGGATCGGGTTCGGTGTTGCGGGCTGCCCACCGGTCGGTGACTGCCGGGTCCGTGACCACCGAACAGGCCCGCGCCGCCCGGCGTTCCCTACTCACGCCCGGCGATCCACTCCGGTTGCCGCCGCGCCCGCGGGTGGCGGCTGCCCGGCGCTCAGCCGCGATAGGGCGGCCGGTGCAGCCCGGCTGGGGACAGGGTGAAGACCTCCGCCCCCGTCTCGGTCACGCCCACCATGTGCTCGAACTGCGCGGACAGGCTGCGGTCGCGCGTCACGGCGGTCCAGCCGTCGTCGAGGATCTTCACCTCCGGCCGGCCGGCATTCACCATCGGCTCGATGGTGAAGAACATGCCGGGCTTCAGGACGGGGCCCTCGCCGGGGCGGCCGAAATGCAGCACGTTCGGCGGCTCGTGGAAGCGCCGGCCGATGCCGTGGCCGCAGAAGTCGCGCACCACGGAGAAGCGGTGCCGCTCGACGAAGCGCTGGATGGCATGGCCGACATCGCCGAGCGTCGCGCCCGGCTTCACCGCGGCGACGCCCAGCATCATTGACTCATAGGTCACGTCGAGCAGCAGCCGCGCCCTGGTCGAAGGCTGGCCCGCCACGTACATCCGGCTGGAATCGCCATGCCAGCCATCGAGGATGACGGTGACGTCGATGTTGAGGATGTCGCCCTCGGCCAGCACCCGCTCGCCCGGGATGCCGTGGCAGACGACATGGTTGATCGAGGTGCAGATGGATTTCGGATAGCCGCGATAGCCGAGCGGCGCCGGCGTCGCGCCATGCGCCAGGATGTGGTCGTGGCAGAGCCGGTCCAGCTCCCCCGTCGTGACGCCCGGGCGGACATGGTCGGTGATCATGTCGAGGGTGGCGGCCGCAAGCTGCCCGGCCCGGCGCATGCCCGCGAAATCCTCGGGGGCGTGGAGGGTGATGCGGCGGGAATCGCCGCCCTGCTGGTCCATGATGCTCGGGTGTCTCTGGCGGAGGGCGTGAGGCAGGAAGATGCGCGCGGGGGGCGCCGGAAGCAAGCGCGGGCGAGGGACAGCGCCCGGCCGGTCGCAGGGTTGCGAAAGCCGCGCGCCGGATGGGCGGCAGGGGTAACCCCGCCGGCTACCGCCCCGCCCGCTCCCCCGCCTTCCGCTCCTCCACCCCCAGCGCCTCGGCCAGCCGCACCGTGGCGCTGCCGGGCCGCGCGGGCTTGCTCTGGCTCTCATGCGGCGCCCAGCCGGTCATGACCAGCAGGCGGAACCCGACCGGGATCGCCTCCCCCGCCACCGGCAGGCGGCTGGCCGCCAGCGGCAGCAGCGCCCGCGGCGGGATGCGCGGGTCACGCGCCAGCACGGCATTGGTCTCGCCCGCCGCCCGCAGATCCTCGAACAGGGCCATCGGGCTGCGATAGGCGACCGGCAGCGCCTCCCCATCCGCCACCGGCAAAGCGAAGCCGGCCCGCTGCAGCAGCCCGGCCAGGTCGCGCAATTCGGGAAAGGGCGAGACGCGCGGGGACAGCCCGCCGCGCAGCTCGCTCTCGGCCGCCGCCAGCGCCTCCCGCAACTCCTGCAGGGTGCCGAGGCCGGGGAGCGAGGCCAGGAACAGCCCGTCCGGCCGCAGCGCCCGCCGGATCTGCAGCAGCGCCCCGGGCAGGTCGTTCACCCAGTGCAGCGACAGGCTGGCCACCACCAGGTCGAAGCTCTCGGGCGCGAAGGGCAGCCATTCCTCGTCGCCGGCCACCGCCAGGCCGCCCGCCCCCCGCGCCATGCGGGACGACAGGTCCATGGACACCACGAAGGGGATGCCGCGGGACCGCAGCAGCGGCGCCACGACCCCGCGGCCGCCGATCTCCAGCGCCCGGGCGAAGCGCCGGGTGGTGTCGTCCAGCCGGTCCAGCAGGCGGTCGGCCGCCGCCTCCAGCACCGGCGCCACCCGGTCCACCGTGGCGGCGGCGCGGTCGCGGCGCCGCCGCAGCAGGCGGCGGTCGAAGACCCGCATCGGGTCGGCGGCTCGGTCGGTCATGCGCGGGGCAGGTGGGGCGGCGGGCCCGGCATTGTCAGCCCCCGCGCAGCGCCGTGAGGACGGCGGCGGCGAAGCCGCGCGGGTCCGCCGGGGCCGGGTCGCGCCGCGGCATGGTCACCCGCAGCCGGACCAGCCCGCCGCCCACGCCGCCGGCGCAGAGCAGGCCCTGCACATTCTCCCGCCCATACAGGCCGGTGGTCTCGGCGCAGGCCAGGCCGGGGATGCCGCCTTCCGGCAGGGCCAGCCGTGCCGTTTCCTGCTGCTGCCGGTGGCCGGGGGCGCGCGCCGCCTCGGCCAGCAGATCCTCCAGCGCCGCCACCACGGCCGGGGCGGCAATGCCCTCCGGCACCGTGCCTTCCGGCAGGCGATACAGCTCGATCAGCGCCCCGGCGGCGAGGCGGCCGCGGGTGGCGTAGGCTGCCTCACGCCCCTCGGGCTGCGCCCCTCGCTGGCCGCCTGGCCGCTGGGCGAGCGGCAGGACGGCGCCACGGCGGAAGCCGGCGGCCTCCTCCGGCAGCCGCGCCGCCAGGTCCACCGGCGCGACGGGCGGGGCTGGCGCCGGCGCGGCGCAGGCGGCCAGCGCGAGCGC
>NZ_SMOA01000414.1 GCF_004353985.1 Paracraurococcus ruber | reverse complement strand
CCCTCCTGACCCCATCCTGCGGCGGCCACGCGCCGACCGCGAAGAGAAGCGAGTGACCTACGGGAATGACTTGAGGCGAGAGGAACAGCTTGACCCCCTAACCCCAATCAGAGAGGACTCTGAGGTGCTCAGGTTGAAACCTGCGAAGCGGGCCGCAGAATCATCGCCCCTTGGTTGAAATTCAGCGTGTTCTGAGGCGCCGAGCGAGTGCGGTCGAGAGCGTTGAACGGTCCTGGGGTGAGCTGAGGGGCAAGGGGGCTTCGGCCCCCTTCGTCATTGTTGGACTGGAACCCCGCCGGTCTCGCCCTGCTCCAGTAGCTTCTGTAAAGTACTGCGTGCCCACACATAATAATAAAGAAATCCACATACCAAGCCATATATCAAAGAAGATGAGACAATCGCGCTTGCACCTTTCCCAACACTTAGCTCGGGCCCGACGCTATCTCCAACTGATACGAAGAATTCAATGAGCTTAGGAAACTGCGCTATTCCTAATCCAACAACTATTTTAGAGAGCCAGTCAGAAACATCTTCAAAGTTTGTGTTTGCGCGATAGCGCGTAGTGTTGATGGCTGGATTGGGCGTCGTTTTATCAGAGACAACAGCATCTCGCGCAACTACAAACTGAGATCTTGGGAGCCCAAATAGAATACCGCATATCGTGCCTGTGAAAAAAGCAGCACCGGACACAAACCAAAGTATACAAAAATTAGCGACAGCGCTTTTCAAGTCTTGAGAAGCGGATACACAAAATATAAACTCAACACTCCATGCAAGCACAACGGCATATAGAAATCCTCCGGAAGTAAGTACCGATTCTGACCAATATTGTCCAAACCGCCGAAACGGATCCCAGCTTGTTTTTGCTCGCTCTATTGGTTGTAAGCTCATTTATTCTAGCTCCCAAATAAGCCACTCTATTATCGCGATTTTCGAACAGGCCGAACAAGCTCTATCTGGCTAAGCCCTCCAGCGCTGTGCCGGGGCCCACGCAACGATTGTGACGGTGCCGTCTGGCTTGCGATAAAGCTACTCGTCCAGATACAGGAACAGTGCATCGCTCCGGATCAGATAGGCGGCCACGGTGATCGCCAGCAGCATCAGGGCTGCTCAACGCTCTTGACCTCCTTCCATGTGCGCCTGTGCAAACACGAAACTTCAACTAACGGGCCATGCCTCTGCGGCCTGCTGGCGCGGGGTTCAACCTGAGCACATCAGCGGGCGAGGTCAGGCTGGTGGAGAGCGTTGAACAGCCCTGCCCCGCGACCTGCTCCGGCCATGGCCCGCACGCTACTGATGACGGCAGCCGATGCCAAATAGACCGCCGGATTCGACCCAAAACGGACCATGCACACCGGAGTTGGGTAGCGGACATTTATCCGCGCTGTGGAATTTTATTAGTGATTTGTTCATCTGTGCCTTCTGGCTCGGTCTTGAGCATTCGCAAGAAATACCTTTCGGAGAACCCAGATAGAAAAGCGACAAGAAAATACGACCCTGGGTTAACAATATCTATTCCGGGGAGCACTTTCCAAGACAGAATAGTGTATAAAACCAAAGCGACCAGAGAGCCGACTAGTGGCCTGAGTAGCAATTTGACCATACTTTCAAAATACTCGATTAAAGTGATACGCGTGCTTCTTGCGTGGAGTAACCCGCTGAGGAAGCCTCCCATTGCACCAAAAGACATCACGGCAATGCCATTCATCCATACCAAAAATGCAAAGCTGGTGTTAGAAAACACAATAGATGACGGCCACGCGTTAACGTCTGCAACTCTCAAGGATATTGGAGTCACGGCCAGAAATAGCACTAATATGAATACTCCCCATAATGTAAGTGCACGGAGGCGGCTGAGTTGCAAACCTCGCCCAACCCTGTCTTCCACCATTTTGGAGTTAAATATTCCGATAGCATCATCCAGAACTGATCTTATCTCTCCCGGGTAAGATTCGCGCTCCGACTTCGACAATCTCAAAATTCGATCCTTGAGGGCGTTCTTCTGTTCGAAGGGAATAGAATCGAGTTTTAGGAGGAGACCTTCCATTTTTGCTCTAGCAATCCATTCAGGGTAGAGCCACACCATCAATCTTTCAGCGAGATCTAATAGATTGGATATAACAGATAAGTCTATATTGCTTACCTCTAATCCTTTTCGTGAAGTGTGAAGCAGCTCTACTATTCGTGTTGCAGTAACTACATCCACAATTACGTTTACAGTATCCGGAGCGTTTCCAAGCACTGAGCGAAAATCCGTTTCTATTTCCATATATCGCGTTCTGAGCTGGAAAAGAAACTGTCGATCGTATATTTTCATATGTTTAACTGCATCGCTTTCGCTACACCACTTGGGAGTAGGCCAACTGTCGGGTTGTAGCAATCCAGTTATTGCAGATGGTTTCGTATTTTGTGTTGGTGGAACTAGTAGCAAGCCTTCGTCTGTCTGGTCCGTCTGGTCCAAACCAGTATCTGCTGAGATCTCGGAACCAACCTCTCGTCGCAGACCCATGGCCGTATCTCCTCTATCGGCCGAATTTACGCCTCCAGCATGGTGGCTTGCACTTGTCAGCCGGCTAGCCTTCGCCAAGCCTAGGCCATGGTTTTCCGCAATGTCCATTCTGCCGGGATACGCCCCGGCGAGTGTGTCTGGATCGCTGAGAGGCCGTTTCCCGCCCAAGGCGGTTCTTTGCCACCAGACGCGCCACTTGCGGGCGTTCCGGCAAGGTTACTTCCCGCGCCTGGAACCCCATCCCAACATGAGGTTCCCGTGGTGGCTTCATCTCGTTCGACTTCGGTCCCCAAGGCCATGCAGGCGACCTACGATGCCGTGGTCGCGCTCACGGACGCGTTCTGCCGCGACCACCTGAACGAGGAATACTGCGACCTCGCTCGGGCCATGGCGGTGGCCCTCTGCCACAAGCGCCCGAGCCCCTTGGCCTCTGGGCAACCGCGAACCTGGGCCTGCAGCATCATCTACGTCTTGGGGCAGCTCAACTTTCTTTCGGACAAGGCGAGCAAGCCTCATATGCCCATGGTCGAAGTTTGTGTCGCCTTTGGCGTCGGCGAGAGCACGGCGAGCGCCAAAGCCAAGGTTATCTCGGACGCGCTGCGCACGAACCGGATGGACCCGACCTGGATGCTGCGGAGCTTCATCGACCGCAACCCGCTGGTGTGGATGGCCGAGGTCAACGGCATGCTGGTCGACCTACGCGACATGTCGCGCGAGGTGCAGATGATCGCCTACGATAAAGGTATGATTCCCTACATTCCGGCGGATCGAGAATAGACTACAGAGGGCATTGCCAAGTTGTTCAGGGATAGGTCGCGTTGGAGCGGCGACAGGGCGGCCCTGGCATTCACGCCGGTAGCTGGACGCGGGTCTCCTGCCGCCAAGTCCGAAACGCGTTAACGCGGCC
>NZ_SMOA01000413.1 GCF_004353985.1 Paracraurococcus ruber | reverse complement strand
CCTCGCGCCGCCCCTTCCGCGCCGCTGCGCCCCGCCCGGGGCGCCGGCCTCGACAGCGGGCCAGCCCGCCCCCGCCCCGGGGCGGGCCGCGCCGCCCCAGCCACGGAGATCCCCATGGAAGGCACTGCCTGGCTCGCCTCGGCGGCCGGATTCGCCCTCGCCATGTCGGCCACGCCCGGCCCGAACAACGCCCTGGTGGCGGCGACGGCGGCGAACTTCGGCCTCGCCCGCAGCCTGCCGATGGTCGCCGGCGTCGCCATCGGCTTCCCCGTCATGCTGGTGCTGGTGGCGCTGGGCGCCGCGCAGGTGCTGGACGCCCTGCCGCAGGCCCTGGCGGTGCTGCGCTGGGTCGGCGCCGCCTGGATGCTCTGGCTGGCCTGGGGCATCGCCACCGCGGCGCCGCCCGTCCCCGGCGCCGCCGCCGGCACAGGATCGACGCCGATGACGATGCTGCAGGCGGCGCTGTTCCAGTGGGTGAACCCCAAGGCCTGGATCATCGCCGCCGGTGCCGTCGCCACCTATACCGGCGGCGCCGGCGGCGTGCTGGGAGAGGCGCTGGCGCTCGCCCTGCTCTTCGCCCTGGCCGCCTTCGGCAGCCTGCTGGCCTGGGCGGCGCTCGGGCTCGGCACCGCCCGGCTCCTGCGCGGCCCGGCGGCGCTGCGCTGGTTCAACCGCGCCATGGCGGCGCTGCTGGTGCTGAGCCTGGTGCCGCTCTTCCTCTGACGCCGGGACGCGGATGGCGCGCACCGGCATCCCCGCATCGCGCGGGGCCCGCGGGGCGGCGACGCCGAACGCCATGGCCGTGCCGGCCGGCATGAGGCGCGGGCCTCCTGCGGCCGCCGCGCGCCCCGGCGATGAACCTGCCGGCCAGCGACGCTGCCGGACGGCGGGAGCCTCGGCGGCGGGCGGGGCGGCGCCTCAGCGCCGCTCCACCGGCTCCAGCCCCATGCGGCGGATCGCCGCCTGCGCCTCGGGCGAGGCGAGGAAGCGGATGAAGTCGCGCGCCACCGCCGGTTCCTTCGCGCCGGCGGACAAGGCGGCGGTCACGGTCACCACCTGCTGCACCGCATCCGGCAGCGGCCCGAGCAGCACCACCTTCGCCCCGTCCGGGCCCTGCAGCACCTCGGTGATCTCGCTCACCTGCTGCAGGCCCAGCTCCACCTCCCCGCGCGCGACCACGGCGGCGACGCGCTCCACCGTGATGCGGCGCGCCTTCGGCAGCACCTGGTCGGCGATGCCCAGGCGCTGCACCAGGTCCGAGGTGAAGTAGATGCCGGAGGCGCTGGAGGAGTAGCCGATCGACTTTGCGTCGAGGAAGGCCTGGCGCAGCCCCTCCACCGTCGAGATGTCGGGCTTCGGCAGGCCGGCCCGCTGCGCCACGCCGATGCGCGAGATGGCGATGTCGACGCCGCTGCCCGCCACCGCCAGGCCGCGCTGCACCAGCGGGTCGAGGCCGGCGCCGACCAGGATCAGCACATCCGCCGGCTCGCCGCGGCCGAGCCGGTTCGGCATCGCCTCCGGCGCCGTGCCCATCGAGGCGCCGTAGGTGATGTGCAGGCGATGGCCGGATTGCTGCTCGAAGATCGGGGCGAGCAGGCGGTAGCTGCCGGTGAAGGCGCCGGAGCTCATCACCTGCAGGTCCGCCGCGCCGGCGGCGCCGGGGTGCAGCGGGGCGAGCAGCAGCGCCGCGGAGAGCAGGCCGCGGCGGCCAAGGATGCGCATGGTCTGGCTCCTCCCAAGACGTCGCCGGCATTTCGCGGCAGGCCGGGCGGTGCCGCAAGCCCCTTCCCCGCGGCGCCGGCCCGGGTGCAGGCTGCGGCCCGGGGAAACGCCCGAGGGAGGCAGGGATGCGGCAGGGATGTCTGGCGATGGCGCTGCTCGGCCTGATGGCGACGGGCGCCATCGCGGAGGAACGCTTCCCGCAGCTGACGCCGGAGCAGATGACGCCGGAGCAGCGGCGCGTCGCCGAGGCGATCATGAGCGGCCCGCGCGGCCGCCTCTCCGGCCCCTTCAATGCCTGGCTGCGCAGCCCCGAGGTGGGCGACCGGCTGCAGCGCGTCGGCGAGGAGTTGCGTTTCCGCAGCTCCATCCCCGCGGCGCTGAACGAGTTCGCCATCCTGATCACCGCGCGCGAATGGTCGTCGCAATACGAATGGTACGCGCACCACCCGCTCGCGCTGAAGGCCGGCCTGCCGGACGGCGTGGCGACCGACCTCGCCCAGGGCCGCCGGCCGGAGGGGATGAGCGAGGACCAGCGCATCGTCTACGAGTTCTGCACCGAGCTGCACCGCAACCGCGTCGTCTCCGACGCCAGCTTCGCCGCGGCGAAGGCGCGCTTCGGGGAACGCGGCGTCGTCGACCTGATCGCGGTCAGCGGCTACTACGTGGCGGTGTCGATGACGCTGAACACCGCGCAGGTCGGGCTGCCCGCCGGCGTGGCGCCGCCGCTGCCCGACCTGCGGAAGTGATCAGCCGAAGGTGCGGAAGGCGAGCCAGAGCCCGACCAGGCCGAGCGCGGCCTGGATCACCGTGCGGAAGCGGGCATCCGGCATCGCCCGGCGCAGCCGCGTGCCCACCGCCATGCCGAGGAAGGCCGGCGCCACGCCGATGAGCGAGGCGAGGCCGAGATCGCGCGGCAGCAGCCCCTGCCCGGCCATGCCGGCCGCCAGCGCCAGCGTCGCCAGCAGCGCGCCGATGCCGAAGCCCTGCACGAAATGCTGCGGCGGCAGCTTCAGCGCGGCCAGGTAGGGCGCGGCGGGGAAGAGGAAGCTGCCGGTCATGCCGGTCAGCAGTCCGGCGGCGCCGCCGACCGCCGGCGACAGCCAGCGTTCCTGCGCCGTCCGCGGCGCCGGCACCTGCGGGCCCGCCAGCGCCAGCAGGGCCGAGGCGACCAGCAGCAGCCCGAGCAGGCCGGAGAGGAATTGCGCGTCCGACCGCGCCAGGATGCCGGCGCCGGCCAGGGTGCCCAGCACGGCGGCGGCGAGGAAGGGCCAGAGCCGCCGCAGCACCGGCAGCAGCGCCGGCCCGACCAGCGCCTGCCAGACATTGGTCGCCAGGGTCGGCACGATCATCAGCGCCATCGCCTCCGGCAGCGGCCGGATCAGCGCCAGCAGGCCGAGCGTGACGGTCGGCAGCCCGAAGCCCGCGAGGCCCTTCACGACGCCGGCGATGGTGAAGGCGCCGAGCACCAGGGCGGATTCGGCGGGATCGAAGGACGTCATGCGGCCGGCAGGCTAGCCGCAGGCCAGCACCGAGGATACGCCCGGCGCCGAAGCGTCGCGCCGCGCCGTCGCCAGGGGGGCGGGAGCGGGACCAGAGGCGGCCACTGCGGCCGCAGCGACGGCCGCAGCGACTGCCCCCGGGGCATGGCGCCCGGCCCGACCGCGCCGCGCCCGGCGCCGATCGCCGGCGGCCGCGCG
>NZ_SMOA01000412.1 GCF_004353985.1 Paracraurococcus ruber | reverse complement strand
CGGCCCGGCCGCCCCGGCCCGCGGCGAGGACACGCGGCGGTGCGCCATGCCCGCCCGGCGGCAGCCGCGCCCTGGGCGGATCGTCCTGCGACCCTCGCGCCGCCACGGACCTGCCGGCGGGCCGTCGCCGGGTCCGGCCGGCGCCTTCGCCGGCGCGGCTTGGACCCTCGGCCGGTGCCCGCCTCATCCCACGGCGTGCCGCGGCCTGCGGTCCGGGGCGGACCGGCGGATCGCTGCCAGGCGCCCGGGCTAGGCCAGGTCGGCCTTCAGGCCGGATCGCAGCCCGGCCTGCGGCGGCGCGACGGGGCCGCGAACGCCCAGCCGGGCGGCGACCGCATGCGCAAGTTCGTCCTGCACGAAGGGCTTGGCCAGCAGGTCGAAGCCGCCGGTGCCGCTGGCCTCCAGCTCGGCATAGCCGGAGGCGAGCAGCACCGGCAGGTCCGGCCGCAGGCCGCGTGCCGCCTCGGCCAGCTGCACCCCGGTCATGCCGGGCATGGCGAAATCGGTCAGCAGCAGGTCGGCGGCCATCCCCGCGCGCAGCCGCGCCAGCGCCTCCGGGCCGGACGCGGCCTCGGCCACGGACAGGCCCAGATCCTCCAGCATGGCGACGACGCTGGCCCGCACCAGCGCATCGTCATCCACCACCAGCACGCGGCCGCCGGGCGTCACGCCGGGCGAGGCCGGGAGCGACCCGGCCCGGGGCGGGTCCGGCGCGTCCTCCGCCAACCCTGCCTCGGCGCTCGCCCGCGGCAGCCACAGCTCCGCCACCGTGCCGACGCCGCGGGCGCTGCGCAGCAGGAACCCGCCGCCGGACTGCGCCGCCAGCCCATGCACCATGGCCAGCCCCAGGCCGGTGCCCTTGCCGACGCCCTTCGTGGTGAAGAAGGGGGCCATCGCCTGGGCCAGCGTGGCTTCGTCCATGCCTTCCCCGGCATCGGAGACGCTGAGCACGACGTAGTCGCCGGGCGGCAGGCCGCCGGATTGCGGCTGCGCCACGCGCCGCGCCGCGCCGCCGACCAGGATCTCGCCGCCCGCCGGCAGCGCATCGCGGGCATTGGCAGCCAGGTTCAGGACCGCCAGCTCGAGCTGGTTGGCATCCACCCAGGCCGGCGGCAGGCCCGGCGGGAATTCGGTGCGCACATGCACCGCGCCGCCCAGCACGCCGCGCAGCAGCGCCGCCATGCCCTGCACCAGCGCCGCCAGATCCACCGCGGTCGGGTTCAGCGCCTGGCGACGGCCGAAGGCCAGCAGGCGCTGGGTCAGGCTGGCGCCGCGCTGCGCCCCCTGCGCGGCATTCTCCAGCAGCCGCGCGGCGCGCGCATCGCCGGCCGGCAGCCGCTTGCGCAGCAGCGCCAGGCTGCCCAGCACGGCGGTCAGCAGGTTGTTGAAGTCATGCGCGATGCCGCCGGTGAGCTGGCCGACCGCCTCCATCTTCTGCGCCTGCCGCAGCGTCGCCTCGGTGGCGCGGTGCCGCGCCATCTCCTCGCGCAGGCGCGAATTCGCCTCCTCGAGCGCCCTGGCCTGCTCGGCGAGGTCGAGGCGCAGCCGCAGATTGGCGGTGAACTCGCGCGAGGAGCGCCAGGCGCTGGCGGTCAGCGCGGCGACGAAGACCAGGATCATCGCGCT
The DNA here is from genome assembly GCF_004353985.1 of Paracraurococcus ruber. GTDB lineage: Bacteria > Pseudomonadota > Alphaproteobacteria > Acetobacterales > Acetobacteraceae > Paracraurococcus > Paracraurococcus ruber. The sequence goes on along the minus strand of NZ_SMOA01000412.1, from coordinate 1,841 downwards.
GGCCGACAGCGCATCGGGCGAGCCCATGCCGGCATAGATCGCCGCGAAGGGCAGGGCGGCCGGCAGGATGAAGCCGAGCGCGGTGGGCAGATGCGCGTGGTGCAGCCCCGCGGCGCCGGCGCACATGCCGCCGATCAGGAAGATCCAGGCGAATTGCCCCGCCGCGGTGTCGGGCCAGAGCCAGGCGCCGCCGGCGCCGAAGCCGATGCCGGCGCAGATCGCGCCGGCGGTGCCGATCCTGCCCCAGTGCCGTGCCCGCCCGCGCGCCGCCGGATCCCGCCGCCAGGCGAGCCAGGTCACCAGCCGCAGGGCGGAGATCAGCAGCATCGCCAGCAGCCAGGTCAGCGCCCGCTGCTCGCCTTCCGTCTGCAGCAGCAGCGCCGCCATCAGGGCGGCGTTGATGCCGCCGACGCCGGCGGCCATCGGCGTCTCGCGGTAGATCTGGGCGACCTGTTCGGCCAGCAGTCCCGGCGGCAGGGGCGCGTGGCCATCCCGCCGTGGGATGGGCACCCCCGGGAAGCCGCTCACGACCCCTGCTCGGCGTTGGGCATGGACAGGCGCATCCATCCGCATGTCGCCCAGCAGTTTCGCATGCGGCGACCCTGACTGGTTACCTCCTCCCGACGCCCTCGGTCAACTTCTCGTGTGCAAACTTCCCACGCGAATCGCGCGCCCGCCGGCCGGCCCCCCGCTTGCGCCAGGGCGGCACCGGCGTCTATCGGCCCGCATGCCGCCCGATCCGCGCCTGCGGCCCGTGCTGATCGGGTCGGAGATCTACCGCGCCTCCTCCTACGGTCCGAAGCACCCGCTCGCCATCCTGCGGGTCTCCACCACCCTGGACCTGATCGAGGCCCTGGGCTGGCTGCCCGAGGCCGGCTGGGTGCCGGCGCCGATGGCGACCCCGGCAGAGCTCGCCCGCTTCCACCATCCCGACTACGTGGCGGCGCTGCAGCGCGCGGAGGCGACGCAGCGTGCCGACCCGGCGGACAAGGCGCGCTTCCATATCGGCGCGCATGGCAACCCGGTGTACCGGGAGGTCTTCTCGCGCCCCGCCACCTCCGCCGGCGGCTGCATGCTGGCGGCGCGCCTGACCGTCGCGGGCGGCGTGGTGCATTGCCCGGGCGGCGGCACGCATCACGGCAGGCCGGACCGCGCCAGCGGCTTCTGCTACCTGAACGATCCCGTGCTCGGGCTGCTGACCTGGCTCGACCAGGGGCTCGACAACATCCTCTACCTCGACATCGATGCGCATCATGGCGACGGGGTTCAGGACGCCTTCCATGACGACCCGCGGGTCTTCACCCTGTCGGTCCATGAGGATGGGCGCTGGCCCTTCACCGGCGGGGTCGCCGACCAGGCCGGCGGCCATGCCCGCAACCTGCCCGTGCCGCCCGGCTTCCACGACAGCGAGATGCTCTGGCTGCTGCACCAGGCGATCCTGCCCATCATCCGCCACCTGCGGCCCCAGGCCATCATGCTGCAATGCGGCGCCGATGCGCTGGAGGAGGACCCGCTCTCGCGCCTCGGCCTGTCCAACAACGCGCATTGGGGCGTGGTGCGGGCGGTGATGGCGGAGGCGCCGCGCCTGATCGTGCTGGGCGGCGGCGGCTACAATCCCTGGGCGGTCGGGCGCTGCTGGGCCGGGATCTGGGGCGTGCTGAACGGCCTTGCGATGCCGGATCGGCTGCCGCCGGCGGCCGAGCGGGTGCTGCGCGCCCTGACCTGGCACCGCGCCGCCGGCCGCAACCCGCCGGAGCACTGGTTCACGACTCTGCGCGACGCGCCGCGGCCCGGCGTGGTGCGTGCCGCCGTGCAGCGGGTGGCGGCGGCGGCGCTGCGGG
>NZ_SMOA01000411.1 GCF_004353985.1 Paracraurococcus ruber | reverse complement strand
GGCCGCCCGGCGCGCTCCGGCGCCCGGGGTGCCCGCACGGCGCGGCCCGATGGGGATGCGCGCCGCACCACCGGCAGCCGCGCCCGGGTGGCCGCGTCGGGCCGCGCTCCGCCCTCTCTCCGGCCCCCAGGTGCCACGAGCGCCGGCGGCAGCCGGGGACAGGCGCGGATGTCCCCGGCCGATGGCGGCGGCACTCGCAGGCAGGACACCACGGCAGACGGCGTTCAGGCCGGGGTTCCGGCCCGCTGTCGCCGCACGGCGGTCGCGCCGCTGCGCGAGCCGCCCTGGGTCATGATGGTCGATCGGCTGCACGCACCTCGGCGGTGGCGCCGCCGCCCGACCCGCCCTGGCGGCGCCGCGGCACGCAGCGCAGGTTGAAGGCGATGGTCACGCGCTCCGCCGCCGCGTCATGCGGATAGACCCAGTGCTTCAGCCAGCAGGGAAAGATCAGCATCTCGCCCGGCGCCGGGCGGCAGGCGACCTTGCCCGAGAAGGTGTCCGACCCGGCCAGGCCGAAGGCGGCGACGCCCATGCGCGTGTCGAGGAACTCGATGGCGCCGCCGCGCGCCTCCGCCGTCTCGGGCATCGCCACGTAGTAGCAGCCGGAGAAGGTCCAGCCCGGATGCTCATGCGGCACGTTGAAGGCGCCCGGGCCGTTCACATTCACCCAGGCTTCCCCCTGCACCGCGATGGCGGCGAGGTCGAGGTCCGGGGCGAGCGCCAGCGCCGCCTGCCGCGCCGCATCCAGCACATGGCGGCGCAGCAGGGCGCAGCCCGGCTCCGTCCGCTCGAACAGGTCGGTGGCCGAATGCCAGCCCTGCCGGTTGCTGCGGGCGATGCCGGGGGAAGCGGCGCGCATCGCCGACACCTCCGCCAGCAGCATCGCGTTCAGCCCTTCCGCGTCCGGCACGCCGAAGCGCAGCAGGGGGGAGGCGAAGAGGGGCTCGAGCGAGAGCAGGGCAGGCATGGCCATGCGCCTACCTGCCGCCTGGGCGGCATCGCTGTCCAGCGCCGGGCGCGGCAGGGCACCGGCGGGCGCCCGCGCCGCCCAGCCGCGATGGACAGGCGCGCCGCCGCCGGCCGACACTTCGCCGCCGGCTTTCGGGGATTCGGGACATGCTTCTGCTGCTGCTCGCGGCGCTGCTCTGGGTGGGGGTGCATGTCGGCATCGCCGGCACGGCGCTGCGCGGCCGCATCGTCGCCCGCACCGGGGAGACGGCCTTCCGCATCGGCTACTCCTTGCTGTCCTTCGCCGCCATCGGCCTGCTGGTGCAGGCCTGGAAGGGGGCGGAGACCACCCCGCTCTGGTTCGCGCCGGGCTGGCTGCGCTGGATCCTCGCGCTCGTCATGCTGCCGGCCTTCCTGCTCTTCGTCGCCTCGCTCCGCGGCAATCCCACCGCCCTGGGCGGGGAGTCGGCGCTGGGCGCCGGGCCGGCCGGCATCCAGCGCATCACCCGCCACCCGATGCTGTGGTCCTTCGCGCTCTGGGCGGCGGTGCATGTCGTCGGCAATGGCGACAGCGCCAGCCTGGTCTTCTTCGGCGCCTTCCTGGTGACGGCGCTGGCCGGCATGCCCTCGATCGATGCCAAGCTGGCCAGCCGCGCGCCCGATCTCTGGGCCCGGCTGGCGCCAACCACCTCGATCCTGCCCTTCGGCGCCATCCTGGCCGGGCGCAACCGCCTGGTCGTGGGGGAGATCGGCTGGGCGGCGCCGCTGGTGGCGCTGGTCGCCTGGGTGGCGCTGCTGCACCTGCATCCGGCGGTGTTCGGCGTGCCGGCGGTGATCCCGGGCTGAGGCGGGCCCGCCGCCCGCGTCACGCCGGCGCGTCGGCCCGCTGCACCGCCACGCCCTGGCCGCCGGCGCGGAAGGCCAGGCGGAGCGGCACGTCGAACCTTCCCTCATGGGCCCGCACCACCGCCGCGGCCGCGGCGGGGCCGCCGCTCCGCCAGGCGGCCTGGTAGTCCTCGACATAGCGGGACGCGACCTCGTTCGCCGCCACCTGTTCCTTCAGGGCCAGGGCGTTTTGCATGTCCTGGAGCAGCAGCGGATCTTCCCGCAGCTTCGCCACCTGGGCCTCGTTCAGCCCGTCCAGGGCCAGGCGGCCGCCGCGCATGCGCAGCGTGAAGGCCGGCGCATCGGGGCCCAGCGCCGTGTCGATCCGCTTCGCCAGGTCGGCCACCGCCATGTCGGCGATGCGGGCGATGTCCGTGGTGTAGACCACGCCCTCGGCCGCGCCGATCTGCACCGCCAGTTCCGCGAAGCTGGTGCGGTGGAAATCCGCATGCGGCGCGATGCCGGCCCGGGCTGCCAGGGTGCGCACCCGCAGATCATCGGCCTCGGCCGCCGCCTGCGCCTTGGCCAGGCGGGCGGAAAAGGCCGCGTCCGAGGTGATCTCGGCCGCCATCCGGCCCCGCGCCCAGCCGCCACCATCGCCGGCGCCCTGCGCCGTCGGAAGCATCCTGCCTCCGCCTGAAACCATCACGGTTATGATCGGCTGGGCGTGAAGGGAAGGTTTCGGGCGCCAAGGCAGGCTGCCTGGGTTCGGGCCGCCCTTGTCGCCGACCCGGCGGGGGACCATTCCTTACGGAACCCTTACGCCGCCGCCATGCCGGGACCCGACGATGCAGGAAGTGCTCACCGCGCTCGACCTCGATGATTCGCCGCGCGCGCGCATCGCCCGCCTGGTGCTTTCGCAACCCTTCCAACGCCTGGTCACCGGGCTGATCCTGCTGAACGCGGTGACCCTGGGGCTCGAGACCTCGGGCAGCATCATGGCCGCCTATGGCGACCTGCTGCATGCGGTGGACGCCGCCCTGCTGCTGGTCTTCACCGCCGAACTGGCCCTGCGGATCTATGCCTTCCGCGGCCGTTTCTTCCGCGATCCCTGGGGGCTGTTCGACCTGGTCGTCGTCGGCATCGCCTGGCTGCCGGCGACCGGGCCGCTCTCGGTCCTCCGCGCCCTCCGCGTGCTGCGGGTGCTGCGGCTGGTCAGCGTCATCCCCAGCCTGCGCCTGGTGGTGGAGGCGATGCTGGCGGCGCTGCCCGGCATGGGCAGCATCGTCGCCCTGATGGCGCTGATGTTCTACGTCGCGGCGGTGATGGCGACGAAGCTCTATGCCGATGTGCTGCCGGAGAAATTCGGCACGCTGGGCGACAGCCTCTTCACCCTGTTCCAGCTGATGACGATGGAGGACTGGACCAACGGCATCGTCCTGCCGGTGATGGAGCAGCAGCCCTGGGCCTGGCTGTTCTTCATCCCCTTCATCGTGGTCTCCACCTTCGTGGTGCTGAACCTGTTCATCGGCGTGATCGTCGAAAGCATCCAGGGCATGAAGGAGCAGCGGGAGGCGGCGGCGAGCGCCGAGAACCGGGCGGAACGCCAGGCCGACACCGCGGCGGTGCTGGCCGAGTTGCGGGCGCTGCGGGCGGAGGTGGCGGCGCTGCGGCGGGCCGGCGGCGGCTGACCCGCCCGCCCGGCGC
>NZ_SMOA01000410.1 GCF_004353985.1 Paracraurococcus ruber | reverse complement strand
GCCGCAGCCGCGGAGGCGGCCGCGCCGCCGGCCGGCGCCCGACCCGCGGCGGCGCGTCAGGCGCGCGCGATCATCCCTCGGGCGGGCGCAGCGGGCCGCCGAAATCGCCCGGCTGCGCAACCTCCACCCGGTCCCGCCCGGCCGCCTTGGCCCGGTACAGCGCCGCATCGGCGGCGCCGATCGCCGCCTCAGCCGGGCAGGCCAGCGGCGCCAGCGCGAGGCCGATGCTGATCGTCACCGAAAGCCGCGCGGCGCCGAGCGCGATGGGCTCCCCGCCGATGGCATGACGCAGCCGTTCCGCGACCGCGGCGGCGTATTCGCTGGCGGCGCCGGACAGCACCACCATGAACTCCTCCCCGCCATAGCGGGCCAGCACGTCGGCGGCGCGCAGATGCGCCTTCAGCCGCGCCGCCACCTCCCGCAGCGCGGCGTCGCCGGCGGCATGGCCATGCCGGTCGTTGATCGACTTGAAGCGGTCCACATCCAGCAGCATCACCCCGGCATCGGCGCCGCGCAGCAGCGTCTCCAGGTGGCGGATGACGTAGCGGCGGTTGCGCAGCCCGGTCAGCGGGTCGGTCACCGCGAGCTCGAGCGAGCGGTCGAGGTCGTTGCGCAGCCGCTCCTGGTACCATTTCCGCCGCACCTGGTTGCGGGCGCGGGCGCGCAGCTCGTTCGCGTCCACCGGCCGCAGAACATGGTCGCTGGCGCCGAGGTCGAAGCCGCGCAGCACCAGCCCGCGCTGCTCCGGGTCCGCGGCCAGCAGCACCGGCAGGTCCCGCGTCGCCGTGTCCGCCCGCAGGCGCGAGGCGAGGCGGAGCACCTCCCCGCCTTCCGCCGGGAGGCAGAGCACGGCGAGGTCGAAGGCGCTGTCGGCCAGCGCCTGGCGCGCCGATTCGGCTTCCGCCTCCTGCCGCACCGCCATGCCGTCGGCGGCCAGCGCCGCGGCGATCATCGCCCGCTCCTCGGCCGAATCGGACAGCACCAGGGCGCGGGCGCCGCCGGTGCCGGCGCGCGGCGCCGCCGGCGGCTCGATGCCCAACTCCCGCGCCGTCTCGCTGCGCTGGCGCCAGGCATCCTGCACCTGCTTCATCCGCAGCAGCGCGCGCAGCCGGGCGAACATCGTCGCGTCGTCCACCGGCTTCGACAGGAAGTCGTCCGCCCCGGCCTCCAGCCCGCGCACCCGCTCCGCCTGATCGATCAGCGCGGTCACCATCACCACCGGCAGATGCGCGGTGCGGTCCTCCGCCTTCAGCCGGCGGCAGACCTCGTAGCCGTCCATGCCGGGCATCATGACGTCGAGCAGGATGACGTCGGGCGCCCAGCGCTCGGCCATCGCCAGCGCCTCCGGCCCGGAAGAGGCCAGCGCGACCTGGTAGTATTCCGCGAGAAGCTTGGCTTCCAGCAGGCGAAGATTCGCCGGGATGTCGTCGACCACCAGGATCCGGGCGGTCATGTGACAGCACCGTGAAATCCCGCGTCCCGGATGCGGGTGGAACCAGCCGGGGCCTTCGCCGCCTTTCGCGCAGACCCTAGAGAAGCGGTCCGCCGGGACGACCCGGCTGCGGCGACACGGCGATGGAGATGACCGGCATGTCGGGATTGACGGCGAGCGGACAGGAAGGCCGACGGCAGATCACCAATGCCGGGCTGTTCTTCAAGCGATGGCTCGCCAACCCGCTGCAGATGGGCTCGGTCATCCCCTCCTCCCCCAGCCTGTGCAACCGCATCGCCAGCCTGGTGACGCGGGCGCCGGACGAGGTGGTGCTGGAGCTCGGCGCCGGCACCGGCGTCGTCTCCCGCGCGCTGCTTGCGGCCGGCGTGCCGGCGGAGCGGCTGGTCGTGGTGGAGATCGTGCCCGAGATGGCGGAGCACCTGAGGCAGGTGCTGCCGGGCGTGACCGTGATCTGCGGCGATGCCTTCGAACTGCGCCGCGACCTGCCCGAGCGCCTGCACGGCAAGGTCGGCACCGCCATCTGCGGCATCCCGCTGGTGCTGCTGCCGCAGGCGCAGCAGCAGCGCTTCGTCAATGCGGTGGAAGCGGTGGCGCCCGGCAAGGGCTTCCTGCTCTACACCTATTGCATCACCTCGCCCCTGCCTTACGGCAAGCTTGGCCTGTCGGCGCGGCGCGAGGCCTGGACGCCGCTGAATTTCCCGCCGGCCAGCGTCTGGCGGTACCAACCGGTGCGGTAGGACCCGCATGCACCTCGCCCGTCGATTGTGGCCGGCGGGCCGCTGCCACTGACCGGTATGCGCGATCTTTAGCACAATGGAGTGCGGCGGTTGAAGGCGGGGTCTCACACGGCGGTGCCGTTCCGCCACGCCGCGCCGGCGGCAACCCGGCCGGGTGAGCGGCGCGCCCGGCGCCACGCGATCCGACCTGGTTGCAACAGCCCCGGAACGGCGCGCATCCGGCACGGCCCCGCGGCGGCGGATGCGCGCCGCGGGCCAGGGCAATTCCCTGGCGGGATCCGCGTGTGCCTTCCGCGCCCGTGCAGCCGCGCCCTGCCGCCCAGCGCCCGCGCCGCGGCGTGATCCGCGCCGCGCCGGAGCGCGTTCGCGGCGGGACGCCACAGCCGCGCCGTGGCGCGATCGCGGCCTGGGGTCACGCTCCGGGCCGTGCATGGCCCTCCGCGACACGTGCCAGCCAGGCCTCATACCCGCCGAGCACCAGCACAACCGCGGCGGCACGGGCGGGCAGGTCAAGCGCCTCCGCGCCCAACAGCGGCAACGCCAGGCCGGCCAGCCACCAGCCGAGGGCGGCGAGCAGCAGCGCCGCCAGCGTCGCCGCGGTGCGGCGCCGAAGCATCGCCGCGATGCGGCGCCAGGAAGTCGCTACAGGGCGGTGTCGAGGCGTCGCCATGGCCAGTCAGCGCGCCACCGCGCTGGCCGGGTCGGCGAGCAGCACCAGCAGGCCGCCGCGCCGCTCCACGTGCCCTTCCAGCGTGACCCGCAGGCCGATCAGCGGACGCAGCGCCGCCGGCATCGGCCCGCCCTCCGGCCCGCCCAGCAGCAGCAACGCGCTGCCGGCCAGCGGCGCCTCCGCCACCAGCACCGGCGGCAATTCGCCATCCAGGCAGAGCACGGCGCAGGCGCGATGCGCCAGGCCGGTGCCCGGCCGCATGGCGCCGGCGGCGCATTTCCCGTCGCAGATCTCGCCGGTGACGCGCCAGCGGCCCAGCGGCTCGACCGCCGGGGCCGGCAGCGGGTCCGCCAGCGGCGCCGGCGGCGCATCGGGCACCAGCATCGCCAGGCTGCCGCGGCTGGTCAGCCACCCCGCCGCCATCACCGCCCGGCCGTCCAGCGCCGGGTCCGGCGCCGCGCCGCGCTTGCCATCGCCGCCCAGCAGCACCGGCCGGCCATCCGGCAGGTGCAGCACCGGATAGGGGCGAAGCTGCAGCACGCCCTGCAGCGGCGCGGCCAGAGGCGTCCCGGCGGCGTCGAAGGCCGCCCCCGCCGGGTCGTCCGCCGCGGCGCCCAGCAGCAGCGC
>NZ_SMOA01000040.1 GCF_004353985.1 Paracraurococcus ruber | reverse complement strand
CGACGCGGCGCGGGCGGCCGGGCGGGCGGGCGGGCCGCTGCACGGCCTGGCGCTCGGGGTGAAGGACGTGCTGGACACCGCTGACCAGCCCGCCCAGTACGGCTCGCCCATCTGGGCGGGGCACCGGCCGCGCGCCGATGCCGCCTGCGTCGCCCTGGCGCGGCGGGCCGGCGCCGTGGTCCTCGGCAAGACGGTGACGACGGAATTCGCCACCCGCTTCCCGGGCCCGACGGCCAACCCGGCCAATCCGGCGCATACGCCGGGCGGCAGTTCCTCCGGCTCGGCGGCCGGGGCGGCGGCGGGGTTCTTCCATGCCGGCTTCGGCACCCAGACCGCGGGCAGCATCATCCGCCCGGCTGCCTTCTGCGGCGCGGTCGGCTTCAAGCCCAGCTACGGCACGCTGCACCGGGCCGGGATGAAGGTGATGAGCGAATCGCTCGACACCATCGGCGTCATCACCCGCAGCCCGGGCGACGCGGCGCTGGTCATGGCCGGTCTCACCGGCGCCGATTTCGGCACGCCGGAGGCGAAGCCGGACCGCGCGCCGCGCCTTGCCCTGTGCTGGGGCCCGACCGCCGAGAAGGCGGCGCCCGAGACCCGTGCGCTGCTCGACCGCGTGGCGGCTGACGCGGCGAAGGCGGGGGCGAGCGTCACCGCGCTGGACCTGCCGCCGGCGGTGGCGGCTGGGCTGGCGGCGCACCCCGCCGTCATGAATGGCGAGAGCGCCGAGGCCCTGGCCTGGGAACTGGACCATGCCGCCGCGCAACTCTCGCCCATCCTGCGGGAGAACATGGCGAAGGGCCGGGCCTTCGGCCCGGAGGGCGTGGCGGCCGGCCGCGCCGCCTTCGCCGCGGCGCGGGCCGCCTTCGCCGATGCCATGCGCGACTTCGACGCGGTGCTGACGCCGAGCGCGCCGGGCGAGGCGCCGGAAGGACTGGGCGCCACCGGCGACCCGGCCTTCAACTCGCTCTGGACCCTGCTGCACGTGCCCTGCGCGACGGTGCCGGCGGGCACCGGGCCGAAGGGCCTGCCGCTCGGCGTGCAGGTCGTCGGCGGCTTCGGGCAGGATGCGGCGGTGCTGGGCTGGGCGGAATGGGTGCGGCAGGCGGCGGGGTGACGCCGGCGGCGCCCGGGCGCCTGCGCGCGCCAAGGGGGGGGCGGGGGAAGGTGAAAGCCACGGCGGATCCCGCCGCCCGGTCGGCGGAGGGCCGCCGGTGATCAGGCGGCGATGTTCACCGCCCACTGCACCCCGAAGCGGTCGGTGAGATTGCCGTAGTGGTCGCCCCAGAACTGCCGGGCGAGGGGCATCGTCACCCGGCCGCCGGCCGAGAGCGCGGCGAACAGCGCCTCCCCCGCCGCCAGGCCGGCAGGCTCGATCAGGATGGCGCAGCCCTTCATCGGCTCCGAATCCGGCCCGTCCGAGGCCTGCAGCCGCAGTCCCGGGCCCTCGAACAGCGCATGCGCCACCTTGTCGCGCCAGGCGCCGCCGCCATGGTCCGGCATGGGCGTGTCGGCATAGCGCAGGAGCGTCACGACGCTGCCCAGGCCGCTGGCGGCGTAGAAGCCCAGCGCCGCCTCGCAATCGCCGCGGAAATAGAGGTAGGGGGTGGCGCGCATCACCGCACCCCGGCGAAGCCCGGCGCCTTCTTCAACGCCTCCGTCGTGTCGAAGTCGCGCAGCACGGCGTCGTCGGCCATCTCCACCTCCACCATCCGGTCGGCATGCTTGCCGACCAGGTGGCGGGCGCCGACATCGCCGTTGATCGCCATCATCTCCGGCAGGAATTCGACCGCCCAGAGCATCGGGTTGCCCTGCTTGCCGCGGAAGGTCGGCATGACGATGGCGCGGCCTTCCTCCGGGTCGAAATGCGCCATCAGCCGGTCGATCATCGGGCCGGCAACCAGCGGCATGTCGCCGAGGCAGATGACCACCCCCTCCACCTCCTCCGGCAGGGCGGCCAGCCCGGCCTTCAGGCTGGCCGACAGCCCCTCGGCATAGTCCTCGGCATGGGCGAAGCGCACGGCGCGGCCGGCCAGCGCCTGCTCCACCCGCTCCCGCTCATGCCCCGTCACCACCACCACCGGGCGGGCGCGGGAGGCGAGCACATTCTCCACCACCCGCGCCACCATCGGCGTGCCGGTCTCGTCCGGCACCAGCAGCTTGTTCAGCGGCGCCATGCGCCGGCTGCGGCCGGCCGCCAGGACCAGCGCCGCCACCTGCCGCGGCCGGCGCGGCGCCTGGGCCGGGGCGGGGGCATTCGCGGCCTCGGCGCGGGGCAGGGGCCGTGCCTCGATCTCCTTCAGCAGGCCGCCGACGCCCATGCCCATGACGTCCCGCGGCGTCACGGCCAGGCCGGCGAAGAGCCGCTGCAGCACCCAGTCGATGCCGTTCAGCTTGGGCGACTTGGCGCAGCCCGGCAGGACCAGGGCCGGGATGTCGTCGATATGCCCGAGGCAGATCAGGTTGCCCGGATCCACCGGCATGCCGAAATGGTCGATGGACCCGCCGGCGCGCACGATGGCGGCCGGGCCGACATCGCGCCGGTCCACCACGGCGGAGGCGCCCGCGATCAGCAGGATCTGCGAGCCCTGGCGGCGCAGCCGGTTCAGCGCATCGGCGATCGGCGTCGTCTCGTGCCGTGTCCGCTCCGGCGGCAGCAGCGCGCCGCACAGCGCCTCGACCCGGTCGCGCGTCGCCTCGACCGCGCCTTCCATCACGCTTTCCTTCACCCCCGGCAGCTCGGTCAGCACCAAGCCGACCTTCAAGGGGCGGAAGGGGTGCAGGGACAGCGCCGTCGCGCCCTGCCGCGCCATCGCCTCGGCCACCTGCAGCACGGGGCCGGGCACGGCGAAGGGAATGACCTTGATGGTCGCCACCATCTCCTTCGCCGCCACCGGGACATGCGAGGCGAGGGTGGCCAGGGTGAGGGATTCGTCCAGCGCGTTGAGCCGGTTCACCACCGCCGGGTCGACGACCAGCAAGCCGCTGCTCTCGGCGAAGAGGTTCACCCGCCCGGTCGAGGCGCGGGAGCGCGACAGCAGCGGCCCCATCAGCGCATTGGCCAGGCGGTCGGCCGCCTCGTCCTCCGGCACGTCGCCGGGTTCCAGCCGGGCGGCGATGACGCTGCCATGCCCGCCCTGCTGCAGCGCGCCGATCGCCGCCTGGTCCAGCACCGTGCCCTTCTTGAGGACGCGGCCCTGCAGGCGGATGGTGTGGGCGAGCACGGCGCCGCGCGCCTCGTCCAGCGGGGTGGGCCCGAAGATCATGCCGCGGCCGCCGCCTGCGCCGGCACGGCCCGCGTCGCCAGGGCGGCGCCGCGGCGGGCGGCGACCACCTCGGCCAGGATCGACAGCGCGATCTCGGGCGCCGTCACCGCCTCGATGTTGAGGCCGACCGGGGCATGGATGCGGGCCATCGCCGCTTCGCCATGCCCGGCCTCCGTCAGCCGCGCCAGCCGCTTGGCATGGGTGCGGCGGCTGCCGAGGGCGCCGACATAGAAAGCCTCCGACTTCAGCGCGACGTCGAGCGCGGGGTCGTCCAGCTTCGGGTCATGCGTCAGCGTCACCACCGCCGTCCGGGAATCCGGCGCCAGCGCGGCCATGGCGTCATCGGTCCATTCATGGATCAGGGTGATGCCCGGGAAGCGGTCGGCCGTCGCCCAGGCGCGGCGCGGGTCCACCACCGTCACCGCGAAGCCGACGGTCTGCGCCATCGGCACCAGCGCCTGCGCGATATGCACGGCGCCGACCACGATCAGCCGCAGCGGCGGGTTGTGCGGGTGGACGAACCAGGCCTCGCCCTCCAGCGACGCGTTCTGCGCCGCGTCGTCGCGCAGCGCCGTCCGCGCCGCCTCGGCCAGCGGCCCTGGCAGGTCCATGTCGGGCCAGAGGCGCTGCGCGCCATCGCTCAGGCGGGTCAGCAGCGCCACCGGGCGCTTGGCGGCCCGGGCCGCCTGCAGCGCCGCCAGCACCTCCGGCGTCACGAGAGCTTCTCCACGAAGACCTTCAGCTTGCCGCCGCAGGCCAGGCCGACTTCCCAGGCACGCTCGTCCGAGATGCCGAAATCGAGTAGCTGCGGCGTGCCCGACTGCATGGTCTGCCTGGCGGCATCGGCCACCGCGCCCTCGATGCAGCCGCCGGAGACGCTGCCGGCCAGCTTGCCGGAGGCGCTGACCGCCAGCCGCGAGCCGGCCGGGCGGGGCGAGGAGCCCCAGGTCTCCACCACGGTCGCGAGCGCCACCGTCTCCCCCGCCGCGCGCCACCCGGCCGCGGTCGCCAGGATGTCCTCAGCATCGCTCATGCCAGCATCGCTCATGCCGCGATCCTCCTCACGGGCTGCGGGCCGCTGAGTGTCTCCACCAGCGACCGCAGGGACTGCAGGTTATGCACCGGACGGAAGTCGTCCACATGCGGCAGCATCGCCCGTATCCCCTGGGATTTGGGCTGGAAGCCCTCGTATCGCAACAGGGGGTTCAGCCAGATCAGCCGGCGACAGGAATGGCGGAGCCGGTCGGTCGCCTCGGCGAGGCCCTTCGCCCCCTCCCGGTCCAGCCCGTCGGTGATCAGCAGCACCACCGCGCCCTGGCCCAGGACCCGCCGCGACCAGTGGCGGTTGAACAATTCCAGCGATTCGCCGATCCGCGTGCCGCCCGACCAGTCCGGCACGACATGCGAGACCAGCTCGAAGGCCACCTCCGGATCGCGGCTTTTGAGCTGCCGGGTCACGTTGGTGAGCCGCGTGCCGAACAGGAAGCTGCTGACGCGGTCGCGGTCGTTGGTCACGGCATGCAGGAAATGCAGCAGGATCTGCGCATAGCGCGCCATGCTGCCGCTGATGTCGCAGAGCGCGACCAGCGGCGGCGGGCGGGTCACCTGGCGCTTGCGGGCGAGCGCCAGGATCTCCCCGCCCTCATGCAGGCTTGCCCGGATGGTGGCGCGGAGGTCCACCACCGGCCCGCGCGGGTCGGGACGGAAGCGGCGGGTCCGGCGCTCGTCCAGCGGCAGGACCAGCTTGCCGATCTCCCGCTTCGCCTCGGCGATCTCGGTGGCCGACATGGCCTCGAAATCCATGGACTGCAGGCGCTCACGCTCGGACACCGTCATCGCCACCTCGATCGGCGGCTTCTCCTCCGGCTCCGGCGGGCGCTGGTTCGGGGCCTGCTTCGGCGGCGTCATCGCCTCCGCCACCCGGCGGCTGGTGGGCGGGGCCTTCTGCCGCTCCTTGAATCCCTCCAGCATCGCCATGGCGGCGGCGTTCCGCCCGGCCTCCGGATCGCGCCAGAATAGCAGGAAGGCCTGGTCGAAGACGGCGAAATCCTCGTGCCGGCGCACCATCACGCCCCGCAGCGCGGCATGCACCTGGCGCCGGTCGGCGATGTCGACCAGCGACAGCGCATCCGCCGCCGCCAGCACATCGGCGGTGCCGACCCGCAGCCCGGTCCGCCGCAACAGCCGCGCGAAGGCCAGCAGGTTGTCGGCGAGCGCCCGGCCGGATGGCTTGGTGAGCGCATCCATGGCAGCGAATTCGCTCATGGGTGCGCCGGTCGCCGCAGGGGGGACGCCGTCCCCCCTGCATTCCCCTGCCAAGGGCCGAAGGGCCCCTGGAACCCTCGAGTCATCGCCGGTGCGGGGGACCCCGCTGGAGTCCACCGCCCCGGCGATAAACCTGGACGGGGGTGCGGGGGGCGGTTCGATCCCCGGCGGGGGAGTGCAGAGGGGGCAGCGCCCGCTCTGCAGGCCCGCCCCACCAGGGCGGCCCGCACCACCGAGGCGCTCACGCCGCTGCCTGCTTGGCCTCGCCGACCAGCCTGGCCGCCTCGGCGCCGCGCAGCTTGGCGATGTCGTCCTGGTACTTGAGGAGCACGCCCAGCGTCTCGTCCACCGCGGCGGGTTCCAGTTCCTCGGCGTCCAGCGCCGCGAGGGCGGCCGCCCAGTCGATGGTCTCGGCCACGCCCGGCAGCTTGAAGTAGTCGCCGCCGCGCAGCCGCTGCACGAAGGCGACGACCTGAGCGGAGAGCCGTTCCGGCACGCCCGGCGCCCGGATCCTCAGGATGGCGCGTTCGCGCGCCGCGTCGGGGTAGTCCACCCAGTGGTACAGGCAGCGCCGCCGGATCGCGTCATGGACTTCGCGGGTGCGGTTGGATGTGATGATGACGACCGGCGGCACCGCGGCGCGGATGGTGCCGAGCTCGGGCACCGAGAGCTGGAAATCCGCCAGGATCTCCAGCAGGAAGGCCTCGAAGGGCTCGTCGGCGCGGTCCAGCTCGTCGATCAGCAGGACGGCCGGGCCGCCTTCGGGCGACAGCGCCTGCAGCAGCGGCCGTTCCTGCAGGAATTCCCGGGCATAGATGCCGCGTTCCAGCGCCGCGCGGTCCTGCGCGGCGCCGCTTGCCTCGGCCAGGCGGATGGCCATCAGCTGGCGGGCATGGTTCCACTCATAGGCCGCGGCCGAGAGGTCGAGGCCGTCATAGCATTGCAGCCGCACCAGCCGGCGCGGCAGCTCCTTCGCCAGGACCTTGGCGATCTCGGTCTTGCCGGTGCCCGGCTCGCCCTCGAGGAAGAGCGGCCGTCCCATGCGCAGCGCCAGGTGGACCGTGGTCGCCAGCGCCTTGTCCGCGACATAGCCGCCGCGGGCAAGCAGCTGCTGGGTGGCCTCGACGCTGCCGGGCAGGTCCGCGGCGACGGCCTTGGCTGGCGTTGCGGCGTCGCTCACAGGAACATCAGTGCCAGGATGCCGAGCATGAGGACGCAGCCGATCCAGAACTGCAGCGGCAGGCCAAAGGGCTCGATCATCAGCATCATGCGCAGCGGCTGCAGCGCCACCGGGTCCGCCGGGCGGGGGTTCGGGCGGTAGACCGGCTTGCCGCCGCCGGCGCTCGGCCCCTCGGCGCCATGCTGGGTCAGCGGGCCGGACGCGCCGGGATCCTTCAGGTACTCCGTATCCGTATTGGCGGCCGGGGTGCCTTGGGCCGCGGCGGCGACGCGCTGGTCGGTGGCGGCGCGGTTGGCGCCGCTTTCGATCGCCGCGCCGGCCGCGATGTTGGCGGCGTCCTCGGGGGCGCTGCGGTCCTCGGTCGGGAATTTGCCGCCCGAGGGCGCCGGGGCGGTGGCGGCCTCCGGCTGGGCATCCGTCCCGCCCGCCATGGCCGGCGCCGGGGTCAGCAGCGCGGCGAAGCGGTCGAAGAACTGGTCCGACATCTGCTTGGCGGTGCTGTCGATCAGCCGGCCGCCGAGCTGCGCCATCTTGCCGCCGACCTGCGCCTTCACCTGGTATTTCAGCAGGGTCTCGCTCGGCCCGACCTCCTCAAGGTGCACATCGGCGCCGCCCTTGGCGAAGCCCATGGCGCCGCCATTGCCCTCGCCGGAGATCGTATAGCTCTCGGGCGGGTTGATGTTCTCGAGCTTCACCTTGCCGCCGAACTTGGCCGCCATGGGGCCGAGCTTCACGGCGACGCGCGCCTGGAACTGGTCCTCGGCCGTGCGCTCGACGGATTCGCAGCCGGGGATGGAGGCGCGCAGCGCCTCCGGGTCGTTCAGTGCTTCCCAGACTTGCTGGCGCGGCGCGGGGATGCGCCGCTCGCCGGTCATTTCCATGGTCTGCTCCCGAATTCGATCGGACCTTAGTGGCGGGCGGGGGGGAGGAAAACCCCCGCGCCCGGGCCGGTCGGTGGTGCTTTGGGCGGGTGGGCAACGCGGCGGGGCGGCGGC
This sequence comes from Paracraurococcus ruber, assembly GCF_004353985.1. GTDB lineage: Bacteria > Pseudomonadota > Alphaproteobacteria > Acetobacterales > Acetobacteraceae > Paracraurococcus > Paracraurococcus ruber. Next base: position 31,702 of record NZ_SMOA01000040.1, on the reverse strand, counting down.
GGTGCCCGGCCCACGCGGCCGCGGCGGAGTTTCCCGCAGGCGTGAGGACCCGGGCGGGCGGCGATACGAAACGGCTATCGTGGCCGGGGGTGCTTCGAAATTGACAGATCGCCGGGTCGGGCGCTTGTTCTCGGCCGCCCCCTTCTCAGCCCGAGAGAGATGCCATGCCCTATGTGATCGGTGCCGATGTCCCGGACGAGCCCGCGGGGCTCCGCTTCCGCCGCCTGCTGGACCGGCCGGAGATCCTGCAGATGCCGGGCGCGCATTTCGGCATGGCCGCGCTGCTGGCGAAGAAGGCGGGGTTCGAGGCGCTGTACCTCTCCGGCGCCGCGATGACCGCGACCATGGGTCTGCCCGATCTCGGCATGATAACGGTGGACGAGGTCTGCTTCTGGATCCGCCAGGTCAGCCGCGCCACCAGCCTGCCCATGCTGGTGGATGGCGACACCGGCTATGGGGAGGCGCTGAACGTCATGCACATGGTCCGCGCCTTCGAGGAGGCGGGGGCCGGCGCGGTGCATCTGGAAGATCAGCTTCTGCCGAAGAAATGCGGCCACCTGAACGACAAGAAGCTGGCCGACGCCCACGACATGGCGGCGAAATGCGCCGCCGCGCGCAAGGCCCGCAAGCACCTCTATATCATCGCGCGCACCGATGCGGCCGCCAGCGAGGGCATGGACGGCGCGGTGGCCCGGGCGAAGCTGTACCTGGAGGCAGGGGCGGACGCGATCTTCCCCGAGGCGCTCACCACGCGCGAGATGTTCGAGGAATTCGCCCGCCGCATGCCCGGCGTGAAGCTGCTGGCCAACATGACCGAGTTCGGCCGGACGCCCTTCTTCACGGCGGCCGAGTTCCAGGCGATGGGCTATTCCATGGTGATCTGGCCGGTCTCCCATCTGCGGGTGGCCTCGAAGGCGATCGAGGAGCTCTATGCCTCCATCCGCGAGCATGGCGGCACGCACCGGATGGTGGACCGGATGCAGACCCGCGCCGAGCTGTATGCCGCCATCGGCTACCACGAGTACGAGGCGCTGGACGCGACGCTGGTGAAGACGGTGATCCCCACGGGCATGCCGCAGCGCGGCTGACTCAGGCCGGTCCGGGGGTCGCCTGACCCCTGGTGGGGGGAGGTCGAGGGGGGCAAAGCCCCCCACGTTCTTTTCGCCGCAGGTCGGTGGGCGCGCAGCGATAGGCCGCCCGGAACGCCGCGTTGAAGCTGCGCAGGCTGGCGAACCCCGCCTGCGCCGCGATTTCGGTCATCGTCAGATGGGTCGTGTCGATCAGCCGCTTGGCGCGCTGGACGCGCCGCGTGCGCGCGACCGCGGCCGGGCTGGCGCCGAGATGCCGCTCGAAGAGCCGGGTCAGGTGCCGCGGGCCGAGGCCGAGGCGCTCCGCCAGCGCCGCCACCGTCCCGGTGTCCAGCGCCCCGGCCTCGATCAGCCGCAGCGCCCGCCCGACCGTGCTGCGGGTGCCGTTCCAGGCGGGGGAGAAGGGCGCCGTTTCCGGCCGGCAGCGCAGGCATGGACGGTGGCCGGCCGCCTCTGCCGCCGCGGCGCTGCGGTAGTAGCGGACATTGCGCGAGAGCGGCTGGCGCGCCGGGCAGACCGGCCGGCAATAGATCCCGGTGCTGCGCACCCCGATGAAGATCACGCCGTCCCAGGCCGGGTCGCGGGCGTAGCGCGCACGCTCGCAGGCGGCGAAGTCGAGATCCTCCGGGGCCGGCGGCAGGTCCATGGCCCGATCCTGCCACGCCCGGTCAGACGGTGCAGCGGCGGCCGGATGACCGCGTCCGAATTCGGCCAGCCGCGGCGGCGGCGGCGCGCCAGAGTGCCGGCCTGCACAGGGAGGAGGGAGCCTTGGCCTCGATCCGCAGGGAAACACTAATTGCAGTGCCGCCGGAGGCGGCCTGGGACGCCATCCGCGATGTCGGCGCGCTGCACCGCAGGCTGGTGCCCGGCTTCGTCACGGAGACGCGGCTGGAGCCAGGCGCGCGCCTCGTCACCTTCGCCAGCGGCCGCGTGCTGCGCGAGGTGATCGTGGCCTGCGACGATGCGGCGCGGCGGCTGGTCTGGTCGGTGCGGGACCCGTGGTTCGAGCACCACAACGCCTCGCTGGTGGTGGAACCGGCGGCGGGCGGCGCGCGCGTCACCTGGACCGCCGACCTGCTGCCGGACCGGGAGGCGGCGTTGGTCGCCGGGCTGATGGAGGGGGGCCTGGCGGGGATGAAGGCGACGCTGGAGGCCGCCTGACGGGCTGGACAGCCGCGGCGCCGGCATTCGAAGCTGCCCGCCGCTGACCCCGGGGGGAACCGCCATGTCCGAGCCGACGCCGCAGCCCACCATCGCGCAGAAGGCACCCTACCCGATCGAGGTGGAGGCCGGCCGCAGCTACTGGTGGTGCACCTGCGGCAATTCGAAGAAGCAGCCCTTCTGCGACGGCAGCCACAAGGGCAGCGCCTTCGCGCCGTTGCAGTATACCGCCGCCGCGGATGGCCGCGTCTGGTTCTGCGGCTGCAAGGCGACCGGCAAGGCGCCGCTCTGCGACGGGAAGCACAAGGCGCTGTAGCGCCGGGCGTGCCCTGGGGGCCGGCCAGCCCGAGTGCTGGTCGTTGCCTCGGCGCGGCTGGCGCGCGGCCGCCGCGCAGACCGCCATCACCGCCCCTGGAAATCGGCGGCGCGCATCCGGCCAAGCTCCGTCAGGATCATCGGCCAGAGCCGCAGCCCCTCCTCCAGCGAGGCGACGCGGAAGAACTCGTTCGGCGCATGCGCATCCTCGTCCGGGCTGGCCAGGCCGAACATCAGGCTGCTGATGCCGAGCTGTTCCTGGAACAGCGTGGTGATCGGCACCGTGCCGCCGAGGCGCGTCACCGCCGGCTCGCCGCCCTTCTCCCGCCGCAGCACGGCGGCGGCGGCGGCGCGCAGCGGGTGGTCGGCGGCCAGGGTGAAGGCGCGGGTGCCGCCGGGCCGGTAGTCGAAGGACAGCTCGACCCCCTTCGGCGCATGGCGCTCGATATGCGCCTTCACCGCGGCCTGCGCGACCTCCGGCTCCTGCCCCGGGATCAGGCGCATGGTCAGCTTGGCATGGGCCTCGGCGGGGGTGACCGTCTTGCCGCCGGCGCCGGTATAGCCGCCCCACATCCCGTTCACCTCGACGGTCGGGCGCAGCGTGGTGCGCTCGCGGACGCTGTAGGCGGGGTCGCCATAGGGCGCGGCACCGAACTCGGCATACCAGGCCGCCTCATCGAGCGGCAGCGAGGCGGCCTCGGCCCGGATGGTGTTGGACAGCGGCGGGACGCCGGCCTCGAAGCCCTCCACCGCGACGCGGCCCTGCTCGTCATGGAGGGTGGCGACCAGCTTCGCCATCTCGTGCAGGGCGTTGCGCATGGCGCCGCCCACTTTCCCCGAATGCGCGTCCTTCTTCGCGGTGCGCAGGCTGAACTGCAGGGCGCAGATGCCGCGGCAGCCGATGTTCAGCTGTGGCCGTGGCCCGGCGGCGCCACCGCCATCGGCTGACAGCATGGCATCCGCCCGCAGCAGGTCGCGATGCGCCGCGATGATGGCGGGGAGGGAGGGGGAGCCGATCTCCTCCTCGCCTTCCAGGAACAGCTTGATGTTGACCGGGCAGCCGCCCTCGACCGCAAGGAAGGCGCCCACCGTCTCGATCGCGATGGTGGTGGAGCCCTTCACGTCGCTGGCGCCCCGGGCATAGATCCGGCCGTCGCGGATGGCGGGCTCGAAGGGCGGGGTGGTCCACAGCTCATACGGGTCGGCGGGCTGCACGTCGTAATGGCCGTAGATCATGATGGTCGGCTTGTCCGGCCCGGCGCCGGTCCAGGCGGCGAAGATGGCCGGCTGGCCGCCAGGCACGGGGGTGGCGGGTTCCAGCAGCCGCGCCTCGGTCAGGCCCATGGCGCGCAGCCGGTCGAGCAGGAATTCACGGGCGCCGCGCATGCCCTCGGCGAAGGCCGGATCGGTGCTGACCGAGGGGAAGCGGATCAGCGTCAGCAGCCGGTCGAGGATCGCATCCTTCTGCCCGGCCAGGTGGTCCGCCACGCGCTCGCTCATGCTCCGCCGTCCCTTCGCTGAGGCGGCGCAGATTGGGTCAGGCGCGGGGCGCGGGCAACCGGGCGCGGCCCGGCCGCGAGGGCATGCCGCCGACCGGCTTGCCGCGCCCGGTCAGCGGGCGCGGGCCGGGCTGTCCGCCGGGTTGACGTAGATCAGCCCGAAGGGACCGGTCCCGGTCACCTGCACCACCGACTCCTCGCCCGAGGTCCAGACGGAATGCGGCATCATGCCGGGCAGGAAGACGAAGGCGCCCGGGCCCAGGCGCTCGCTCCGCTCGCGGTCGAGCCGCTCGCCCATCGCATGGTGGAGCGTGCCGGACAGCACGGTGAGGTTCTCGGCGGTCGCATGCCTGTGCGGCGGCACCAGGCTGTCCCGCGGGAAGCGCACCCGCAGCACGAAGGGGCCGGGTTGGCCCGGATCTCCGGCCAGCACCGCGATCTGCGTGCCTTTCGGCAGGTCGGGCGGGCCCGGCTGCCAGCGGATCGCCGCCGCGTCCGGGATCAGGTGCATGTGCCCGGCATCCTGCGCCCCGCCATCCGGCGGCGCCGCCAGCAGCCCGCACAGGATCGCCGCCGCCAGTCCCGAAAGCCTCCGCATGGATCACCTCCCCGCGCTGCCTGCCGCCGGGTCGGATGGCCGGCGAAGCGGCAGGCTAGCAGCGGCCGGCGCCGCCGGGGTCTCGTTCCGCCGGCGGCGGCCGTTCAGGCGCGGCCGCGTGGCTGCCCGCCGGCAGAGGCCCGGGCCCACCACCGCCGCACCATGGCCGCCGCAGCATGGAGGCCCCGCGCCGCGGGGCCCGCCGCCATGGGTCAGACATCCACCTCCTCGACATCCAGCTTCGCCGCATTCTCCTGGATGAAGCGGAAGCGCAGCTCGGGCCGCCGGCCCATCAGCGCGTCCATGAGCTCGGAGGTGCGCGCGCGCTCCTCCGGCGGCAGCACCACGCGCAGCAGGGTGCGCTTGCGCGGGTCCATGGTGGTCTCCTTCAGGGTCGCCGGCGGCATCTCGCCCAGGCCCTTGAAGCGGCTGACCTCGACCTTCTGGCTCGGCTTGAACTCGCGCTTCTGCAGCCGGTCCTTGTCGCGATCGTCCATGGCATAGACCGACTTGCCGCCGGCCTGCAGGCGGTACAGCGGCGGCTGCGCCAGATGCACCCGGCCCTGCCGCACCAGCTCAGGCAGTTCCTTGTAGAAGAAGGTCATGAGAAGCGCGGCGATATGGGCGCCGTCCACATCGGCATCGGTCATGATGACGACGCGGCCATAGCGCAGCCGGGCGATGTCGAAGCGGTCGCCGGCGCCGCAGCCCAGCGCCTCGATCAGGTCCTTCAGCTCCTGGTTCTGCCGCAGCTTGTCGGCGGAGGCCGAGGCGACGTTGAGGATCTTGCCGCGCAGGGGCAGCACCGCCTGGGTCTCCCGGTCGCGCGCCTGCTTGGCGCTGCCGCCGGCCGAATCGCCCTCCACCAGGAACAGCTCGGTGCCCTCGGCGCTCTCCCGGCTGCAATCGGCCAGCTTGCCGGGCAGGCGCAGCTTGCGGGTCGCGGTCTTGCGCGGCGTGTCCTTCTGCTCACGCCGGCGGATACGCTCCTCGGCGCGCTCGATCGCCCAGGCGAGGAGGTTGTCGGCGGTCTGCGGGTCGCCGGCCAGCCAGTGGTCGAAATGGTCGCGCAACGCGGTCTCGACCAGGCGCGCGGCTTCCGGGCTGGTCAGCTTCTCCTTGGTCTGGCCCTGGAACTGCGGGTCCCGCACGAAGACGCTGAGCATGCCGGCCATGCCGCCGAGCAGGTCCTCGGCCGTCACGCTGGCGGCGCGCTTCTCCTTCTTCAGGTCGCCATAGGCGCGCAGGCCCTTGACCAGGGCGCCGCGCAGCCCGGCCTCATGCGTGCCGCCCTGCGGGGTCGGGATGGTGTTCGCATAGGTCGAGAGGAAGCCGTCGCCCTGTTCCAGCCAGGTGATGGCCCATTCGCAGCGGCCGGCGCCCTCGGCGAAGGCCGCCTCCCCGACATAGGGGGCGGGCACGACCTGGGCGCGGCCCTCGATGGCGGAGGCGAGGAAATCGGCCAGGCCGCCCGGGAAATGCAGCACCGCGCTGGCCGGCGTCTCGCCGTCCTTCACCAGGGACGGGTCGCAGGACCAGCGGATCTCGACGCCCCGGTACAGGTAGGCCTTCGAGCGGCAGAGGCGATGCAGCCGTGCCGCCTGGAATTCGAGCTTGCCGAAGATCTCCGGGTCCGGCTTGAAGCGCAGGGTGGTGCCGCGGCGGTTGTGGATGGCCCCGGCATTCTTCAGCTTGCCCAGCGGCTTGCCGCGCGCATAGGCCTGGGTGAAGAGCGTGCGGTCGCGCGCCACCTCCACCTCCAGCTTCTCCGACAGGGCATTCACCACGCTGCTGCCGACGCCGTGCAGACCGCCCGAGGTGTCGTAGGCCTTGCCGGAGAATTTGCCGCCGGAATGCAGGGTGGTGAGGATGACCTCGAGCGCGGAGAGCTTGGGGAATTTCGGGTGCGGATCGGTCGGGATGCCGCGGCCGTTGTCGCGCACCGTCAGCCAGTTGCCGGCTTCCAGCGAGACCTCGATGCGGTCGGCATGGCCGGCCACCGCCTCATCCATCGCGTTGTCGATGATCTCGGCCGCCAGGTGGTGCAGGGCATTCTCGTCGGTGCCGCCGATATACATGCCGGGGCGGCGGCGGACGGGCTCCAGCCCCTCCAGCACCTCGATGTCCTTGGCGGAGTAGGAGGCGGCGTCGGCTGCCCCGGCTTTCGGGGGGCGGCGGCCGCCGAACAGGTCGTTCATGTCTTGTTCCCCTGACCCCGCCAAGATAGCTTTCGCGCCGGCCCTATACAATGTCGGGCGCGAGTCGGTGCCCGGGCCCCGCATCCGGCCCTAACCGGCCAGCGCCAGCTGCCGGCCCGGCCATGCCAAGCCGCAAATGGCGGCCCTGCCGGCGGCCGCGGCATGCCGGCGACGGGGCGGCGCCGTCAAGGCCGCAGGCGATGGATCGTCCCCAGACGATCCAGCCACGCTCGGCGCCATGCGGGCCAAGGGTCGATGGGCGATGTGTCCCGGACGCCCGGACCCGCGCCGGGCGGACTGGCGGCGTGGCGGGATGTCGCGGCGCCTATCGGGTCGCCACCAGCACCGGCATGGTCGCCGCCGAGGCCAGCCAGCCGCCGGCCTCGGCCCGGGTGCGCGGGGAATCGATCGCGGCCCTGGCGGGCCCGGTCGCCTGGACAGGGCTGCCGGGATCAGCAAAGGTCGCCGGCTGTGCTTGGGTGTGCGTGGGACCGGCCATTATGACTTGGCGCACTCCGCCACGCCGATCCGGCCTGCCGATGTCTCCCGAAGGCCGGGATATCCCCCGCCGGGGCTGCCTGCCAAAGCCGGGCGGACGCACGCCGCGCTGGCGCGCAGAAGGGCGCCGCGCTGCCGCGGCATAGAGGCGCGTCGCCGCTACGGCCCCGCGCCCTGCCTGCCGGCAAGCCGCCGCCATGTCGCCAGGGCAGGCCGCGGGCCGGGCAGACCCGCCGCGCCGGCTACCGGCGGCGCGGCGGAAACGGCGGTCAGGCGGTCCGCTCGGTCTCCAGATGCGCCTCGAGCATCCACAGCATCTTGTCGATCGCACGCGACTGCTCGGTCAACAGGTCGGCCGTGTCGGCGTCGCCCGCCTCGTCGGTCTCGTCGATGCCCTCGCGCAGGGTCTTCGCCACCTGGGCGTAGCGGTCGGCCAGCGCCTTCACATGGTCCAGCCCGGCATAAAGGTCGGTCGGGTAGGGCTTCAGGCGCGTGGCCTGCAGCGTCTGCGTCGTGCCGTTCGCCGTGCCGCCCAGCTGGACGATGCGCTCGGCCAGGTCGTCGGTGGAGGTGGCGAGGGCGGTGTAGAATTCCTCGAACAGCCGATGCAGCGACCCGAAATCGCGGCCCTTCACGTTCCAATGCGCCTGCCGGGTGGCGTTGTAGAGGTCGACCGCATCGACCAGGCAGGCCTGCAGCGTCTCGATGGAGACCTGCTTGGCATTGGTCGGCACGTCATTGCGGGTCGGGTGGGTGGGCTTGGACTTGCTCTCGGCCATGGCTCTCTCTCCTGCGTGTCGTTGCGCCAGGATGTGGTGCATGGTCTGGGCCACGCATCCCCCGGGCGTCGATGCCTGCCATGCGCCAGCGCATGACAGCCCGCCCGGCGGCATGACAACCGCGTGCGCCGGCGCTGCCGCGACGGCGGCGATGCTGCCAGGCCGCAGGCGGCCGTTGCTTGCAGGGAACGCCGCCGGGCCGCCGTGGTGCCATGGCGCGCAGCGCCGGGGATGCCTCGGCCGGCTTGCTCCGGCGGCCCGGCTCGCTCCCATCGATCTGCCCGCGCCCGCGACGCCGCGGCCCGGTGGCGCGGATGGCGGCCGGGCCTCGGGCAGGAGACGGCGCCTGCGCGGCCAGCGACGAGGCCTGGGCCGGACGGCCGAGCCGGCCGGCGACAGCCCGCCCCGCCGGCTGGCGGCAGACCGCATCCGCCCGGCCCCCGCCGCCGCCCCGGCCTCGCGCACTCTGCCGGGCGATTCGCTGTCCGTCGGTCGGAGGATTGTGGTGGGACCATCCGCGACGCGGCAGCCGCCGCGGACTCGCTAAGGCGGGCGCCGCGCCTGGGCGCCCTCCCGGCGGAAAGGCCCGATGCGCGCCGCCGCGCCGGCGGGGCGACCGGCCCCCGGTCAGGGCACCACGTTGATGAAGCGCGAGGCCTCCGGCGGCCCGTCCACCCGGTGGAACGCGGCCGCCCGGGCCAGCGCGGCGCGGTCCCAATCCGTCCGCCGCGCCTCCTCCCGCAGATGCTCGGTCCAGCTTTCCACCGCCCAGAGCTCCACCCAGCGCTCCGGATGCGCCACATCCTCGTAGAGCCGCCAGGAGACGGCGCCCGAGCGGAGCCTGACGCGCCGCACCTCCTGCATCGCCGCCAGGAAGGGCGCCCGCTCGGCCGGGTCGATGCAGTAGCGCACCTCCTCCAGCACCCGGCCGGAGCGTTCGCCGAGCAGCGCCTGCAGCTCGGCCGCCGGTGCCTCCGGCGTCGGCGGCCGGGCGGGGCTGGCCTCCGGCGAGGCGCTGGCGACCGCGTCGATCCGCCAGCCGCGCACCAGGATCGCCGCCACCGCCCCGCCGGCCGCGGCGGCGCCCAGCGCCCAGGGCACGCCGAAGCGCCCGCCGACCCAGCCCGCCAGCGCCGAGCCGCCGGCCATCACGCCGAAGAAGCTCAGCTGATAGATCGCGATCGCCCGCGCCCGCACCCAGCCCGGCGCCGCCAGCTGGGCAGAGGCCGAGAGGGTGCTGCCGGCGCTGATCCAGGCCGCGCCATAGATGAGCATGCCCAGCGCCGCCGGCAGCCAATGCGTCGCCGCCGCCAGGATCGCCATGGCGAGGCAGATGGCGAGCGACGCCCACAGCACCGTCGCGCTGCGGTCCAGCCTTGCCCGCAGGGCGGGCAGGGCGAAGCCCGCCGCGACCGCCGAGCCGCCCATGACGCCGAGCATGAGGCCGAAGGCCTCCGGCCCCAGCCCCAGGCGCTGGCGGACCAGCAGCGGCAGCAGGCCCCAGACCGCGGCGCTGAACAGGAAAAAGGTGCAGGCGCGCAGGATCGCCGCCTGCATGGCCGGGCTGCCCTGGACGAAGCGGAGGCCGGCGCGCATCGCCGGCACCAGCCGTTCCTTCGGCGAGCGGCCGCGCGGCTCCGGCGGCCGGCGCCAGAACAGCAGGGCGACGATCAGCACCAGGAAGGCGACGGCGTTCAGCGCGAAGGCGGCTTCCGGCCCCGCCGCGGCGATGGCGAAGCCGCCGAGCGCGGGGCCCAGCGCGCGGGCTAGGTTGAAGCCGATGCCGTTCAGCGCGATGGCGCCGACCAGGTCCTCCCGCGGGACCAGCTCGTTCGTCGTCGCCGCCCAGGCCGGGAAATTCATGGCGCTGCCGGCGCCGATCGCGAAGGTCAGCGCCAGCAGGCCCCAGGGGCCCAGTTCGCCGGTCGCGGTCAGCGCCGCCAGGATCAGCGCCATGAGCAGGATCCAGGCCTGCGCGCCGAGCAGGAACAGCCGCCGGTCGACGATGTCGGCCAGCGCGCCGGAGGGCAGGGCCAGCAGGAAGACCGGCAGCATGGAGGCCGCCTGCACCAGGGAGACCATCATCGGCGATGGGTCGAGGCTGGTCATCAGCCAGCCGGCGCCGGTGTTCTGCACCCACATCCCGATATTGCTCGCCAGCGTCGCCAGCCAGAGGGTGCGGAAGGTGGCGTGGCGGAGCGGCAGGAAGGCACGCGGGGTGGGGAAGGCCATGCCGGGCACCATGGCCCGGCGCCGGCGCGTTCGGAAGCGAAACCCCTGCGACATGCTTGCGCCGCCGGCGCGGCTCGCCCACCTGCGATGGATGGCAGAGCGGTTCGGCAGCTTCGCGGAGTTCTGGCCCTTCTACCTGCGGGAACATGCGCGGCCCGCGACGCGGGCGGTGCATGTCGCGGGCACCTGGGCGGGGGCGGCGCTGGTCCTGGCGGCGGTGCTGGCCGGGCCCTGGTGGCTGGCGGTGCTGGCGCCTGTCATCGGCTATGGCTGCGCCTGGATCTCCCACATGGCGATCGAGCGCAACCGGCCGGCGACCTTCACCTATCCCGCATGGTCGCTGCTGGGCGACCTGCGCATGGCCTGGCTGGCGGCGACGGGCCGGCTGGGCGCGGAGCTGCGGCGCCAGGGGCTCTGAGCCAGGTCACCCCCGCATCCGCGGGTTGAACCGGCTGCCCGGCATTCCGGGCGCGGCCGCGCCCGCCCCGAGGTTGCCCGGCCGGGCGGCTTTGCGTTACCTGCGGTTTGGAACGGGAAGCCCTGCTGCGCCGCCATGACGACCGCCCGCCCCCTCGTCCTCCTGCTCGGCCTGCTGGCCGCCGGCGCCGCGCGGGCGCAGCCCCAGCCGCTGCCGAATGCCGCGACGCCGAACATCGTCAACCGCACCACCGCCGAGGCCTTCGCCCAGTGCCGCCAGGCCGGTGGCCATCCCGAGATCCGCGCCGGCTACCACACGAATTTCGAGCTGACCTCTGACAACCGGGTCGACGTCATCCTCGACATGGCGAAGCTGGAATGCGGCGGGGCGTCGGGTCCGCTGTTCTGCGGCAGCGCGGGCTGCCAGCTTCGGGTCTTCGTCACCTCGCCGCAGGGGCTGCGCCTGGCGCTGGAGGTGCCGGCCCAGCGCTGGTCCTCCGCGATCCAGCAGGGGCGGCCGGTGCTGGCCCTGTCGCTGCATGCCAGCCAGTGCGGCGGCGCGGCTTGCGAGAAGCGGCTGGTCTGGAACGGCCAGGCCTTCGCCGACCAGCGCAGCGGCGAGGTCTTCGCGCCCACCCCCTGAGCCTTGGCCGTCGCCGCGCCGCATGGGAGGCTTCGGCGACGCTGGGGAGGGGACCGCGCGATGTCCGACATCTTCGAGATCATGCACAGCACCCGCGCCATGCGCCGGCTGAAGCCCGACCCGGTGCCGGACGACCTGGTCCTGAAGGTGCTGCGCGCCGGCGCCGCCGCCGCCAATGGCGGCAACACCCAGAAATGGCGCTTCCTGGTGCTGCGCGACGAGGCACGGAAGCGGGCCGTGCAGCGCTGGTACAAGAAGGCCTATGACGAGGTCATCGGGCCGCGCTACGCCAGCAGCGCGCCGCCGCCCGGCACCGATGCCGCGAGGTACCACCGCCAGCACCAGGCCGTCGAATACCTGACCGAGTATTTCCATGAGGCGCCGGTCTGGATCGTCGCCTGCCTGCTGGACGACAAGCCGACCCGCTGGTCGGGCGCCTCGATCTATCCGGCGGTGCAGAACATGCTGCTGGCCTGCCGCGCGCTCGGCCTCGGGTCCACGCTGACGACGCGGCACCTGATCTTCGAGGCGGAGGCCGAGGCGGCGCTCGGCCTGCCGCCCGGCGTGCACAGCTACGCCATCCTGCCGATCGGCTGGCCGATGGGGAAATTCGGCCCCGTGGGCCGCGGCCCGCTGGAGGAAATCGTCTATCTCGACGATTGGGGGAAGCCGTGGGAGGCCGCGCGGGGCGCGTGAAACGGGAAGGCCGCGGAGACGGTATTGTCCCGTTGGACGCCTCTGGCGTCCAACCCGCATCGATTCCTGGACGCTTGGCTACTGCCGCGCGGCCCAGGCCGACTCACGGAAAGGAAGGGAGGGGTTCGGGGAGGCAAGACGTTTCCCTCCCCGACCTTTTTGACGCGCTGCTCAGGCCGCCTCGCCCACCAGCACCACGCGCCCGGTGATCTGGCCGTTCTTCAGCCGGTTCAGCACCGCATCGGCGTTCTTCTGCGGCGTGGTCTCCACCGGGATGCCGGGGATCTTGCCCTGCTTGGCGATGTCGATCAGCGCGCGCAACTCCTTGACGTTGCCGACATAGCTGCCCTGGATGGTCAGCGCGCGGATCGGCATCAGCGGCAGCGGGATGTTCATCTCCCCGCCGAACAGCCCCACCTGCACCAGCTTGCCGCCCTTGCGCAGCGCATCGAAGGCGAAGCGCGCGGTCTGCGTGCCGTTCACCAGGTCGATGATGCCGGCGACCGGGCCGCCGCAGGCCTCGATGATGCGCTTCGCCGTCTCCTCGCCCGCGGCCAGCACGGTGTCGCTGGCACCCTGCTGCTTCGCGGCGTCGAGCTTCTTCTGGTCCACATCCACCGCGCAGATGCGCTGGTGGCCCAGCGCCTTGAGGATGGCGACGGCCTGCAGGCCGAGCCCGCCGGCGCCCACCAGGACCACCGGCTCATTCGGCTCCAGCGGCAGCAGCTTGTTGATGGCCGAGTAGACCGTGACGCCCGAGCAGGCATAGGTCGCGGCGAGCGCCGGATCGACGCCCTCGATATCCACCAGGTGCCGCACATGCGTCGCCAGCACATGCGTGGCGTAGCCGCCATTCTGGTAGACGCCGAGGCTGCGCGGGGTGAGGCACATGTTCTCCTCCTCCCGCTGGCAGATGGCGCATTTGCCGCAGCCGACCCAAGGGTAGACCACGCGCAGGTCGCCCACCTTGGTGCCCTGGTTCGCGGCCTCCGGCCCCAGCTTCACGACGCGGCCGACGATCTCGTGCCCCATGGCCAGCGGCAGCACCACGCCGCGGTCGGTCAGCCGCATCTTGCCGCGCGAGCCCAGGTCGTATTCGCCTTCCCAGATATGCAGGTCGGAATGGCAGACGCCGGCATGGGTGACCTCCAGCAGCACCTGCGCGCCGGTCGGCTCCGGCGTCGGCATCTCGATCTCCTGCAGCGGCTTTCCGGTCTCGACGACGGCCCAGGCGCGCATGGCGTTTCCTTCCTTGGATTTGGGTGGGGGCGCATGGAAGGCCCGGGCGCGTGCGGGGTCAAGGCAGGCCGGCGCGATGCCGGATGGCGGGCCGGGCGCTGCCGCCTCGAGCGGCGCGGCGGACGCTGCCGGACGGCGACCCGGCCAGGGCGCGGGCGGGGCCGCGGGGACGCCCCGGCTCGGGCTGGGCGACAGCGCCGATGACGCGGCCACCGACAGCGGTGCGCCCGACCCGAAGCCCGCGCGGCCCGACCGCCGTTGATCGTTGGGGCCGCGCTACTCCACCTTGATCCCGCGCTCCCGCACCACCCGGCCCCACTCGGCCATCTGCCGGTCGAGGAAGCTGGCGAAGCCCTCGGGCGAGGACGCCACGATGTCCACGCCCTGGCCCTCCTCCAGCTTCCGGCGCGTCTCCGGCCCGGCCAGCGCCGTGGCCGTGGCGGCATGCATGCGCGCCAGCACCGGGGCGGGCACGCCCGCGGGGCCGAGCAGCCCCCAGAAGGCCTCCGCCGCCAAGCCATCGAGTCCCGCCTCGGCCAGCGTCGGGATCTCCGGCTGGATCTTCGACCGCGCCGCGCCGGTCTGCGCCAGCGCCCGCAGCCGCGTGCCGACTTGGCCGCCCAGCCCGGCCGGGGAAGCCACCGCGAGGTCCACTTCGCCGGCCGCCGCCGCCGTCGCCAGCGGCCCGCCGCCGCGATAGGGCACATGCACGAGGCGCAGCCCGGTCTTCTGCTGCAGCACCTCCATCGTCAGATGCGCCAGGCTGCCGGCGCCGACCGTGCCATAGGTGATCGTGTCCGGCCGGGCGCGCGCAGCCGCCAGCACCTCGGCGAGGCTGCGCCAGGGGCGCCCCATGGGCGTGGTCACTAGCATCGGCGCGGTCGCCACCAGGATCACCGGCGCGAAGTCGCGCCGCGCATCGAAGCCGGCCTGCGGGTTCAGCGCATTCACCGTGGCATGGCTGTCGAAGACCAGCACCCAGGTCTGGCCATCCGGCGCCGCCCGCGCCACCACCTGGGTGCCGAGCGCGCCGGCGGCGCCCGAACGGTTCTCGACCACCACCGGCACGCCGAGCGTCGCCTGCAGGGACGGCACCAGCAGGCGGGCAATGGTGTCCACGCTGCCGCCGGGCGGGAAGGGGGCGATGATGCGGATCGGGCCGCTCGGCCAGGACTGCGCCAGGGCGGGCGTGGCCAACAATGCCAGAAGCGATCGACGAAGCATCCCAGCCTCCAGAAGAACTACGGGGGGAAAGCATTCCCCCCGCGCCCCCTTCTATTTCTCCGAGTCCGCCAAACCAACAACCAGCGCCTAATCGGGCCGGATGTCGTTCTCGCGGACCACGCGGCCCCAGGTCTCTATCTGCTGGGCGAGGAAGTCGCGGAAGGCGGCGCCCTCGCGCGGGGCGAGGTCGATGCCCATCACATTGACCAGCCGGTCCTTCACCGCCGGCACCTCCATCGCCGCCCGCAGCGCCTCGGCGTAGCGGGCCTGGATGGCCGGCGGCGTGCCGGCCGGCGCCAGCGCGCCCCAGAAGGCCTCGCCCTCCACCGCCAGGCCAAGCTCGCGCAACGTCGGCACCTCCGGCGCGGCGGCCCAGCGGCGTGCGCCGGTGCTGGCCAGCACCCGCAGCGTGCCGGCCTGGATGTGCTGGACGAAGATCGTGCCCGTCGCGGTGGGCAGGTCCACCTCGCCCGCCGCCGCGGCGGTGGCGAGCGGCCCGCCGCCGCGATAGGGCACATGCACCAGCCGCGCATCCGCCGCCTTCTGCAGAAGCATCATCACCAGATGCGCCAGGGACCCGTTGCCGATCGTCCCGAAGGTGACGGTGTCCGGCCGCGCCCTCGCCGCCGCCAGCATGGCCGGCAGGTCCGCCCAGGGCCGCGCGCGATGCGCCGTGACGATCATCGGTGCGGTGCCGAACAGCAGCACCGGCGCCAGGTCGCGCTGCGTGTCGAAGCCGAGATTGGCGATCAGCGCCGGGTTCACCGCATGGGTGTCGAAGACATGCAGGAAGGTCTGCCCGTCCGGCGCCGCCCGCGCGGCCTGCGCCGCCCCCAGCGCGCCGGAGGCGCCGGGCCGGTTCTCGATGATCACCGGCACGCCGAGCGAGGCCTGCAGATGCGGCTGCAGCAGCCGCGCCACCGTGTCCACGCTGCCGCCGGGCGGAAAGGGGACGACGATCCGGACCGGCCCGTTCGGCCAGGCCTGGGCGGAGCCGAGGCGCGGCAGGGCGGGCAGCGTCCCGGCGGCCAGCAGGGCGCGGCGGCCCCATCTCTGCGACAACATCGTCGGGCGTTTCCCCCTATGGCGGTCGCCGCGGCATCTGGGCCGGGCCGCGCGGGAGCGCAAGCGGCCGCCGCGACGCGGCCCGCCGGGTGCGGGGCGGATCGCGGCAGGCGACGAAGGCGCGGACGCCCGAGGTTCAACCGCCAAGGGCGAGGTCGGGCGCCTTGCGCATGCCGCTCGGCGAGCGACCTGCCCCGGGCTGGGGGGGCGCGGCGCAGGCCGCGTCGCCGGGCCAGGCGGGGCCGCCGGCGGGCCGGCCAGGGGGGACAGCCAGGGGGGACAGCCAGGGGGGACAGCGATGACCGGGACCGGCGCGCGATGCCGGCCGCGAGGCGGCGATGGCGCGGTGCCGCAAGGCCGGACGGCCGAGGCGCCGGGCGACAAGCCGGCGAGGATGCGCCGGTCACCGGGGGTCGGGCGGTGCCGGGCCGCGCGCAACGGTGGCGGAAAGACCGGGACGATGACGGCGACGCCGACCACCCCCGCGCCTGATGCCGGAGGCCCGGCAACGGCATCCCGGCGGCGGTGGCGTGGCGGAACGGCGCGTCGATCATCATGGCCGCCTGCCGGCCGACCGCGCCGTGCGGCGGCCACCAGGATCGCCGCGCAGACGGAACCGACGTCCGCGCACCGCGGACGGGTAGGGCAGGCCTGGGGCTGCGGCGGGGCGCCAGGGCCGCCGGCAGGTCAGGCCGCCGGCCGCGTCCCGCCTGCCACGCGCGCAGAGAGCAGGGCGCGGCGGATCTCCGCCTCGGCCTTCTCCAGCTCCTTCGTCGCGCTCGCCCGCTGCTGCTGCGCGTCCTGGGCGATGCGCAGCGAATCCTCGATGGTGGCGACCAGCGTGGCATTGGCCTGCTTCACCGCCGCGATGTCGAAGACCCCGCGCTCCAGCTGGGTGCGGGCCTCGACATTGGCGGTGCGCAGCCGCTCGGCATTGCCGGTCAGCAGCTCGTTGGTCAGGTCGGTCGCCTCCTTCAGCGTCCGCCCCGCCGCCCGCATGTTGTTGATGGCCAGCGCCTGCGCTAGCTGCTGCCGCCAGAGCGGGACGGTGTTCGCCACCACGCTCTGGATCTTCGCCGCCAGCGCCTTGTCGTTCTCCTGGATCAGCCGGATGGAGGGCAGGGCCTGCATCGCCACCTGCCGCGTCAGCCGCAGGTCGTGCACCCGCCGCTCCAGCTCGTCCCGCGCGCTGCGCAGGTCGCGCAGCCGCTGCGCCGCGGTGCTGTCGCCGCCCTCCACCTCCCGCGCCAGGGCGGGGATGGCCTCGGCCTCGACGCGCTTCAGCACGCGGTCGCCGGCGGCGATGTGGTCGCCCAGCGCATGGAACCAGTCGAGCGTCGCCTGGTAGAGCCGCTCCAGCTTCTCGACATCCTCGAGCAGCTTGGTGCGGTGGGTGTCGAGCTTGTCGCCGACCGCCTCCACCTGGCCCTTGATGGTCTCGTAGCGCTGCATGACCTTCGCCGCTTCGGCGCCGGCGCGGCGGAAGAGCCGGTCGAAGAAGCCGGGCCGGTCGGCCAGGCCGCGCATGTCGAAGCCGCGCAGCGTGCCGAGCAGGGTGGAGAGGGTGACGCCGGCCTCGCCGGCCTCGCGGTTCCGGGCCCCTTCCAGCATGGCGTCGGCGGCGGCCGTCGCGCGGTTCTGCGCCTCCTGCCCGAAGCGCAGGATGCTGCCGGGATCGGCGATGTCGAGCTGCTGGGCCAGGCGTTCGACGACCGGCTCGCGCTCGGCCGGCACCTGCCCGACCGCTTCCGCCAGGGCCTCGGGCGTGATGCTGCGGAGGTCGGTGGCCTGCGTTGTCGTGCCGCTCATCGGTATCCCTCCTCGCGCAGCCGGTCGGAGAGGACCTTCACCTGGATCTCCAGGGCCTCGCTCTCCTCCCGCTGCAATTTCGCCCGCAGGTCGCCGGCGGTGCGCTGCAACTCGTCCAGCAGGGGCGGCAGGTTCACCGGCGGCGCCGCGCCGGCCTCCAGCCGCGCGGTGATCCGCTCCAGCCCGTCCAGCTGCACGGTCAGGAAGCGGCGCGCCATGGGCAGCCGGTCAGGCCGCACGGTCAGGTCGTCCAGCACCCCGCCCATGGCCTGCGCCACGTTGCGCAGCCGCGGGTCGGCCAGCCGCGCCGCCACCGTCTCGATGCGGGCGAGGCGGATGCGGCTTTCCTCGATGGGACCCGGTGGCGCCGGCGGCGGCGGCGGCGGCGCGGCTTCCGGCAGGGCGGCATACATCAGCCGGGTGCCGAAGAAGGCGCCGCCGGCCAGCAGCGCCGGGAAGACCATCCCGAGATCGGCGGCGAAATAGCCGCCGAGCGCGGTGCCGGCCGCCATCGCCCAGGCGGCGCGGTCCGTGTCGCCGCGACGGCCGCGGCGCAGCAGCCAGGCGGCCAGCAGGCTGGCGCCGAAGCCCAGCGCGCTGCCGAGCACGATGTCCTCGTCCCCGCCGATGGCGGCGATGAGCGCCGAGAGCAGGAAGGGGGAGGCGAAGACCGGCAGGCCGTAGCCGCGCCAGCGGGCGCGCAGCCCGATCCAGCCGCCGAGGAAATCCTGCCACATCAGTCGAACACCATCAGTCGAACAGGGCGCCCAGGCTGTTGAACACGGCGATGATGCCGCTCAGCCAGACCGTCGCGGTCAGCAGCAGGCCGCCCCAGGCCCAGACCAGGGGCGTGTGCGGCGGGGGGGGCGACGGAACGGGCACCGGGGGGCTGGCCATGACGGCGGAGAGATCGCGCGGCGGCCGGGCCGGATCAAGCGCCGGGCCTGTAACGGTGCGTGACGTTGCGGGGAGGTGCGGGCGGGCGGCGCGGCCCCGGCATCGCCCCCACACCGCCCCGCAACCGCCGCGCAACCGCCCCTGGCGCCGGCCCGGCCGTTCCGCCCCGCGCCGATCTGCCCTAAGGGCGGCGGCGCAGCAGCGGGAGGGACTCCATGGACAAGGTCGCCGTCGTCGGGGCCGGGCTGATCGGCCGGGCCTGGGCCATGGTCTTCGCGCGGGCGGGGCTCTCCGTCGCGCTCTGGGACAAGATGGAGGGCGTGGCCGACCGCGCCATGGGACTGATCGAGGCCAGCTTGGCGGATCTGCACGCCGCCGGCCTTGTGACCGAGGCGCCGGCCACCATTCTGGCCCGCATCGCGCCGGCCGCAACGCTGGCGGACTGCGTCGCCGGCGCTATCCATGTGCAGGAGAATGGGCCGGAGCGCGTGGAGCCCAAGCGGGACCTCTTCGCCGAGCTGGACCGGCTCTGCCCACCCGCCGTGGTGCTGGCGAGCAGCACCTCCGGCATCCCGGCCAGCGAGTTCACCGGCAACCTCGCGGGGCGCGGCCGCTGCCTGGTCGCCCACCCGGTGAACCCGCCCTATCTCGTGCCGCTGGTGGAGCTGGTCGGGGCGCCCTGGACCGACCCGACGGTGGTCACGCGCACCCGGGCGCTGATGGAGCGGGTCGGGCAGGTGCCGGTGACGGCCTTCAAGGAAACCCGCGGCTTCGTGCTGAACCGGCTGCAGGCGGCGCTGGT
Organism: Paracraurococcus ruber; assembly: GCF_004353985.1. GTDB lineage: Bacteria > Pseudomonadota > Alphaproteobacteria > Acetobacterales > Acetobacteraceae > Paracraurococcus > Paracraurococcus ruber. The sequence goes on along the minus strand of NZ_SMOA01000040.1, from coordinate 12,542 downwards.
CGCCGAGGCCTTCCGCATGGTCCGCGACGGGGTGATGAGCGCCGAGGACGTGGATGCCTGCGTGAAGGACGGGCTCGGCCTGCGCTGGGCCTTCATGGGGCCCTTCGAGACCATCGACCTCAATGCCCCTGGCGGCGTCGCGGACTATGCCGGCCGCTTCGGCCCGCTGATGGCGGCGATCACCGAGGAGCAGACGCCCTTCGACTGGGATGCCGACACCGTCGGGCGCGTGGCGGAGGAGCGCCGGGCGGCGCTGCCGGTGGAGGGGATCGAGGGCCGCAGCGCCTGGCGCGACCGGCGGCTGATGGCACTGGTCGCCCACAAGCGCGGCCAGCCGGTGTAGCCTCGGCCCCCCCCGAGGAATGTGAGGGAGCGGGCATGGCCGAGATCGAGACGCTGCTGCAGGACGCGGTGGCGAAGGGCGTGGCGCGCGGCATCGCCGTGACGGCCGGCGACAGCAAGGGCGTGCTGCTGGAGGCGGCGGCGGGCGAACGGGCCCCCGGCCAGCCCATGGCGCCGGATACGGTGGTCTGGATCGCCTCCATGACCAAGGCCATCACCGCCACCGCGGCGCTGATGCAGGTGGAGCGGGGCCGGCTGACGCTGGACGGCCCGATCCGGGAGGTGCTGCCCGACCTGGCCGAGCCGAATGTGCTGACCGGCTTCGCGCCGGAGGGCGGGGAGCCGATGCTGCGGCCGGCCCGGCGCCCGATCACGCTGCGTCACCTGCTGACCCATACCAGCGGGTTCAGCTACGACATCTGGAACCCGGAGATCGGCGCCGTCATGGCGGCGCGCGGCATCCCCGGCATCATCGGCTGCCAGCGCGCCGCGCTGACCACGCCGCTGGTCGCCGACCCCGGCGAGCGATGGGAATACGGCATCGGCATCGACTGGGCCGGGCTGGCGGTGGAGACGGTGACGGGCAAGCGCCTGGGCGAGGTGCTGCGGGAGGAGGTCCTGGGTCCGCTCGGGATGGCGGATACCGGCTTCCGCCTGGGTGCCGCGCAGCGGACGCGGCTGTCCGACATGCATGCCCGCGGCGAGGACGGGTCGCTGGCGGCGATCCCCTTCGAGGTTCCGCAGGACCCGGAATTCGAGATGGGCGGCGGCGGCCTGTATGGCACCGTGCGCGACTATCTCCGCTTCTGCCGCATGTGGCTGAACCGCGGCGTGCTGGACGGCGCCCGCATCCTGTCCGAAGCGATGGCGGCGGAGGCGATGCGCGACAGCATCGCGCCGCTGGAGGTCACGCCGATGCGGACGGCACTGCCCGGCAGTTCGCATGACGTGGAGCTGTTCCCCGGCATGCGGAAGGGCTGGGGCCTGTCCTTCCTGATCAACGAGAAGGACGTGCCGGGCATGCGTGCGGCCGGCAGCCTGGCCTGGGCGGGCCTGGCGAACACCTACTACTGGATCGACCCGAAGCGCGACCGCGCCGGCGTCATCGCCACGCAGCAACTGCCCTTCGCGGATCCGAAGGTGCTGGCGACCCTCGATGCCTTCGAGCGGGCGGTCTACGCGGGCTGAAAGAACCTTGGGGAGGAAACAGCACGTCCTCCCCAAACCCCGCCTTTGCCTTCCGGGTGTCGCCACGCGGGGCGCGCTGCGCCCGACGGGAGGATGCTTCCCCCGCGTCCTCCCTACTTCTTCTCGACCCCCCAGAACACCGGGATCGTGGTCGCCCGCAGCCCCTCGATGTTCGCGCGATGCGCGGCCAGGGTGCGGAACTGGCCGGCATTGACGTAGGGCAGCACCTGGTAGGCGCGGGCATGCACCGCTTCCAGGATTGCCTTGCGCCTCGCCGCGTCCGGCTCCTCCCACCAGGACCGCCGCAGCCGCTCCAGCTCGGCATCGCAGGGCCAGCCGGCGAGCCCGCCCTCGCAGGGGCTGGCCAGGTACAGGTTGGTCAGCGGGTTCTGCGCGTCCAGCACATTGGCGACCGTGACGAACAGGTTCCAGCCGCCCTGCTCCACCGGGTCGCGCCGGTTGCGGCGCTGGGTGACCGTCGCCCAGTCCATCGCCGGCACGTCCATGGCCAGGCCGCCGCGCTGCATGGCCTGCGCCATGGTCAGCGTGACCGCGTTGTTGATCGGGCTGTCGGTGGCGTTGAGGAACACGACGCGGCGGCCGTCATAGCCGGCCTCCCGCAGCAGGGCGCGGGACCGCTCAGGGTCGGCCTGGCGCAGCCCCTCCGCCCCCGCCTGGCTTTCCAGCGGCGTGCCGCAGAGGAACCAGGCGGGGCACCAGGGCACCTGCTCGCTCGGGCGGATGCCGGCGGCCTGCAGGTTCTCCTGCTGGTTCACCATGTGCAGCAGGGCCTGCCGCGCCTTCGGGTTGTCGAAGGGCGGGATGGCGTGGTTGGGCCGCAGCCAGACCATGAAGCCGGCGGGATTGAGGGCGAAGAGGCGAATGCCCCGGTTGCGCTCCAGCACCGGGATCAGGTCAGGCGAGGGCTGCTCGACGAAATCCACCTCCCCGGCCTGCAGCGCCGCGGCGGCGGTTGAGGCATCCGGCATCGCCAGCCATTCCAGCCGGTCGATCCTCACCACCTTGCCGCCGGCGAGGCCGTCCGCTGCCTCGGCCCGCGGGCGATAGGCGGGGTTGCGGACATAGGCGGCGCGGTCGCCGGCGCGCCACTCATTGGCGCGGAAGATGAAGGGGCCGGAGCCAGTGGCGTCCGTGATCGCCGTGGTCGGCGGCGTCTGCGCCAGCCGTTCCGGCATGACGAACAGTGCGCTGGCGGTCGGCCGCGCCAGCGCCTCCGTCACCAGGGCGAAGGGGCGGGCGAGGGTGAGCGCGAAGGTCCGGTCGTCCACCACCTCCAGGCTGGCGGTCGCGGCGGCCAGGGCGCGGCCGACCACGTCGCGCTGCGCCCAGCGCCGGATGGAGGCGACGGCGTCGGCGGCCCGCACCGGCGCGCCGTCATGGAAGGCCAGCCCCTCCCGTAAGGTGAAGCGCCATCGCATGCCGTCGGGCGAGCGCTCGAAGCGCTCCACCATCTGCGGCTGTGGCTCCCCCTTGCTGTCCAGCGCGAAGAGCTGGTCATAGACCATGAAGCCGTGGTTGCGCACGAACGCGGCAGTAGACTGCACGGGATCGAGGCTGGTCAGCTCGTTGATCAGCACTACGCGCAGCGTGGTCTGCGCCGCGGCGGGCTGGGCGAGCAGCGCGCCGATCGCGGCGGCGGCGAGCAGGCGGGGCAGGCGGGGCAAGGCGGCGCTCCGGTCGGTGCTGGCGCCATCGTCGCCCGGGCCTCGCCGGGGCGCAACGCGGATTGACGGCCCGGCCCGTGCATCGGAGCATCGCCGGAAGACCGGGATATCGACGATGCGCCGCAGCCTGCCGCAAGCCGCCATGCCCGACCGCGCCCGGGACGCGTCCTGATGCTGCGCCAGGTGCTGGTGCGGTTGCTGATGGCGGTGCCGGTGATGTTCGGCGTGCTGCTGGTCGGCTTCCTGCTGATGCAGGTGGTGCCGACCGACGCCGCCCTGGTGCGCGCCGGGCCGACCGCGACGCCCGACGTGGTGGAGGCGATCCGCCGCGATCTCGGGCTCGACCGGCCGGTGGCCGAGCAGTTCCTGCTGTATCTGGGACGCCTGCTGCAGGGCGACCTGGGCGTCTCCATCATCAACAACATCCCAGTCGCGCAGGAGCTGGGTGCGACCATCGGCCCGACGCTGGAGCTGATGGCGGCAAGCCTGGTCTGGGCCATTCCGCTCGGCATCCTGCTGGGGACGGTGGGCGCCTATTGGCGCGGGTCGCTGCTCGACCGGGCGGTGATCGCGCTCGGCGTCGCTGGCGTCTCGGTGCCCGTCTTCTTCCTCGGCCTCGTGCTGATCTGGCTGGTCGGCTTCCACTGGCAGCTGCTGCCCTTCACCGGCCGCGGCGGGCCGCTGTGGAGCGCGGAGGGGCTGCAGGCCATCATCCTGCCGGCGCTGACGCTCGGCGGCACCTTCGTCGGGCCGGTGGCGCGGATGACGCGGACGGCGGTGCTGGACGTGCTGTCGGCCGACCATGTGCGCACGGCGCGGGCCAAGGGCCTGCCGGAGCGCGCGGTGGTGCTGCACCATGCGCTGCGCAATGCGCTGATCCCCGTAGTGACGCTGATCGGGCTGCAGATCGGCTTCCTGCTGGGCGGCGCGGTGGTGGTGGAGACGGTGTTCTCCTGGCCCGGGGTGGGACGGCTGGCCGTGGGCGCCATCCTGTCCTCCGACTTTCCGATGGCGCAGGGCACCATCATCGTCCTGTCCGGCGGCTTCATCCTGGTGAACCTGCTGGTCGACCTGCTGTATGTCGCGATCGATCCGCGGATGCGCACGGCATGAGCGCGACCGCACTCGAGACGCCCGCCGCCAGGCCGGCGCGGCGCCGGGACGGCGTCTGGCCGCGGCTGCTGCGCGACCCGGTGGCGGCGGTGGCGCTGGGCTTCGTCGTGCTGGCCGTGCTGGCGGCGTTGCTCGCCCCCTGGCTGGCCCCCTCCGACCCCTATGACAACAACCTGCTGGCGGCGATGAAGCCGCCGGGGACGGAAGGGCTGCCGCTGGGCGCGGACGGGCAGGGGCGTGACCTGGTCACGCGGCTGCTCTTCGGGCTGCGGGTGACCCTGCTGATGGGTCTGGTGGCGACGCTGGCGGGCGGGCTGCTGGGGATGCTGCTGGGCTTCCTGGCGGCCTTCTACCGGCGCTGGCTGGACATGCCGATCATGCGGGTGATGGACGTGATGCTGTCCTTCCCGGCGATCCTGGTCGGCCTTGCCATCGCCGCCATCGCCGGCCCGGGCATTCCGGCGGTGGTGGTCGCGATGTCCATCGCCACCGTGCCGCTGATGGCGCGCATCACCCGCGGCAGTGCGTTGGTGGTGATGCAGCTGGACTATGTGGTGGCGGCGCGGGCCGTGGGCTGCACCGATGCGCAGGTGATCCTGCGGCACCTGGCGCCCAACTGCCTGTCGCCGATCTTCGTCTTCGCCACGCTCCGCTTCGGGCAGGTGATCCTGCTGGGATCGGCGCTGTCCTTCCTGGGGCTGGGGGCGCAGCCGCCGACCGCGGAACTGGGCGCGATGGCCAGCGAGGGTCGCAATTTCCTGTTCTTCGCGCCGCATATCGCGGTGCTGCCCTGCCTGCTGATCTTCCTGCTGGTGCTGGCCTTCAACCTGCTGGGCGACGCGCTGCGCGATGCGCTGGACCCGCGGATGCGCTTCTGACTCGAGGGTTCCAGGGGCCCTTCGGCCCTTGGTGGGGGTTCAAGGGGGCAAAGCCCCCGTTGCTGTCGGGAGAATGACGATGAAGGGACTCGTTGCCGGCGCATTGCTGGCGTTTTCGGCCGGCGTGGCGTTGGCCCAGCCGGCGCCGCGCAATACGCTGGTGATCCTGCGCGAGATCGACGCCGACAACTACGACCCGGCGCGCAGCACCGCGCGCTCGGCCGGCGAGAGCCTCTACATGATGAGCGACACGCTGGTCTCGCTCGACTGGGACATGAAGACGGTGCGGCCGGGCCTGGCGGAGCGCTGGGACGTCTCGGAGGACGGCAAGCTCTACACCTTCCATCTCCGCCGCGACGTCACCTTCTGCGACGGCAAGCCCTTCACCGCGCGCGACGTGGTCTATTCCATCCAGCGCTGGGTGGCGCCGGAGACGCGCAGCCCGGTGCGCTGGCGCGCCGGCCCGCTCAAGGAGATCCGCGCGAAGAACGACCACACGGTCGAGTACGAGCTGAACGAGCCCTATGGCGAGCTGCTGTACCAGCTGAGCCTGTTCTTCGCCTCCATCGTCGATCAGGCGACGGTGGAGCGGCTGGGCGCCAATTTCGGCGTGCAGGGCTTCAACGGCACCGGGCCCTATTGCTGGGCCAGCTGGACGCCGCGGCAGGAACTGGTGCTCCAGAAGCATCCGAACTACCGCTGGGGCCCGCCGATCTACCGCAACCCGGCGCCGCAGGTGGACCGGGTGATCTGGCGCATCGTGCCGGAAAGCCAGACGCGTCTGGCGGCGCTGCAGACCGGCCAGGCCGATGTGACGCAATACATCCCCCCCATCGCGGTCAGCCAGCTGCGGCAGCTGCCCATGGTGAAGATGTCCACCCAGGAGAATTACTTCTGGGACCATTTCATGGGCTTCAAGGTCGACAAGCCGGTGGTGAACGACCCGGCCTTCCGCCGGGCGGTGAACCAGGCGGTGAACCGCAGCGCCATCGTGCAGGCGGTGTGGTTCGGCAATGCGACGCCGGCCGATGCCTACATGAACCCGAACACCGCCGGCTATGACGCGGAAGCGGCGAAGCTGGTGCCGGGCTACGACCCCGAGGCGGCGCGCCGCACGCTGGATGCCGCCGGCTGGGCGATGGGCGGCGACGGCGTCCGCGCCAAGGACGGCCAGCGCGCCAGCTTCCTGGTCTATGCCATCAACACGCAGGAGGGGCGGCGATACCTGGAGGCGATCCAGGCCGACCTGCGCCGCGTCGGTGTCGAGATGCGCATCCAGCTCTGGGATGCGACGGTCGGCTGGGGCAAGCTGGCGACGCAGGAATTCGACGCCTTCATCATGTCCTACCCCTATGTGACCGCGACGGACGGCTTCTCGCTCTATTTCGACAGCCGCAACCGGCCGACCCCGAACCGCATGAACTGGTCCGACCCGGCGACCGATGCCGCCCTGCAGGAGGCGAAGACGGCGCTGGATCCGAATGTCCGCATGGCGGCCATCGCCCGGGCGCAGCGGATCGTGTCGGAGAACAATGTCTGGCTGCCGATGGCGCGCGAACAGATCTGGGTCGCGGCGTCGCAGCGCACGGAAGGGGTCCGGGCGCATGGCATCTATGGCGTGGCCCTGTACAAGGGCCTCGACATCCGGCTGACGCGCTGAGGAGGGGGAACGCCATGACCATCACCGTCATCCGCAACGCGGACGTCGCCATCGCCTGGAATGCCGAGACGAAGCAGCACGAATATGTCGCGGGCGCCGACATCGCCTTCGAGGACGGCAAGCTGATCTTCGTCGGTCAGGGCTATGCCGGCCCGGCGGAGGAGACCCTCTCCGGCAGCGGCCTCATGGTCATGCCCGGCCTCGTCAACATCCATTCCCACCCGTCCTCGGAGCCGATGAACAAGGGCTTCACCGACGAGGTGGGGACGCCCGGCCTGTACAATTCCTCGCTCTATGAATACCTGCCGGTATTCCGCCCGGATGCCGAGGCGGTGTCGGACTGCGTGCGCGTCGCGCTGTCGGAGCTGCTGCTGTCCGGCGTCACCACTGTCGCCGACCTGTCCATGGCGCATCCCGGCTGGCTCGACCTGCTGGGCGAGAGCGGCATGCGCGTCTGCATCGCGCCCATGTTCCGCTCCGCCCGCTGGTACACGAAGAACGGGCATGTCGTGGAATATGCCTGGGACGAAAAGGCCGGCGAGAAGGCCTTCGCCGAGGCGATGACCCTGATCGAGCGGGCCGAGCAGCATGAGAGCGGCCGGCTCTTCGGCATGGTGGTGCCGGCGCAGATCGACACCTGCACGCCGCAGCTGCTGAAGGACAGCAAGGACGAGGCCAAGCGCCGCGGCGTCTCCTGGCAGATCCATGCCGCGCAGGCGGTGGCCGAGTTCCACGAGATCACCCGCCGGCACGGCTTCACGCCGATCCAGTGGCTGCACGAGCAGGAATTGCTGACCGACCGTAGCATCATCGGCCATGGCATCTTCCTCGACGACCATCCGCTGACGCCTTGGCACACCAAGCGGGACCTGGACATCCTGGCGGAGACCGGCACCACCGTCGCGCATTGCCCGACCGTGTTCGCCCGGCGCGGCATCACGCTGAAGCATCTGGGCCGCTACAAGCGGGGCGGGGTGAATGTCGGCCTCGGCACCGACACCTACCCGCACAACATGCTGGATGAGATGCGGCTCGCCGCCTATCTCGCCCGCACCCAGGCGCAGGACCCGCGCAGCCTGACGACGACCGAGCTGTTCGAGGCGGCGACGGTGGGTGGGGCGAAGGCGTTGGGCCGGGACGATATCGGCCGGCTGGCGGCAGGCTGCCGGGCGGATTTCGTGCTGGTGGACATCACCCACCCGATGATGCGGCCGGCGCGCGACCCGCTGCGCAGCCTGATCTACGCCGCCGGCGACCGGGCGCTGAAGGCGGTCTATGTCGACGGGACCAAGGTGGTGGAAGATGGCGAGGTCCTGACGATGGACTACCGCCAGGCCGCCCTGCACGTGCATGAGGCGCAGCAACGTGCCGAGGCGCGGGTCCCGGAGCTGGACTGGGCGCATCGGCCGGCCGAGAAGATCGCCCCGCCCACCTTCCTCTGGCGCTGAGGCGCGGGCCTCTGGCGCTGAGGCGCGGGCGGGGAAGGGTGCTCAGGCCTCCTCCGCCTCGCCCCGCCGCCGGCGGCGCAGCCGCTCCCGCTCCGCCCGGTCCTCCTCGATCATGCGCAGCAGGTCCTCCGGGATCGGCTCGGCCGCCACCTGATCGAAGGCATCGCGCAGGGCGCCCTGCAACCACAGGTCGAAAGCGGACTCCTCGCGCTGCGGGTTCGCATCCGGGTCGGGCAGGCGACGGCGGCCTGGCTGGCTACGCATGGTCACGGATCCCCGGGCTTCGGCACATGCATGGCAACGCCGGACATCGCAATCCGCTGCGTGCGCCCGCACATTGCACGATGCGGCGGTTTTCTGGACACGCCGGCCGCCGGAACACTTGCGTGTTCGGCGGCCGCCGGGGGCCACCCCCGGCCAGGCATCGCGGGGCGGGTCCGGGCGGCGGGGCATCCGCTGCCCGCGCCGCGACTTGGACGCGGCGCGGCCGCGGCGGTATCCTTGCGGCCAGCTCCCCGGGAGGAAACAGCATGACCGCCACCATCGTCTCGCCGCGCCTGATGCGGATCGGCGGCGGCAGCGTCGGCCAGGTCGCCGAGGTCCTCGGGCTCTTCGGCCTCTCCCGCCCGCTGGTGGTGACCGACCCCTGGATGGCGTCCTCCGGCACGGTCGAGCGCTGCCTGGAGCCGCTGCGCCAGGCCGGGATCACCGCCGCGGTCTTCGCCGAGACGGTGCCTGACCCGACGGATACGGTCATCGAGGCCGGCGTCGCCGCCTTCCGCGCCGGCGACTACGACTGCCTGATCGGCTTCGGCGGCGGCAGCCCGATGGACACGGCGAAGGCCATCGCGATCCTGGCTGCGGCGGTGCCGGGCCAGAAGATGCGGGACTTCAAGGTGCCCGCCACCGCCGACAAGGCGGCCTGCCCCGTCCTCTGCATACCGACCACGGCCGGCACGGGGTCTGAGGCGACGCGCTTCACCGTCATCACCGATACCGGGACCGACGAGAAGATGCTGATTGCCGGCCTCGGCGCGCTGCCGCTGGCCGCCATCGTCGATTTCGAGCTGACCTACAGCGTCCCGCCGCGCACCACCGCCGATACCGGCATCGACAGCCTGACCCATGCGCTGGAGGCCTATGTGTCGAAGCGCGCCAACCCGCATGCCGACAGCCTGGCGCTGTCCGCCATGCGCCTCATCGGGCGGCACCTGCGCAGCGCCTATCACAAGCCGCGCGATGCGGCGGCGCGGGAGGCGATGATGCTCGGCGCCATGCAGGCGGGCCTCGCCTTCTCCAACGCCTCGGTGGCGCTGGTGCATGGCATGTCGCGGCCGATCGGGGCGCATTTCCACGTCCCGCACGGGCTGTCCAACGCCATGCTGTTGCCGGCCGTGACCGAGTTCGGCCTCAACGACGCCCTGCCGCGCTATGCCGAGGCGGCGCGCGCCATCGGCGTGGCGACCACCGAGGATGCCGACCAAGTCGCCGGGTCCAAGCTGCTGGAGGAGTTGCGGGCGCTGAACCAGGAACTCGGCGTGCCGACGCCGCAGGGCTACGGCATCGCGCGGGAGACCTGGGAAGGGCTCCTGCCCGTGATGGCGCGGCAGGCGCTCGCCTCCGGCAGCCCCGGCAACAATCCGCGCGTGCCGGATGAAAGCGAGATCGTTGCCCTCTACCGGAAGGTGTATGCCTGAGCACCCCGACGGGCAGGCCCGCCGCGGCCTGCGAGGGCATCGGAATCCGCCAGCCGTCCCGGGTCGGCGGAGGCAGGGCCGCTTCCGGCCGCGCGGCCGTCCCGCCACCCCGCGACCCGCTCCCTCCCGGCCGCGCGGCCCGGCATTTGCGCGCGGGCGATGCTGCCGGCCGGCGATGGCCGGCCGTGCGGCGCGGCGGCCTATTCCGCCCGGCGGGCGCGCCAGGCCGCGCGCCAGCCGGGCAGGGCCGTGGCCGGGAGCGGCCGGCCGATCCCGTAACCCTGCGCCTGATGCACACCCAGGGCCCGCAGCGCGGCCCAGTGCCGGCGATCGGCCACGCCTTCCGCCGTCACCACCTGCCCCCGGGCCCGGGCCTCGCGCACCAGGCGCCGCACCGCCTGCCGGCAGGCGGCGTCGGACAAACGCTCCGCCAGGGACCGGTCCAGCTTCAGGCCGGCGAAGGGCAGCGCATGCAGCCGCCAGCGGCCATCGCCGAGCGCGACATCATCCAGCAGCACGCCGAAGCCGGCATGGCGCAGCCGGCGCAGCGCCCGGGCCAGCGCCGCCAGGTCATGCACTGGCGTCGTCTCGGTCAGTTCCAGCACCACCTGCCGGCGCGGCAGCGGGGCGCGCGCCAGCAACCGGCCCAGCCGCGCCGGCAGGCCGGGGTCCAGCAGCAGCGCCAGCGGCAGGTTCAGCGTGACGCCCAGGCGCAGCCGCGGCCAGCAGGCCGAGAGGTCGCGGATGGCCGCACCCGCCACCGCCGCCGCCAGGTCCGGCGCCAGGCCCGCCTGCTCCGCCAGGGCGACGAAGGCATCGGGCCCGATCACCTGGCCGGCGCGATGCCAGCGGGCCAGGGCCTCCACCAGCACGGGCCGGCGGTCGGCGACACGGACGATGGGCTGGTAGTGGACGCCGATCTCGCCGGCCTGCAGCGCCTGCCGCAGCGCCGCGACGGTGCCGTCGCCCGGCGCCCCCGCCAGCGGGCCCGCCGCCATGGCCTCGGCCAGCAGCGCGGCATCGCCCGGCACGGGGTCGGCGCCGCAGGCGATGGCGGAGGGGCCGAGCAGCACCAGGGCGGTGCCGGTCGCGGGTTCGGCCAGCAGCGCGAGCAGGCGCGGCCAGGTGGCGCCGGCGGCGGCAGGGTCGCAGACCAGGTGGCCTGGCGCGAGGCCTGGGCGGACGAGGCGCGCAAGGGCTTCCGACCCGGTCCCGACGGTCCGGGCGGTCAGGCCCAGTCGGGCGGAGGCCGCATGCGCTGCCAGGATCGCGTCAGGGTCCTGGGCCAGCACGAGAACCTGGCGGCTGCGCACCGGCACGACCCGGGAGGAAGGCAAGAGTCAGGTCCCGTCGTTGCTGGCCCCAGCTATAGGCTGCGTTGATTCCTGACGAAAGATGAAATTCGATCCAAGAAACGTAAATCGAGACGATGCGATCAGGCTAGCCGTCGGGTCGCCGACCCGCATCGCCCGCCGCTGCGGGCGCGACGAGGCCGCAGGCCCCGGATGCGAGCCTTCATCAACCTTCGGACAGGAAGCAGGGCGGCAGGGTGCGGCGGAGGCGCCCTTCGCCGCGGGGTGTCAGCCCGGCCGCGATCCCCAGGGGTCGGTCGACCAGCGCGCCTCCAGCTCCGCCAGGGTGCGGCTGACCATGGGGCCCCAGGCGGTCGGGCCGAGGAAGCGGGGCAGGACGCCCTCCGCCTGCGCCTGATCGGCATAGTCGGGATCGGTCACCGCCGCCTGCAGCGCCACCAGCAGCGGTTGCAGCAGGGCGGGGTCGGTGCCGGACGGCGTGGCGAAGCCGCGATGCCCGGCGAGCCGCAGCGGGATGCCCTGCTCGGCGAAGGTGGGGATGTCCGGCACCAGGTCGGTCCGCCGGTCCTGCGCCAGCCCCAGCCCGACCAGTCGCCCCTCCCGCAGGGCGGCGATCGCCTCCGGCAGGGCCAGCAGCGCGCAGGGCAGGTTGCCGGCCATCACCGCCTGTCGCGCCGCCGCGGCATTGGCGAAGGGCAGCAGGCCCAGCGTCAGGGCGCGGCCGAGCGCGGCGCCGGCCAGTTGCGCCGCGCTGCCCTGCGGCGGCGTGCCCATCACCGCCTGGCCGCCGAGCGCGCGCAGCGCCGGCAGGTCCATGCCGCCGCCGGCCTGCCCGACCAGCACCAGCGGCTCCTCCGCCACCGTGGCCAGGAAGGCCAGCCGGCCGAGCAAAGGCTGGGCGCGCGACTCCACGGCGCGGGCCAGCAGCAGCGGCGTGCGGACGGCGCCGATGGTCCGGCCATCCGGCGCCGCGGCGGCCAGCGACCGCGCGGCCGCCAGGCCGCCTTCGCCCGGGCGGTTGAGGATGGCGATGCCGGCGCGCGGCCAATGGCGTTCGAGGAAGGGGGCGAAGCTGCGCGCCCAACTATCGGTCACGCTGCCGGCCGGGGCGCCGACCAGCAGGGTGACCGGCCCCGGCACGGCCAGGGCTGGCAGGGCCGGCGCCGCCAGCGCCGCCGCCAGCACCGCCCGTCGCCGCAGGCCGCGGCCGGGCGCCTC
>NZ_SMOA01000409.1 GCF_004353985.1 Paracraurococcus ruber | reverse complement strand
TGGCGCGGCCGGTGGGCGCGGCGAGCCTCGCCGCCATCGCGGCCGTGCTGCCGGCGGAGGCCGGCTTCGCCGCGACCGCGGCGGCCGGCCCGGTCGCGGCGCTCCGCGCCCTGACCTGGGAGGCCTGGCTGACCGAGGCGCAGACCCCTGCGGCGCATCTCGAAACGGTGAACCTCATGCGGCTCGGCCGGGCGGCGGTGGCGGCGCAGCCGGATGGCGTGTCGGTCTGGGGGCCGGGGCTCGACCCGCTGGTGGAGCGCGGCGTGCTGACGCGGGAGGGCTTCGCCACCCCCGGCCACCCGGCCTACCAGGAGATGCTGGAGCGCTACCGGCCGATGCTGGCCGCGACCCCGGCCTATGTCTGGACGGCCAGCGCCGCCGATACCCGCGGCGCCGCCTTCGAGGCCGGCCGCGCCTGGCTGCGGCTGAACCTGGCGGCGACCGGCCTCGGCCTGGCGCTGCAGCCGGTCAGCCAGGCGCTGCAGGAATACCCGGAGATGGACGGCCACCGCGCCGCGCTGCACCGGCTGCTGGGCGTCGCCGCGCCCGGCCGGGTGCAGATGCTCGGCCGGATCGGCTACCTGCCCGGGGGGCAGCCCGGTGCGCAGGCCGTGGCGCCGACCCCGCGCTGGCCCGTGGAATCGCGTATCATGCCTGGGTGACCCAGGCCTCCCCGCCGCAGGACCCGCCGCTCTTCGCCCTGCTGAACGAGATCGGCATCATCGAACAGCTGGCGCGCAACCGCTTCGACGCGGCGCAGGCGGACGGGCTGCTGCTGTCGCATTTCGTGCTGCTGAACCACCTGGTGCGGGTGCAGGACGGCGCCGCGCCGGCCCGCATCGCCCGGGCGCTGCAGGTGGCGAAGGGCGCCGTCACCAACACGGTGCAGCGGCTGGAGGACCGCGGCCTGGTGCGGGTGGAGCCCGACCCGGCGGATGGCCGCGGCCGCCGCGTCTGGCTGACCCCGGCCGGGCGGGCGCGACGGCAGCAGGCGGTGAGGGCGGCGGTGGAGGCCTTCTCCGGCCTCGCCGCCCTGTTGCCGGAAGCGCGGATCGCCGCCCTGCTGCCGGAGTTGCGGGCGATCCGCCAGGCGCTGGATGCCGCCCGCGACGCCGAGGGCTGAGACCGGTCTGTCGGCATCCTGGCCTCCTCCCCGCCCGGTCCCCGCCGCCGGCGGCGTGGCGGTTGCCCGACGAAGGCCATGACGAGGCCAGCGCCCCGCTGCCGTGCCGGCCGGCAGGGACCCGGCCCGGGGACCGGGCGGCTTGACACCCCGCGACCGGCATGGCCAACGCAGCCCGTGCCCCGCCGCCCCACCCGCTTCGCTGACGCGCCCGCCGGCGCGGGATCCCGGGGCGGGGCATCCCCGCGCCCTGGTCGCCGGCCGGGCGTTGCCGGCCCGGCGCGGTCCCGGCGCCGAGCCGCCGCCTGATGCGGATGCCCACCCGCGCCCCCGCCCGCTTCGCCCTGCTCTTCGCCGCGCAATTCGCCGCCGTCGGCGTGATGCTGCCCTTCCTGCCGGCGGTGCTGGCGGCACAGGGGCTGGCGCCCGAGCAGGTCGCCATGGTGCTCGCCGCCGGCTGGGTGATGCGGCTGGTGGCGGCGCCGCTGGTCGGGCGCGGCGCCGATGCGCTGGGCGACCCGCGGCTGCTGGTGGCGCTCGGCGCCGCGCTGGCCGCTTGCGCCGCCACCGGCTTCGCCCTGGCGCAGGCCTTCGGCGCGCTGCTGCTGGTCAACCTCCTCTACAGCCTCTGCATGGCGCCGGTGGTGCCGCTGTCGGACAGCCTGGCGCTGCGGGCGGCGCGCCAGGGGGAGGGGCGGGACGGGGGCTTCGACTATGGCCGGGTGCGCTCGGCCGGGTCCGCCGCCTTCATTCTGGCCGCCATCGCCGCCGGGCAACTGGCCGCGGCGGCCGGCGTCACCGCCGTGGTCTGGCTGTTCGCCGCCTGCCTGCTGGCGACCGCCGCCGCCGGCCGGGCGCTGCCGCCGATGCCGGCGGCGGAGCGGCGCCGGGCCGGCGGGGCGGCCGGCTTCCTCGCCCCCTTCCGCGACCCGGCCTTCGCCTGGCTGCTGCCGCTCTCGGCCCTCGTCCAGGCGAGCCATGCCTTCTATTACGGCTTCGGCACTATCCACTGGCAGGCGGCCGGCCTTTCCGCCGGGGTGATCGGACTGCTCTGGGCGGAAGGGGTGGTCGCCGAGGTCGCTCTCTTCCTCTGGGGCAGGCGGCTGGCCGACCGGCTGGGGGCGCCCGGCCTCGCCGCCCTGGCCGCCCTGGCGGGGCTGCTGCGCTGGTCGGTCACCGCCAGCACCACCTGGCTGCCGGCGCTGGCGGCGGCGCAGGCGCTGCACGGCATCACCTTCGGCGCCATGCACCTGGCCGCCATGCGCGTGCTGGCCCGCCAGCCGCCGGAGCGGGCGGCGACGGCGCAGACGCTGCACGCCTCGCTCGGGCCCGGGCTGGTTTCCGGCCTGCTGACGCTCGCCTCCGGCCCGCTCTATGCCAGCGCCGGGGGGGCCGGCTTCTGGGCCATGGCGGGGCTTTGCCTGCTGGCGCTGCCGCTGGCCTGGCGGCTGCGGCGGGCGATGGGCTGACCGGCGGCCCGGGCACCGGGCGCCTGGCGGCGCGGGCCATCCCCGGCCGGGGCCGCCAGGGACGCGTCACCCGGCCCGACGGGCGTCTCGGCAGGTGAGATCAGCCGATTGCGAGTGATTAACCATCAGTTTATCTATCTCCCCGGGGCATCAACCCCCGGAGGTTCGCATGCCCAGGATGACCCGGTTGCCCGTGCTCGGCGCGGCGCTCGCACTGTCCCTCGGCCTGGCCGTGTCCCGGGCGGAGGCCGCACTGCTGGCGCCCTCTGCGGTCGTGGTCGCCGCCACGGAGTCCTCCGCCACCGTCACCCAGGGCAACCTCGCCCTGGCGACGGACGGCGATGCCGCCACCGGCTTCGTGGTGACGACCGTATCCCCCCTTGTCACCTCGGGCGTGCAGGCGGCCTTCAGCTTCGACATCTCCGGCTTCAGCGCCGTCACGGGCTTCGTCCTGACCCTCGACCTCGTCATCGATTTCGGTCAGGCCCTCGGCCTCGAGGCCGGCCGCCTCGGCTGGACCACCGGCCTGTTCTCCGGCTTCATCGGCTTCCCCGCCCCGTCCGGGACGCTGGTCTCGGTGAGCCTGGCCGCGACGCAGGGCGGGGCGAATGTCAACGACCTCGCCAGATACATCAACGGCACGACGCTTACGGTGAAGTTCACCACGGAATTGGCGGCCGGCTTCGTGCCCGGGACGCTCAGCGTCGATTTCCGCGAGATCGCGATGGATGTGCGGGGCACGCTCAACCCGACCGTCGTGCCCGTGCCGGGCGCGCTGCCGCTGTTCGCCACCATGCTCGGCCTCGGCCTCCTGGTCCGGCGCGGGCGCAGCCTGCCGGGCTGACGGCTCCTGCGCCCGCCGGGCTGACGGCGGATGCGCCCCGGTCCCGCCGGCCCTGCCGGCGGCGCGGCCGGGGCAGGTGCCGGG
>NZ_SMOA01000408.1 GCF_004353985.1 Paracraurococcus ruber | reverse complement strand
GCTGGAGGGCGAGGCGACGGCGCTGCGGGCCGGCGCGGCGCGGCTGGCCGCCGGCATCGACCGGCTTCGGCTCCGCGCGCCGGTGGCCGGCCGCATCGGCGACGCCGCCGCGCTGCATCCCGGCGCCTGGGTCGCGGAAGGCCAGCGGCTGGTCTCGGTGGTGCCGCCCGGCGCGCTGGCCATCATCGCCGAATTCGACGCCGGCGCGGCGCTCGGCCGCATCCGCCCCGGGCAGGCGGCGCGGCTGCGGCTGGACGGCTTCCCCTGGGCGCAATTCGGCACCATTCCGGCCGAGGTGACGCGGGTGGCGAGCGAGCTGCGGGAGGGCCGCATCCGCGTGGAGATGGCGCCGTCCGGGCCGGCCCCGGCGGCGCTGCTGCAGCATGGCCTGCCGGGCCAGGCGGAGGTGGCGGTGGAGCAGGCCGCCCCCGCCCTGCTGGCGTTGCGCGCCGCCGGGCTGCTGCTCTCCCCCGGCCTGCCCTTCCAGGCCGGCGCGGCCCTGGCGCGGGCGCCCTAGGCCGATGGCGCTGGGCGCGCGGGGCAGGACCGGGATGGCGCCGCCGCGCGGGGCCGGGGCGCCCGGCATGCCGCGGCGCGGGGCATGGCTCCGGCCGGCCTCCCGGCGCCCCGGTGCACCGATGACGCCGGCCGACCGGGGCGACCCCTAGGATGCGGCCGGCCCGTCGCCGCTGGCTGGCGCCGGAGGTGGTGCAGACCTCCGCCATGGATTGCGGCCCGGCGGCGCTGGCCTGCCTGCTGCAGGGGCACGGCATCCCCGCCAGCTATGGGCGGCTGCGCGAAGCCTGCCAGACCGATGTCGACGGCACCTCCATCGACACGATCGAGGCGGTGGCGAACCGCCTGGGCCTGCTGGCCGAGCAGGTGATGCTGCCGCCCGACCACCTGCCGCTGCGCAGCGCCGCCGCGCTGCCCTGCCTGCTGGTGCTGCGCCAGGCCGATGGCGGCACGCATTTCGTCGTCGCCTGGCGCCGGCTCGGCCCCTGGCTGGAGGTGATGGACCCCGCCAGCGGCCGCCGCTGGGTGCCCTGGCGGCGGCTGCGGGCGGCGCTGCATCGGCACAGCGCCTCGGTCCCCGCCGCCGCCTGGCGGGGCTGGGCGGGTGGCGCGGAATTCCTCGCCCCGCTCACCGAGCGGATGGCGGCGATCGGCGCCGGCGGCCGCGACGGGGCGGCGCTACGCGACGCGGCGCTGGCGGATCCCGACTGGTTCGGCATCGCGGCGCTGGACGCGGCGGTGCGGCTGGTGCAGGCGCTGGCGGATGCCGGGGGCATCGCGCCGGGCGGCGAGGCGCGGCGGCTGCTGCACGCCCTGGTCGCCGAGACGCGGGCGCATGGCAGCGACATCTTCCGGGCGATCCCGCCGGGCTACTGGAGCGTGACGCCCGACCCGGACGCCACCGATCCGGCATGCCAGCATCTGCTGCTGCATGGCGCGGCGCTGGTCCGCATCCGCGGCCGGCGGGAGACGGCGCCGGCGGACGCCGCCCCGCTGCCGCAAGAGCTTGCGGCGGCGCTGCGCGAGGCGCCGCCGGCGCCGCTCCGCCGCCTCTGGGCCATGGTCCGCGGGGATGGCCTGGCGCGGCCGCTGGCGCTGGCCGGCGCCGTCCTTGCAGCCACCCTCGTCGTGCTGGTCGAGACGCTGCTGTTCCGCGCCCTGCTCGACATGGCGGCGCTGCTGGCGCCGGGCGGCCAGCGCCTGGCGGCGCTGCTCGCCCTCGGGTGCTTCGCCGCGCTGCTGCTGGTGCTGCAGGTGCCGGTGGCGGCGGAGACGCTGCGGCTCGGCCGGCATCTCGAGCTGCGGTTGCGCATGGCCCTGCTGCGCAAGCTGCCGCGCCTGCCCGACCGCTACTTCCAGAGCCGGCCGATCTCCGACATGGCGGAACGCGGGCATGGCATGCATGTCGCGCGGCTGGTGCCGGGCACCGTCGTGCATGCCTGGCAGATGGCGACGGAGCTGCTGCTGACCACGGCGGGCGTCATCCTGCTCGCCCCCGGCAGCGCCGGCTTCGCCCTGGCGCTCGCCGCCACCGGGCTGCTGTCGCCCCTGCTGCTGCAGCCGCTGCTGCGGGAACGCGACCTGCGGGTGCGCGCGCATCTCGGCGCGCTGGCCGGCTTCGCGCTGGATGCGCTGCTCGGCCTCTTCCCCATCCGGGCGCATCGCGGCGAAGCCGCGGTGCAGCGGCAGCACGAGGCACTGGTGGTGGAATGGCTGCGCGCCGGCCGCGGCCTCGCCCGCCTCGCCCTCGGCGTCGAGGCGGTGGAATCGCTGCTCTGCCTCGGCCTCGCGGCCGGGCTGCTGGGGACGCATTTCGCCCGCAGCGGCACGGTGACCGGCGGCGACCTGCTGCTGGTCTACTGGGTGCTGAAGCTGCCCGATCTCGGCCGTGGCCTGGCGGCGCAGGCACGGCAATTGCCGGCGCAGCAGAACGCCCTGGCGCGGCTGCTGGAACCGCTTGCGGCGCTGGAGGCGTTGGACACCCCGCCGCCCGCGCCGCCGGCCGGTCCGGCGGCGCTGCGCATCGAGGGCGGCCGCGTGGTGGCGGCCGGGCATGTCATCCTGCGCGACCTCGACCTCGCCATCGCGCCCGGGGAGCATGTGGCGGTGGTCGGCCCCTCCGGCGCCGGCAAGTCCAGCCTGCTCGGCCTGGTGCTGGGCTGGCATCGCCTGGCCGAGGGCAACCTGCTGCTGGACGGTGCGCCGCTGGACGCCGCCGCGCAGGCGGCGCTGCGGCAACGCACCGCCTGGGTGGACCCGGCCATCCAGCTCTGGAACCGCAGCCTGCTGGACAACCTGGCCTATGCCACGCCGGATGGCGGGCTGGACCGGCTGGGCGAGGCGATCGAGGCGGCCCGGCTGCGCGACCTGCTGCGCGGCCTGCCGGACGGGCTGCAGGCCAGGCTGGGGGAGGGCGGCGGCCTGCTGTCGGGCGGGGAGGGGCAGCGGGTGCGGCTGGGCCGCGCCGTGCTGCAGCAGGACCTGCGCCTGGTGCTGCTGGACGAGCCCTTCCGCGGGCTCGACCGGCCACGCCGCGCCGCCCTGCTGGCCGAGGCGCTGCGGCGCTGGCGCGGCCTCACCCTGCTCTGCGTCACCCATGACGTGGGAGAGACGCGGCTGTTCGACCGCGTTCTGGTGGTAGAGGAGGGCCGGATCGCGGAGGACGGCGCGCCTGTCGCCCTGGCCGCGGCGCCCGGCCGCTACCGCGCCCTGCTGGAGGCGGAGGCGGCGCTGCTGGAGCATGCCTGGGCCGGGACGGGGTGGCGGCGGCTGACCCTGGCCGATGGCGTGCTGCGGGCGCCGCCGTGATGGGCCGTACCGTGGCCCGACCGCCGCCCGATCCGGCGCCGCGGGCCCTTGCCAGGCGCCGGCGGCCGGTCTGCCCGCTGCCTGGCCCGCTCCCTGGCCCGCTCCCTGGCCCGCCGGTGCCAGGATGACTGGCGCGCCCGCCGGCCGCGCGCCGCCGCGGCTGGACCCGGCGCTGGAGGCGCTGGTCTGGGGCCCCGAGCGCCTCGGCGCCGCGCTGCTGGAGCT
>NZ_SMOA01000407.1 GCF_004353985.1 Paracraurococcus ruber | reverse complement strand
CGCCGAAGGGTGGCGGGCGCGGCGGCGCCCGGGCGCGGCGCGGCGGCATCGGCCATGGGCTGCGAAGCAGGACGCCAGCCCAGCCGGGCGGCGATCCGGCCGAGCGCCAGCCTCGCCGCCGGGGCCGGCGGCGGCGCCGGGCTGAAGGCATGACAAATCTGTTCGCGCCGCGCGGTGGCGGCACGTCCGATAGGCGATCGCAAAGGGCAGGCCTCCCTCGGGGGGGATGGGAGAACAGGGGGGTATCGCTGGGCTAAGTCCCAGGCCCCGCCGCCGGTTCCGATGGCGCCGCGGCGGCGCCGGCCGCCGCCCCGCCCCGGCGGCCAGGAACCCGGCGATATCCACGGCTTCCGGCCGATATCACGAAGTCGTAATCACGACGTCGCGAGGTGACGCGCAACGGACTCGTCCCCGGCGCTTGCCGCCCCGCATCCTTCCGCCGCCGGCCCCTGGCCGGCCAAGGACTGGGAGGAAAAGCATGCAGGACATCACGCGCCGCACGGCGCTCGGCCTCGGCGCCACGGCGCTGGCCGCGCCCGCCCTGGCCCAGGGGACCGCGCCGGGGACCGCGCCGGGGACGGCCGCGTCCCCGGGCGGCATCCCGCGCGCCAGCGTGCCGCCCCTGGCCGGCGCGCCGGAAGCCGGCGCCAGCCTGCGCGTCATCCGCCCCGCCCGCTTCGTCGAACCGGACGAGACCATCTTCCGCGCAAATGCCCAGCGCTTCCAGGACCGCTTCAACGTCCCGGTCCGGGTGGATTTCGTGGGGTGGGAGGATATCCGGCCGCAGACCGCCGTGGTGGCGAATACCGGCACCGGGCCGGACATCGTCATCGGCTGGTCGGACGACCCGCACATCTATGCCGAGAAGGTGGTGGAGATGGGCGACGTCGCCCAGTATCTCGGCGCCCGCTACGGCGGCTGGGGGTCCCTGTCCGAGAAGTACGGGCGGCAGCACCAGACCGGGAAATGGCTGGGCATCCCGATCGGCGGCAATATCGGCCCCTGCGTCTGGCGCCAGTCGGCGGTGAAGGAAGCCGGCTTCGACACGGTGCCGGACGACCATGAGGGCTTCCTGAAGCTGTGCCTGGCGATGAAGAAGAACAACAAGCCGGTCGGCTTCGCCCTGGGCAACGCCGTCGGCGACGGCAACGGCTTCGCGCAATGGCTGCTGTGGTCCCACAACGCGTCGCTGGTGGATGAGGAGGGCAAGGTCTCCGTCAACAGCCCGCAGACGATCGAGGCGCTGAAATACCTGCAGGAACTGTACCCGGCCTTCGCGCCGGGGACGCTCTCCTGGCTCGACCCGTCGAACAACCGGGCCTATGCGGCGCAGGAGATCCACCTGACCTTCAACGGCGTGTCGCTGTACTTCGCGCTGAAGAGCGACCCGAAGATGGCCGCGGTGGCGGAGGACACGCAGCACACGCTGGTGCCGAAGGGCAAGGCCGCGGCGTCGCCGCACACCGCCACCGTGATGAACGCCATGGTCTTCCGCCACACCCGCTTCCCCAATGCGGCGAAGCAGTTCATCGCCTTCATGCTGGAGGCGGAGCAGTACGACCCCTGGATGCAGGCCAGCCTGGGCTACTGGGCGCATCCCTTGCGCGCCTACAACGCCAGCACCGTCTGGACCAGCGACCCGAAGCTGACGCTGTTCCGCGAGACGATGGAGAGCAAGTACTGGTCCGGCTACCGGGGCCCGATCAGCCAGGCCTCCGGCGCCGTCGCCGCCGACTACGTGCTGGTGCAGATGTGCGCGGCGGTGGCCAGCGGCCAGGCGACGCCCGAGGCGGCGGCGCGGGAGGCGGAGCGCCGGGCGCGGCGGTACTACCGCAACGCCTGACGGCAGGGGGGACCTTCCCCCCCCGCGCCCCTCGTCGGCGAAGCGGCGCGGGCGGGTGCGCCGGGGCCATGCGGCCCTGGACACCCCGGCGGGTCCGGCGGCACCATCGGGGCTGACATATCACCGCGAGGGCGCCGCCATGCCGCTGCAAGTCACCCCGCTGCATCCGCTGTTCGCCGGCGAGGTCGCCGGCCTCGACCTGCGCAGCCCGCCGCCGCCGGCGGTCTGCGAGGAGATCCACCGCGCCATGGACCGCTATGGCGTGCTGGTCTTCCGCGACCAGGTGCTGGACGACGACCAGCAGATGGCCTTCGGCGAGGCGCTGGGCGAGCTGGAGGTGGCGCGCGCCACCGTGGACGCGCACAAGCACCGCCTGAAGCACGACCGCATGGCGGACATCTCCAACCTCGACGTGGACGGCAAGCTGCTGGCGGCCGACGACCGGCGGCGGATGTTCAACCTGGGCAACCAGCTCTGGCACAGCGACAGCAGCTTCAAGGCGACGCCGGCCAAGTATTCCATGCTGCATGGCCGCGTCGTGCCGCCCGAGGGCGGGGAGACCGAGTTCGCCGACATGCGCGCCGCCTGGGACGCGCTGCCGGACGCGGCGAAGGCGAAGGTCAGGGACCTGATCACCGAGCACAGCCTGATCTATTCGCGCGGCCAGATGGGGTTCGAGGAGTACACCGCGGAGGAGAAGCTGAAATTCGCCCCGGTGCGGCAGCGCCTGGTGCGCTGGCATCCCGGGTCGCAGCGGCACTCGATCTACCTGTCCTCGCATATCGGGCAGATCCTGGGCTGGCCGCGGCCCGAGGCGATGATGCTGATCCGCAACCTGACCGAGTTCGCCACGCAGCGCGCCTTCGTCTATGCGCATCACTGGCGGCAATGGGACCTGGTGATGTGGGACAACCGCTGCACCATGCACCGCGCCCGGCCCTTCGACGACCATGCCCATCCGCGCGACATGCGCCGGGTCACGCTGACCGACGTGGCGCCGACGCTGGAGCAGGCGGTGCCGCTGGCGGCCGAATAGGCCGCCGTCCTTCCCCCTTGCCACCCCGGCATCCTGTGGAAGACTTCCGGCGCGGGAGGAGGCGGGCATGCAGGCGGCACAGGCGGGGCTGGCGCGGGACGCCGACCAGGCGGTCATCCATGTCCCGGCCGGGGAGGGCCGGGCCTTCTGGGGACCGGGCGACCGCTACACCTTCCTGGTCACCGGGGCGGGCAGCCAGGGGGCCTGCTTCATCGTGCATTGCCTGGTGCCGCCGGGCGGCGGCCCGCCGCCGCACATCCATGACCGGGAGGATGAGTTCTTCTACCTGATCGAGGGCGAGGTCTCGGTCATCATCGGCGGCAGGAGCTTCGCGGCGCGGGCCGGCGACCTGGTGACCGCGCGCCGCGGCGTGCCGCACACCTACCGCAACACCGGCAGCGGCAACGCCTCCATGCTGGCGATCTTCACCCCGGCGGGGATGGAGGGCTGGTTCGAGGAGGCGCTGGATCCCGCCGGCGACCGGGCCGGCCTCGCGCCGCCCGCCACGCCCGAGCTGCTGCAGCGCATGCTGGCGGCCGGGCCGAAATACGGCGTGCGCTGGGCCTGAGGCGCCCGGGCGGCGCCGGGCCGGGCCGCGCATCCCGCCGCAGGGGCGATCCGCCCGAGGTTGCCGCGTCCGGGCCCGCGTCCCGCGCCGCGGCGCGACCCGCG
>NZ_SMOA01000406.1 GCF_004353985.1 Paracraurococcus ruber | reverse complement strand
TGATACAAGAGTTTAGCGACGATCAGAGTTCTTCCCCACGCCGATGCCGGCCCGACGCCAGTCCTCTGCCTCTCGACCCTCCAGCAGCACCGCCACCCGCTCGGCCAAAAATGCTGGTTCAACCGGCTTGCGCAGCAGCGAGAAGGCGCCACTCAATGCGCCGCCCATCGCCAACTCGGCGGCGTCCGTGACGAAACCGGTGAGGAGAATGGCCGGCAGCCCGGGCCGCCGGCGCTGCACTTCGCGAACAAGCGCCAATCCGTCGATCCCCGGCATGGACAGGTCGGACACAAGAATGTCCACCGCCTCACCGGCGTCGAGAAGTGCGAGTACCTCCGCCGCGTTCGCCGCCGGCCGCACGACATAGCCCGCCATCCGAAGGCCTTCCGCCGTGATGTCGCGCACCACTGCCTCGTCATCCACCAGCAGAACCCGAGCGATCCGTTCACCAGCCAGCGGTGCGCCGGCGGGCGCTGTGACTGGAATTTCTGCATCGGCGACAGGCAGCCAGAGCGACACGGTGGTGCCACGGCCAGGCGCACTCTCCATATGCAGAGCCCCGCCGGACTGCTCGGCGAAGCCGCGCGCCATAGCAAGGCCGAGACCAGTGCCCTTGCCCTCCGGCTTCGTCGTGAAGAAGGGTTCTGACGCTCGCGCCAGCACCTCCGGCGTCATTCCTTCACCAGTATCGCGCACGCAAAGGCGCACATACGCCCCGGGTCCGAGCCGCGACGGGCGTTCCGGCTCATCGCCGGCGTAGAGCGCTGCCGCGGCTACGAGGGTGATCACGCCCTGTCCCGCCATGGCATCGCGTGCATTCGCGGCGAGGTTCACCAGCACCGTCTCGAGCTGGCCCTTGTCGGCGAACAGTGGCGGCAGTCGTGGCTCGATCGCCAGTTCAATCCGGATGCCCGCCCCCAGTGTGTGCGCGAGCACTTCCTGAATCGCCGTCAGCAAATCCGCCACGTCGGTCGGCTCCGCGCGGAGCTCGGCTCGGCGGGAAAACGCCAGCAGACGGCGAGTTACCGTTGCGCCTCGCTTCGCGGCATCGGCCACCATGCGTGCCAGCCGGAGCACCCGCGGCGCCTCGCCGGGCGCGGCCTCGATCAGCCGGGCACCGCCCTGGACTGCCTGCAGCACGTTATTGAAGTCGTGCGCGATGCCGCCTGCGAGCTGACCCAGCGCCTCCATCCGCTGCGCATGGGCCAGTCGCGCCTGTGCCTCTTCGCGTGCCGCCACCGCCTCAACGACCCGGTGCTCGAGTGTTTCGTTCAGCCTGCGCAGTTCCGCCTCGCGTTGGGCAAGCACTGCTTCTGCCTGCTTGCGCGCGGTCACGTCGATGGCGGTACCGATCAGGCGAATGCAGCGCCCAGCCTTGTCGAAAAGCCCGCGGCCCGTCGAAGCGACCCAGCGCACCGTCCCGTCCTCCTTGCCGAGGACGCGGTACTCGACAGCGTAGAGCGCGCGCTGGGCAGGGTCGACGGCAGCGGCATAGGCAGCCTGAACCACGGCGCGGTCTTCTGGGTGCAGCGCTCCCAGCAAATCCGCGCGGCCGACCGGCGTCACGGGCGTGATGCCAAAGATGGCGTAGACCCGTGGCGACCAGACCAGCGTGCCCGCCACAGGGTCGAGGTCCCAAAAGCCGACCTCGGCCGCTTCGGTGGCCAGCCGCAGCCGCTCGTCGCTCTCGCCCAGGGCCGCCTCAGCAGCCTTTCGATCGGTCACGTCGACCAGTACGCCGAGGACGCGAGTGACGCGCCCGTCTGCACCGGAAGCCATCTCGGCCCGCAACAGGAGCCAGCGCACGGAACCGTCTGGCCAAGCGCAGCGAAACTCTGCCTCAAAGAACCGCTCGCCTAGGGCCAACGCCTCCCGCCCGCTCCGCAGCAACCGCTCGCGCTCGCCCGGAAGATAGCGCGCCCGGCGCTCCTCGCGGGTTGGTTCTGCATGTGGGGGAAAGCCGAACAGCTGGTTCAGCTCGGGTGAGCCAATGACCTCGTCCTTGGCGACGTCGAGTTCGAACACCGCCATCCGCCCTGCCTCCAGGGCAAGGCGCAGCCGTGCCTGCACAGCACGGCGCTCGGTGACGTCGAGCGACACACCGAGCATGCGCAGAGGCCGCCCCCCTGCATCGCGGACCACCTCGCCACGACCGACGATCCACCGCACCGTCCCGTCCGATTGCCGCCGGTAGCGGAACTCCACCTCCCAACCAGTCCGCATGGAAGCCAGCAGCGCCGCGAGTTCCGCCTGCACGCGCGGCTGGTCTTCCGGATGGATGCCCCCTCGCCAAGCCTCAACCGTCGCAGGGCGGCTTGGGTCGGTGCCATGGATCCGATGACACTCCTCCGACCAGCGAAGCGCACCGGTGGCTACGTCCCACTCCCAGGTACCTACCCCACCAGCCTGCTGCGCCAAGCGCAGCCGTGCCTCGCTCTCGCGTAGAGCCTCGACGGCTTGGTGCTCGGTGGTGCGATCGCGAAAGGCGACGCCAAGGCCGCGGCTGGTAGGAAAAGCGGTGACCTCGACCCAGCGGTCGGGCCGGACCACGCCGTGACGCTCGACGCGCGCTGGCCGGCGGGTGACCATCGCCTCCCGCAGGAAGACCTCTAGCCAACTGCCGCGGGAGCCCTGCATCACGTCCCAGATCGGGCGGCCCAGTGCGGCCTCGGTTGGTGTGCCGTAATAAGCGGCGCAGCCCGCATTGAAGGTGACGAAGTGGAACTCCCGATCCAGTTCGTAAGCGTTATCGCCAAGCGCCTGGAAAAGCGCTTCGCTGGCGAGGTCGTGCCAAGATGATACTGGCTTGGTGCTCACCGCTGCACCTCTGGCTGTTCCCACCATGACCCCGATGTGCCGATCCACGGACCGCAGCGCAGCAGTGTATGGTGATAAGCCCTGGACATGGGTGTTATCGGCGTCTCCAGCCGTAGCGGTCCGGTACGGGGCAAACTTGATTGCAATCCGGCGACGCTTCAATAAGCGCCGGCGATCACACAAGCACGTCGGGGAAGTTGGTCCGACCGCGGACGCCGCCGGTGAAGTCGTTCAGCGTCTGGTGCTGGTCACCCGCCCGTGTGCTGCACCCCCACACTTCGGTGTGCAAGCCATGGCGCACGGAAATTCGGGTTGTGTCCCGTCGTAGCAGCCGAGTCAGGGCCGGTGAGTTCACATGCAGCTTGGCAGTCCGAAAGACCGTATTCGCAGGCCCGTTCTAGGCCGAGCCGCTTCGGCTGTATTTGGGCGCTACAGCCCGACCAGTCCGGCGGGGCTCTCGCCCACCAGCTTTGCAAGGCCTACCAGGGCGACTTGGACTGCTTCGCCGCCTGGACCGCTGCGCATGGCCTGGATTCCCTCCCCGCTCAGCCGGAGACCATTGGCGCCTATCTGACGGCCAAGACCGACAGCCTGCGGGTCAGCGCCGTAAAGCGGCGGCTGGCGGCGATCTCCACCGCGCACCGCCTGGCTGGGCATTAGCTCGACACCCGCCACCCAGTGGTCCGCGAGGTGATGCGCGGCATCCGCCGGCAGCATGGTATCGCACCGCGGCA
>NZ_SMOA01000405.1 GCF_004353985.1 Paracraurococcus ruber | reverse complement strand
ATGGCCCGGGCCGCACGCTGGCGGCGGCGCGCTCGTGCCCTGCCGCGACCCGGCTCAGGGCCGCGGCGCCGCCGCCCTCGCCAGGCGGTCGTTGATGGCGACGCCCAAGCCCGTCTCCGGCACCGGCATCACCGCGATGCGCGCGCAGCCCTGCCGCGCGCCCTCCGCATCCAGCCAGCGCAGCCCGGCGAAGAGCCGCGCCGCCGCCTCCCGCAGGTCGCCGCCCTCCGAGAGGGACCACGCCACCGCCGCCCCCGGCAGCGCCGGGCCGAAGGCCAGCAGCGCCTCATCCGCCGCCACGCTTCGCGCCCCCAGCCGCACCGGCAGGGACGGCGCGTAATGCGACAGCATCAGGCCGGGCGAGCGCAGGCTTTGCGAGGCCGCGGCCGCGGCGAGGGGCAGCGCGCGCCCCACCGGCCCCAGCAGCGCCTCGATTGCCTCCGCCTCCACCCCGCCCGGCCGCAGCAGCACGGGGCCGGTGCCGGTCAGGTCCAGCACCGTGCTCTCGACGCCGACCGGGCAGGCGCCGCCATCCAGCACCGCGGCGATCCGGCCCGACAGCCCGTCCAGCACATGCTCCGGCGTGGTCGGGCTCACCTGGCCGGAGCGGTTGGCGGAGGGCGCGGCCACCGGCATCCCCGCCTGCCGCAGCAGGTCCAGCGCCAGGGGATGCGCCGGCACCCGCACCGCCAGCGTGTCCAGCCCCGCGCCGGCCAGCAGGTCCACCCGGCAGGTGGGCCGGCGCGGCAGCACCAGGGTCAGCGCGCCGGGCCAGAAGCGCGCCGCCAGCGCCCGCGCCCGGTCATCGGCATGCACATCGGCGAAGGCCGCCTCCGCATCCGGGTAGTGGCAGATCAGCGGGTTGAAATGCGGCCGGCCCTTGGCGGCGAAGATGCCGGCCACCGCCTGGCCGTCGGTCGCGTCGCCGCCCAGCCCGTAGACCGTCTCGGTCGGGAAGGCGACAAGCGCGCCCTGCCGCAGCAGCGCCGCGGCGCGCGCGACCTCCCCCGGCCCGAGCCGTGCGGTCACGCGGTCACCTCCCCCTGGGGCCCGCCGCGGCAGACGAAATCCGGGTTGCGCCAGCCGGCCTTGCCGTAGCGCAGCGGGCTGCCATCCGGCAGCGTCACCGCGCCGCCCGCGGCCTCGACGATCGCCTGGCCGGCCGCGGTGTCCCATTCCATGGTGCCGCCGAAGCGCGGGTAGAGGTCGGCCACGCCCTCCGCCACCCGGCAGAATTTCAGCGCGGAGGACACGGCCCGCCGCTCCGCGATCGGCCGCCCCGCCAGGAAGGGCGCCATGCGCGGATCCTCGGCATAGGTGCGGCTGGCCAGCACGGTCAGGCCCTGTGGCGGCACGGCGCGGACGCGGATGCGCCGGCGCGGCGCCGCATCCTCCTTCCAGGCGCCCTGGCCGAGCAGGCCGGCGAAGACCTCGCCCGTCGCCGGCAGGGCGATGGCGCCCAGGATGGCGCGGCCATGTTCCACCAGGCCGATGCAGACGGCGTATTCGTCCCGCCCCTTGGCGAAGTCGCGCGTGCCGTCCAGCGGGTCCACCAGCCAGAAGCGGGCGGCGGCGGCGGTGGCGATCCCGGCGGCCACCTCCTCCTCCGCCACCACCGGGATGTCCGGCGTCGACTGCCGCAGCGCCTCGACGATCAGCGCCTCGGCGATGCGGTCGGCCTCGGTCACCGGGCTCTCGTCGGTCTTGTGCTCCACCGCGAAGCCGGCGCGCTTCACCGCCTCGATGGCGGCGGCGGCGCGGCGGGCGAGGCCGGCGGCGAGGTCGAGCAGGTCGGGATCGGTCATCCGGGGGGTGTAGCAGGCCGCGCCGGCCGCATGTACCCGGGCAGCCCTGGCGACCCGCCTTCCCGGTGCTATCCTCCGGGGGACGCCGCCGAACCGAGGACCTGTCCCCGCATGCTCGACATCGCCTTCGTCAAGCCCGCCCTGCCGCGCCACGGCGCCCTGGTGCTGCCGCTCACCGAGGATGCGGGGCTGGCTGGGCTGGGCCAGGCGCTGGACGCGGCCTGCAACGGCGGCATCGCCCGCGCCCTGGCGGCGGCCGGCTTCAAGGGCCGCAAGGGGCAGTCCTGCACCATCTGGGCGCCGATGCCGGAGGGCGGCCAGTCCGGCCCGTCCCGCGTCGTCGCCATCGGCCTCGGCAAGCCGGACGCCCTGGCGACGGAGGGGCTGGAAGCGGCCGGCGGCGGCGCCCTCGGCCCGATCAGCGGGGAGCGGGAGGCGGTGATCGCCGCCGAGGCGCTGGCCCCGCCGCACGCCGCCGCCTTCGCCATGGGCCTGCTGCTGAAGAGCTACCGCTTCGACCGCTACCGCACGGCGGAGAAGGAGGAGGACAAGCCGAAGCTGGAGCGGGTGGAGATGGCGACCGATGCCGCCCCCGCCGCCAAATCGGCCTGGGCGCCGCTGCGCGCGGTGGCGGATGGCGTGTTCCTCACCCGCGACCTGGTGACCGAGCCGCCGAACGTGCTTTACCCGGAGGAGATGGCCGAGCGCTGCCGCGGGCTCGAGAAGCTCGGCCTCGGCGTCGAGATCCTCGGGCCGAAGGAGATGAAGAAGCTCGGCATGGGCGCGCTGCTCGGCGTCGCCCAGGGCTCGGCGCGGGAGCCGCGGCTGGTGGTGCTGCAGTGGAACGGCGCCGGCGGCAACGGCAAGGCGAAGAAGGGCACGGGCAAGCCGGTCGCCTTCATCGGCAAGGGCGTCACCTTCGACACCGGCGGCATCTCCATCAAGCCGGCCGGCGGAATGGAGGACATGAAGTGGGACATGGCCGGCGCCGGCGCGGTCATCGGCCTGATGGCGGCGCTGGCCGGGCGGAAGGCGAAGGTGGATGCGGTCGGGCTGGTCGGCCTGGTGGAGAACATGCCGTCGGGCACCGCCATGCGGCCGGGCGACGTGGTCACGACGATGAGCGGCAAGACGGTGGAGGTCATCAACACCGATGCCGAGGGACGCCTCGTCCTCGCCGATGTCATCCACTACTGCCAGGACCGGTTCGAGCCGCGCTTCATGGTGGACCTCGCCACCCTGACCGGCGCCATCATCGTCTCGCTCGGCCATGAGCATGCCGGGCTGTTCAGCAACGACGACGAACTCGCCCAGCGCATCCAGGCCGCCGGCAAGGCGGTGGGCGAGGCGTGCTGGCGCATGCCGCTGGGCGACGCCTATGACAAGCTGATCAAGTCCGACATCGCCGACATGAAGAATGTCGGCGGCCGGCCGGGCGGCTCGATCTCCGCCGCGCAATTCATCCAGCGCTTCGTGACCGCGAAGGCCGGGCCGGCGCAGGCCCCCACCCCCTGGGCGCATCTCGACATCGCCGGTACGGCCTGGAGCAGCAAGGACCTGCCGACCGCGCCGAAGGGCGCCACCGCCTTCGGCGTCCGGCTGCTCGACCGGCTGGTGGCCGAGCATTACGAGGGCTGACGGCGCCGTCGGATCGGCGTCGATGCTGGCGGTGACGCTGCGCCGGGCGCCGCGCGAGCGGCCCGACCTGCTGGCCGTGCCGCTGCCGGCGGAGGCGGCGGTGCCGCAGCCCTGGCGCGCCGCCGCCGCG
>NZ_SMOA01000404.1 GCF_004353985.1 Paracraurococcus ruber | reverse complement strand
GGTCCCCGCCCCGCCGCGCCCGCCGGATCCCGGCGCGGCCCCGCGCGGCCGGCGCTACCGCGCCCCGGCCGGCCGGAAGTCGTTCTCCAGCTTCTGGCTGTAGCGGCTCATCGCGAAGCACAGCAGGAAATAGACCGCAGCGGCGAAGAGATAGGCCTCGGTCGGGAAGCCCAGCCATTGCGGGTCGCCCAGCGCCGCGCGCAGCGTGGTGAAGAAGTCGAAGATGCCGACCACCACCACCAGCGTCGTGTCCTTGAACAGGCCGATGAAGGTGTTGACCTGCGCCGGGATGGTGATGGTCAGCGCCTGCGGCAGCACCACCAGCCGCATCTTCTGCCACCAGGTCAGGCCGATGGCATCCGCCGCCTCATACTGGCCGCGCGGCATGGCCTGCAGCCCGCCCCGAACCACCTCCGCCATGTAGGCGGCGGTGAACAGCGTGTAGGCGACCAGGATGCGCACCAGCCGGTCCAGCGTCACGCCATCCGGCAGGAACAGCGGCAGCATGATCGCCGCCATGAACAGCAGGCTGATCAGCGGCACGCCGCGCACGCATTCGATGACGGCGGTGCAGAACCAGCGGACCAGCGTCATCTCGCTGCGCCGGCCGAGGGCCAGCAGCACCGCCAGCGGATAGCCCAGCGCTACGCCATAGACCGCGATGACGCCGGTGATGGTCAGCCCGCCCCAGAGCCGGGTCGCCACCGGCGCCAGCCCGAAGCCGCCCGCCAGCAGCCAGAGCATGGCCGCGGCGGCGACCAGCCAGGCCAGCAGCAACCAGCGCGACCAGAGCCGCCGCTGCGTGCTGGCCACCGCCATCGCGGCTAGCAGGGAGAGCATGGTCGCCGGCCGCCAGCGCTCCTCATACGGATACAGGCCGAAGACGGAGAACCAGAATTTCTCCCGCACGAAGGCCCAGCAGGCGCCTTCGGCGGCGCGGCAGGCCTGCGCATTGCCCGACCAGGTGGCCCGGAACACCGCCCAATCGAGGAAGGGCGGCAGCGCCCAGGCCAGCAGGGCGATGCAGCCCAGCGTGATGGCGATGTTCACCGGCCCGTCCAGGCAGGCGCCGAGGAACGCCCTGGCGCGCGTGGCGAGCGGGATGGCGGGGGCGGCGGCCATGGCTCAGCGCTCCCGGATCTGGACGCTGCGGTTGTAGAGATTCATGGCCAGCGAGGTCAGCAGGCTCATCGCCAGGTAGACCGCCATGAAGATCGAGATGACCTCGATCGCCTGCCCGGTCTGGTTGATGGCGGTGTTGGCGACCGACACGAGGTCGGGGTAGCCGATGACGATGGCCAGCGAGGAGTTCTTCGTCAGGTTCAGGAACTGGCTGGTCATCGGCGGGATGATGACCCGCAGCGCCTGCGGCAGGATCACCAGCCGCATGATGCGGCCGCGCGGCAGGCCGAGCGCGAAGGCGGCCTCCCACTGGCCCCTGTGCACGCTCTGGATGCCCGCGCGCACGATCTCGGCGACGAAGGCGGCGGTGTAGACGACGAGGCCGGTCAGCAGCGCGACGAATTCCGGGGACAGCGTGACGCCGCCCTGGAAGTTGAAGCCCGTCAGCTCCGGCCACTCGACCTGCGGCGCGCCGAGCGCCAGCACCGACAGCGCGGGAAGGCCGAGCAGCATCGCCAGCCCGGGCAGGATGGTCGGCCGGCGCTGACCGGTGGCCGCCTGCCGCGCCCTTTCGCGCCGCAGCAGCAGCCACCAGCCCAGCGCGCCGGCGGCCAGCGCCGCCAGCAGCGCCCACATGGCGGGCGACGCGACGAGCACCGGGATCTTCATCCCGCGCTGGGAGAGGAAGACGCCCGGCAGCACCTCCAGCGCCTGGCGCACCGGCGGCAGGCCGAGGATGACGGCGTGCCAGAACACCAGCTGCAGCACCAGCGGGGTGTTGCGGACGATCTCGACATAGCCGCCGACCAGGCCGCGCAGCAGCGGGTTGGGCGACAGCCGCATGACGCCGAGCGCGATGCCGAGGATGGTGGCGATGACGCAGCCCACCACCGCGACGCGCAGCGTGTTCAGGAAGCCGACCCAGAGCGCCCGGGCATAGGAGCTGGCCGGGGTGTACTCCACCACCGCCTCGCCGATCGGGATGCCGGCGGCGCGGTCGAGGAAGCCGAAGCCCAGCTCCAGCCCCCGCTTGGCCATGTTGGCCTGGACATTGCCCCAGAACCACCAGCCGAGGCCGAGGACGGCGGCGAGCAGCAGCGCCTGCCAGAGCAGGCCGCGCGGCATGCGGAAGCGCGGCAGCGGCGGGGCGCGGCGCGCGGCGGGCAGGGCGATGTCGCTCATGGCATGGCGGGGGCGGGCCGCGGCCCGCCCCCCTGTCCGTCAGCGGGCCGGCGGGGCGTAGAGCAGGCCGCCCTTGGTCCAGATGTTGTTCTGCCCGCGCTCGAGCCCGAGCGGCGTGTCGGTGCCCAGGTGCCGCTCGAAGATCTCGCCGTAGTTGCCGAAGGCGGCGAGGATGGTGCGCATATACTGGCCGTTGGCGGCGCCCAGCGATTCGCCCATGTTGCCCTCGACGCCCAGCAGGCGCTTCACCCGCGGGTCGGTGTCGCTGGCGGCGCGCTGCGCGACATTGGCGCGGGTGATGCCGAACTCCTCGGCGTCGATCAGGCCGAAGACGGTCCAGGCGACGATGTTGGTCAGCTCCTCGTCGCCCTGGCGGACCACCGGGCTCAGCGGCTCCTTGCTGATGCGCTCGGGCAGGATGACGTGGTCGCGCGGGTTGGTCAGCAGCGTGCGCTGCGCCGCCAGCGCGGCGAAGTCGTTGGTGAAGACGTCGCAGCGGCCGCTGTCATAGGCGCGGCGCAGCTCGTCCAGGTCGGCGATCACCACCGGCGTGAAGCGCATGTTGTGCTGGCGGAAATAGTCCGCGAGGTTCATCTCGGTCGTCGTGCCCGGCTGCACGCAGACCGTCGCGCCGTTCAGGCCGCGGGCGCTGGTCACGCCCAGCCGCCGGTTCACCATCATCGCCTGGCCGTCGAAGAAGACGATGGCGGGGAAGTTGAAGCGGTTGACGTTGCTGTCGCGGGTCAGCGTCCAGGTGCTGTTGTTGGACAGCATGTCGACCTCGCCGGCGGCCAGCGCCGGGAAGCGGCTCTGCGACGTCACCGGGACGAACTCGACCTTGTTCGGGTCGTTGAAGATGGTGATCGCCACGGCGCGGCAGATCTCGACATTGAAGCCGACCCAGCGGCCCTGGCTGTCGGCGGTGCCGAAGCCGGGATTGCCCGGGCCCTGCACGCCGCAGCGCAGCGTGCCGCGCTGCTTGATGGCATCCAGCGCGGCGCCGGCCTCGGCCGGCTGCGGCGCGATGATGGCAAGGCACGCGGCAGCGGCCGCGGCCAGGGCGGTCAACCTGATCATCGAAACCCCCAATGTCTCCCGGGGCCTCTGCGGGCCCGTGCGGCGCAGGTGGCTTCGCGTCACATTTCTTTCAAGATGGTAATGCTTGGGCAATGCGGGCCGGGGCCTGCCCAATCGCTGGGCAGCGCCCCGCGCGGCGTGCGAGGACGCCCCGAGGCGCCGGCGGCGGCCGCCGGTCCGTCGCCGGGCGGATGC
>NZ_SMOA01000403.1 GCF_004353985.1 Paracraurococcus ruber | reverse complement strand
GGCCGCAGCCCGCCGCGCCCGCCCTGGCGGAGGCGGCGCCGGCCGCCGCCGCGCCGGCCCCCCCCGCCCCCACCCATGCGGCGCCGCCGCCCAGCTATGTCGCGCAGCTCTTCGCCGCGCTGGAGAGGCACAAGACCTACCCGCCGGACGCGCGCTATCGCCGCGCCCAGGGTGTGGCGATGCTGCATTTCCGCATGCGGCGGGACGGCACCGTCACCGCCTGGCGGCTGGACCGCAGCGCCGGCGACCCGGCGCTGGATGCCGCGGTGCTGGCCATGATCCAGCGCGCCTCTCCCCTGCCGGCGCCGCCGGCGGACCTGGCGGGCGAGGCGCTGGAGCTGACCGTGCCGGTCCGCTTCGCCCTGCGCTGACGGCCGGCGCGGTCCCGGCGGGGTGATTGCGGGATCGGGCCGGCCCGGACTAGCCTTCCCACCTGCCCGGGCCTTTCGGGTGCCGGGCGCAGGAGCACGCCATGGCCAATGCCCGTCCGCAGCATCCCTATCTCGACCTCTTCGCCTTGGCGTTGGTGCCGCGGTCGGCCCATGGGGGCGACCACAGCAAGGACCCGCCGCATCTGCTGCCGCTGACCGGCGGGACGCCGGAGGCGCAGGCGGTGCTGGACCTGCTGAGCGGCGCCGACCAGGACATCCGCCTGGACCATGAGCGGGCGGCCGCCATCAACCTGGACCTGGCCGAGACGCGGATCCGCATGGCGATCAGCCATGGCGACACCGCCCCGTCGCTGCAGACGGCGCTGGAACGCATCGCCCAGGCGCGGGAGGAGATGGCGAAGCACGACAGCCGCCGCGCCTGCGCCGCGCTGGCCGATGCGCTGCGCGCGGTGGCGACGCCGCACTGAAGGCCCGCCGGGCCGCGCTGCGGGTTGCGGCCCGGCCCTGCCGGGGCCACCCTTCCCCCGACAGGCAAGGGGGACCGGGCGTGGCCGGATTCAGGAGCAGCCAGCACTACATCGCCTCGCGCGACCTGGAGGTGGCGGTGAATGCCGCCATCGCCCTGCAGCGCCCGCTGCTGGTGAAGGGCGAGCCGGGCACCGGCAAGACCGTGCTGGCGCATGAGGTGGCCCAGGCGCTCGGCCACCCGCTGATCGAGTGGCACATCAAATCCACCACCAAGGCGCAGCAGGGCCTGTACGAATACGACGCCGTGTCGCGGCTGCGGGACGGGCAGTTGGGCGACCCGCGGGTGCACGAGATTGGCAACTACATCGTCCGCGGCAAGCTCTGGGACGCCTTCGAGGCCGACAAGCCGCATGTCCTGCTGATCGACGAGATCGACAAGGCCGATATCGAGTTCCCGAACGACCTGCTGCTCGAGCTCGATCGCATGCAGTTCTTCGTCTACGAGACGCGGCAGACCGTGGTGGCGAAGCACCGGCCGGTGGTCATCATCACCTCGAACAACGAGAAGGAGCTGCCGGACGCCTTCCTGCGCCGTTGCTTCTTCCACTACATCCGCTTCCCCGACCGCGAGACGATGGAGAAGATCGTCCAGGCGCATTTTCCCGACATCAAGCAGGAGCTGGCGCGGGAGGCGCTGAACGTCTTCTTCCAGGTGCGCGGCGTGACCGAGCTGAAGAAGAAGCCGGCGACCAGCGAGCTGCTGGACTGGCTGAAGCTGCTGATGATCGAGGACCTGCCGCCGGAGGTGCTGCGGTCCACCGATGCCAAGACCGCCATCCCGCCACTGTACGGCGCGCTGCTGAAGAACGAGCAGGACGTGCACCTGTTCGAGCGGCTGGCCTTCCTGAGCCGGCAGCGGCAGCGCTGAGGCCGGGGGGAGAGAGGGCTGCCTCTCTCCCCCCAGACCCCCCACTCACCGCTTTCTCATAGAAATAGATGAGGGGGGCTTGGGGGGAGAATGCTTTCTCCCCCCGATCTTCCTGTGGAGGACCGGATGCTCGCCCATTTCATCCTCGCGCTCCGCACCGCCGGCATCCCGGCCAGCATCACGGAATACCTGACGCTGCTGCGCGGCATGAAGGAGGGCGTGGCCGACTACAATGTCGACGATTTCTACCACCTGTCCCGCGCGACGCTGGTGAAGGATGAACGCCACCTGGACCGCTTCGACCGCGTCTTCGGCGAGGTGTTCAAGGGGCTGGAGCCGCCCGAGGGCGACCCGCAGGAAGGCGCAGCCATCCCCGAGGAGTGGCTGCGCAAGCTGGCCGAGAAATTCCTGACCGAGGAGGAGAAGGCGCAGATCGAGGCGCTCGGTGGCTTCGAGAAGCTGATCGAGACGCTGAAGCAGCGCCTGGCGGAGCAGAAGGGCCGGCACCAGGGCGGCAGCAAGTGGATCGGCACCGGCGGCACCTCTCCGTTCGGGGCCCATGGCTACAACCCCGAGGGCGTGCGCATCGGCCAGGAGGAATCGCGCCATCGCCGCGCGGTGAAGATCTGGGACAAGCGGGAGTTCAAGGATCTCGACGGCGATATCGAGATCGGCACCCGCAACATGAAGCTGGCGCTGCGCCGGCTGCGCCGCTTCGCCCGCCAGGGCGCCGCGACGGAGCTAGACCTGCCCGACACCATCCGGGCCACCGCCAACAATGCCGGCACGCTGGACCTGAAGCTGGTGCCGGAGCGGCACAACACGGTGAAGGTTCTGCTCTTCCTCGATATCGGCGGGTCGATGGACGACCACGTGCAGGTCTGCGCCGAGCTGTTCTCCGCCGCACGCGCCGAGTTCAAGCACCTGGAGCATTTCTACTTCCACAACTGCCCCTACGAGCGGCTGTGGACCAACAACCGGCGGCGGCGGGAGAGCGAGATCTCCACCTGGGAGGTGCTGCGGAAATACGGGCCGGACTACAAGCTGATCTTCGTCGGCGACGCGGCGATGAGCCCCTATGAGGTCATCCAGCCCGGCGGCAGCGTGGAGCACTGGAACGAGGAGACCGGCCAGGTCTGGCTGCAGCGGCTGATGGGGCATTTCCGCCGCAGCGCCTGGCTGAACCCGATGCCGGAGGCGGCCTGGGGCCGCTACCAGTCGGCGCAGATCCTGCACCGGCTGATGGAACGCCGGATGTACCCGCTGACCCTCGACGGGATCGAGGCGATGACGCGCGAGCTCAGCCGCTGAGCATGAAA
Organism: Paracraurococcus ruber; assembly: GCF_004353985.1. Taxonomy (GTDB): domain Bacteria; phylum Pseudomonadota; class Alphaproteobacteria; order Acetobacterales; family Acetobacteraceae; genus Paracraurococcus; species Paracraurococcus ruber. The sequence goes on along the minus strand of NZ_SMOA01000403.1, from coordinate 470 downwards.
AACCCCCGGGGCCGCGGGGCCACCGGGGGTATTGCCTGGGGTCAGGCGCGGGTTAGGGCAGCGGCACCGGGTTGGCCGACAGGCTGCGCAGATAGGCGATGACATTGGCCCGGTCCTTCGGGTCCTTCAGGCCCACGAAGCCCATCCGGGTGCCCGGCGCATAGCCCTGCGGGTTGGCCAGCCACCGGTCCAGCTCGTCGTAGTTCCACGGCCCCTGGTGCGCCTTCAGCGCCGCCGAATAGTTGAAGTTTTCCAGGTGCCCGTGCGGCTTGCCGACCACGTCGTAGAGGTTGGGACCGACGCCGTTGCGGCCGCCCTCGTTCACCGAATGGCAGACGGCGCATTGGCGGCGGAACAGGGCGCCGCCGGCCTCGGGATCGGCGCTGCCCAGCAGGGCGGTGACCGGCTGGTCGCCGGCCGGGGCGGCGGCGGGCTGGGCGCCCGGCGCGGGGGCCGCCGCGCCCGGGGCG
>NZ_SMOA01000402.1 GCF_004353985.1 Paracraurococcus ruber | reverse complement strand
CCGCCGCCGCCCCCGGCGCCCGAGCCCGTGCCCGCCGCCGCGGCGGAGGCGGAGCCGGTGGCCGGCGGCGGCGGCGGCGCGCCGCCGCAGACCATCCGCGTGTCGGTCGACGTGCTGGAGGACCTGATGATGCTGGTCAGCGAGCTGGTGCTGACCCGCAACCAGCTCCTCCAGCTTGCCCGCAACCAGGGCGACAGCGCCTTCACCGTGCCGCTGCAGCGGCTGTCGCACATCACCACCGACCTGCAGGAAGGGGTGATGAAGACGCGCATGCAGCCGATCGGCAATGCCTGGGCGAAGCTGCCGCGCCTGGTGCGCGACCTCGGCGTCGAACTGGGCAAGAAGATCAGCCTCGAGATGCGCGGCGCCGAGACCGAGCTGGACCGCCAGGTGCTCGAGCTCATCAAGGACCCGCTGACCCACATGGTGCGCAACAGCGCCGACCATGGGCTGGAGCGGCCGGAGGACCGGGCGCGCGCCGGCAAGCCGGAGACCGGCCGGATCATGCTGAACGCCCGGCACGAGGGCGGGCACATCATCATCGAGATCGGCGACGACGGCCGCGGCCTGTCGGCCGAGAAGATCAAGCAGAAGGTTATCGCCCAGGGCCTGGCGACCGAGGCCGAGGTGGCGAACATGCCGGAGCGGGAGGTGCACCGCTTCATCTTCCGCGCCGGCTTCTCCACCGCCGCGGCCATCACCTCCGTCTCCGGCCGCGGGGTCGGGATGGACGTGGTCAAGACCAACATGGAGCGGATCGGCGGCACCATCGACATCCGCAGCCGCGAGGGCTTCGGCACCACCTTCGTCATCAAGATCCCGCTCACCCTCGCCATCGTCTCCGCCCTGATCGTCGAATCGGGCAGCGAGCGCTTCGCCATCCCGCAGATCGGCGTGGTCGAGCTGGTGCGGGTCGGCGGCGAAGGCGCGGCGCAGCTCGAGCGCATCAAGGACGCGCCGGTGCTGCGGCTGCGCGACCGGCTGCTGCCGCTGGTCAACCTGGCGACGCTGCTGCAGCTGCAGCCGGCCGCCGAGGAGGCAAGCGCCTTCGTCGTCGTCACCCAGGTCGGCGGGCATGTCTTCGGCATCATCGTCGACCGGGTCTTCGACACGGAGGAGATCGTGGTGAAGCCGGTGGCGCCGATCCTGCGCCACGTGACCATGTTCGGCGGCAACACCATCCTCGGCGATGGCAGCGTCATCATGATCCTCGACCCCAACGGGATCGCCCGCGCCACCGGCCTCGGCACCGAGGGCGGGGAGGCGGAGCCGGAGCGCGAGAGCGGCCGGCCGTCCCACCTGCTGCAGTCCGACGCCGCGACGGCGCTGCTGCTGTTCCGCGCCGGCGACGCCGCGCCGAAGGCGGTCCCCCTCGGCCTCGTCGCCCGGCTGGAGGATGTGGAGCGCGAGCGGATCGAGATCGCCGGCGGCCAGCCGCTGGTGCAGTACCGCGGCAAGCTGATGCCGCTCGTGCCGCTGTCCGGCCACTGGGATGCGTCGATGGCGCCGGAGCGGCAGCCTGTGCTGGTCTTCAGCGACGGCGACCGCGCCATGGGCCTGATGGTCGACGAGATCCTGGACGTGGTCGAGGATCGGCTGGCGGTGGACGGCGCCGGGGAGCGGCCGGGCTATCTCGGCAGCGTCGTGGTCGGCGGCAAGGTGACCGAGCTGCTGGACACCGCCTGGTGGCTGCGCCAGGCCGGGGAGGACTGGTTCGGCGGGTCGCAGCGCGCCGCCGGCCAGGGCCGCCAGGTCCTGCTGGTCGAGGACAGCACCTTCTTCCGCAACCTGGTCGTCCCGGCGCTGGGCGCCGCCGGCTTCGTCGTCACCGCCGTCGCCGATGCCGAGGAAGCGCTGCGGCTGCGCGATGCCGGCGCCGAGTTCGACGCCATCGTCTCCGACATCACCATGCCCGGCATGGACGGCTTCGCCTTCGCCCGCGTGCTGCGGGATGGCGGCCCCTGGCGCGACCTGCCGCTGGTCGCCCTGACCGGCCGGGTGGAGCCGGAGGACATCGCCCGCGGCCGCGAGGCCGGGTTCACCGATTACGTCGGCAAGTTCGACCGCGCCGCCCTGCTGGAGAGCCTGACCCAGTGCCTGGCGGCGCGGGTCGAGGCCTGAGCGGGCGGGGAGGAGGAGCATCATGCAGCAGACAGCCACCACCGAGGCGACGCGCGCGCCGGCGCTTGCCCGGCTGCCCGGGGAAGCCGCCGCGGAGGTCTTCCTCACGCTCACCGTCGCCGGCCAGCTCTGCGGCGTGCCGGTCCTGTCGGTGCGCGACGTGCTGGGGGTGCAGGCCATCACCCGCATCCCGCTGGCCCCGGCCGAGGTGGCGGGCAGCCTGAACCTGCGCGGCCGCATCGTCACCGCCATCGACCTGCGCCGCCGCCTCGGCCTGCCGCCGCGCGAGCAGGGCGGGCCGATGAGCGTCGTCGTCGAGCGCGAGGGCGAGCTCTATTCGCTGCTGGCCGACGAGGTGGGGGAGGTGCTGCCGCTGTCGCGGGCGGAACGCGCCGCCAACCCGCCGACGCTCGACCCGCTGTGGCGGGACGTCTCGCGCGGCGTGCACCGCATGGGCGACAAGCTTCTCATCCTGCTCGATGTCGAGCAGGTTCTGGCGATCGGCGCATGAGCGCCGCCGCCGACGCCGCCGCGACCTGCCTGGTCGTGGACGACAGCAGCGTCGTCCGCAAGGCGGCCAGGCGCATCGTCGAGAAGCTCGGCTTCTCGGTCCGGGAAGCGGCGGATGGCGCGCAGGCGCTGGCCGCCTGCCGGGCCGAGCTGCCGCGCGCCGTCCTGCTCGACTGGAACATGCCGGTGATGGACGGCATCACCTTCCTGCGGGCGGCGCGCGCCGAATTCGGCCCGGACCGGCCGGTGGTCGTGCTCTGCACGACCGAGGCGGCGATGGACCGGATCGTCGAGGCGCTGGAGGCCGGGGCGCAGGAATACATCATGAAGCCCTTCGACGAGGCGCTGCTGCAGGACAAGTTCGTCCAGGCCGGCCTGATCCCGGACCCCGCCGCCTGATGCCAGGCAGCGCGAGCCCCGGGGGCCCGGCCGCGGGCGGCGCGCCGGCGCGGGATGCCGGGCCGCCGGTGCGCGTCATGCTGTGCGACGACAGCGCGACGGTGCGGGCCGCGCTGGCGCGGCTGCTGGAAAGCGATGCCGGCATCCGCGTCGTCGCCCGCGTCGCCAACGGGCAGGAAGCGGTGTCGACGCTGGCCGGCATGCCGGCGGCGCAGCGGGCCCAGGTGATCCTGCTCGACCTCGAGATGCCGGTGATGGACGGGATGACCGCGCTGCCGCTGCTGCTGAAGCAGGCACCGCGGCCGGCCGTCATCGTCGCCAGCGCGCTGACCCAGCGCGGCGCCGCCGCCGCCATGGCGGCGCTGCGGGCCGGCGCGTCGGACTACATCCCGAAACCTTCGGCCGCCGGCGGCGGGCTGAACGACCCCACCTTCCGGGCCGAGATCCTGGCCAAGGTGAAGGGCTGGGCGCGGATGGGCGGGCAGGGGCCGGCACCCGGCCCGGTGCCGGCGCGACCGGCGGCGCCGGCCCGGCCGGTCGCGCTCGGCCCGCCGGC
>NZ_SMOA01000401.1 GCF_004353985.1 Paracraurococcus ruber | reverse complement strand
GCCGCCATGCGCGGCCCCGTCCTGCTCGACTTCCGCAACGTCTACGACCCCGAGGCCATGCGCGAGGCAGGCTTCCACTACCACTCCATCGGACGGCCCTGAGCCGCCGCGGGTGGCAGGCTCAGGGGGGCCATGCGGCGGCCCCTGGCGCCGGGATGCCCGCCCGCATTACAGAGACGGGCGGCGCTGCGCCGCCGACCCCCAGACTGCGCAGGCCGCCGGGCCCGCCGACAACCAGCGGAGACTGCCGATGACCGCCTTCCACCACAGCTTCGACCGCACCGTCCTGCGCGAATACGACATCCGCGGCATCGTCGGGAAGACGCTGCAGCCGGAGGATGCCTTCGCCATCGGCCGCTGCTTCGGCAGCCTGGTCAGCCGCGCCGGCGGCAGCAAGGTCGCGGTCGGCTATGACGGCCGGCTGTCCTCCCCGGATCTGGAGCCGCAACTGGTCGCCGGGCTGCGCGCCTGCGGCCTCGAGGTCATCCGCATCGGGCTGGTGGCCACTCCGATGCTCTACTTCGCCGCCTACCACTTCGCCGCCGACGGCGCGGTGATGGTCACCGGCAGCCACAACCCGCCGGACTACAACGGCTTCAAGATGATGCTGGGTCGCAAGCCCTTCTACGGCCAGCAGATCCAGGAGATCGGCCGGATGGCGCGGGAGGGCGACGTCGTCCCGGTCTCGACCGAGGGCAGCGACCGGCAGGTGGACATCCAGGACGCCTATGTCGAGCGCGTGCTGGAGGACTACGATGGCGGCGACCGCAAGCTGAAGGTGGTCTGGGACCCCGGCAACGGGTCCGGCGCCAACGTCACCAAGGCGCTGGCGGCCAGGCTGCCGGGCGAGCACTACGTCATCAACGGCGAGGTGGACGGCACCTTCCCCAACCACCATCCCGACCCGACGGTCGCCAGGAACCTCGAGCAGATCATTGCCGAGGTGAAGCGCGAGGGCGCCGATCTCGGCATCGCCTTCGACGGCGATGCCGACCGCATCGGCGTGGTGGACGACGAGGGGCACATCCTGTTCGGCGACCAGCTGCTGGTGGTGCTGGCGCGGGACGTGCTGAAGTCCAAGCCGGGCGGCACCATCATCGCCGACGTCAAGGCGAGCCAGGTGCTGTTCGACGAGGTGGCGAAGGCGGGCGGCAGCCCGCTGATGTGGAAGACCGGCCATTCCCTGATCAAGGCGAAGATGGCCGAGACCGGCTCGCCGCTCGCCGGCGAGATGTCCGGCCACATCTTCTTCGCGGACAAGTGGTACGGCTTCGACGACGCGCCCTATTCCGCCATCCGCCTGCTGGGCATCATCGCCCGGATGCCGGGCAGGCTTTCCGCCGTGCGGGCGGCGCTGCCGCAGGTGATCAACACGCCGGAGCTTCGCTTCGACTGCGAGGAGGACCGGAAATTCGCGGTGGTGCAGGAGGTGAAGGACCGCCTCGCCGCCGCCGGCGCGAAGGTGCAGGACGTGGACGGCGTGCGGGTGCTGACCGATGACGGCTGGTGGCTGCTGCGCGCCTCCAACACCCAGGCGGTGCTGGTCGCCCGCTGCGAGGCGACGTCCGAGGCGGGGCTGGAGCGGCTGAAGGCGTCCCTGGTGGAGCAGCTGGTCGCCAGCGGCCTGCCGGCGCCCGACTTCTCCGGGGAGAATGCCGGGCACTGAGGGCCGCGCGCCCCGTCCCGGCGCGCGCCGGGGCGGGTGGCGTCCTTTGCGGTGCAAATCCCGGCATCGCCCGCTGTAGCCTCCGCCCCGGCGGAGGGGGGGCAGGGACATGCCGCAGGGACAGGACCTGATCACGCTGGACGCGCGGCCGGAGCCGGTGCGGATCGACCGCGCCCGCAGCGCCATCCTCGTCGTCGACATGCAGAATGATTTCGGCGCGAAGGGCGGCATGTTCCACAGCGCCGGCATCGACATCGCGCCCATCCAGCGCGTGGTGGAGCCGACCGCGCGGGTGCTGGACGCGGCACGCGCCGCCGGCCTGCCGGTGGTCTATCTCGTCATGCAGTACCGCCCCGACCTCTCGGATGCGGGCGCGCCGGACGGGCCCAACCGGATCAAGCACGCGCCGCTCGGGCTCGGCGCCGCGGTGCCGGCGCCCGATGGCGGCGCCGGCCGGATCCTGGTGGAGGGCACCTGGAACACGGCGATCCTGCCGCGCCTCGCGCCGCAGCCGGGCGACCTGGTCGTGCCGAAGCAGCGCTACAGCGGCTTCTTCGGGACCAACCTCGATTCCATCCTGCGCGCCCGCGGCATCCGGGACCTGGTCGTCACCGGCTGCACCACCAGCGTCTGCGTCGACTCCACCGTGCGCGACGCCATGGTCCGCGACTATCGCTGCGTGGTGCTGGAGGATTGCACGGCCGAGCCGATCGGCGCCGACCTGCCGCGCGGCAACCACGCGGCGACCCTGCTGACGATCCAGCTGCTGTTCGGCTGGATCTCGGACTCCGGCCGGCTCCTCGACGCGCTGCGCGCCCCGGGCGGTTGACGCCGCGCGCCTGGCTTCCGCATCCTCCCGCCGTCCAACGAGACCGGGAGAGAGACGCGATGACGCAATTCGGGCGGCGGGGCCTGGCCGGCCTCGCCACGCTGCTGGCGGCCGCCGGCACGGCCGGGGCGGAGGACTGGCCGACCCGCCCCGTCCGCATCGTCGTGCCCTTCCCGGCGGGCGGCACCACCGACCTGCTGGCGCGCCTCTATGCCCAGCGGCTGACCGAGGCGCTGGGCCAGTCCGTGGTGGTGGAGAACCGCGGCGGCGGCGGCGGGTCGATCGGCGCCGATGTGGTGGCCAAGGCGACGGACGGGCACACGCTGCTCTTCCACAACCTGACCTTCAGCACGACCACCGCGGCGCTGGAATTCGCCGGCCGCGCGCCGCATTCGGTGGAGCGCGACTTCGCCCCGATCTCGATGGGCGCCAATGTGCCGCTGATGCTGCTGGTGCATCCCGGCGTGCCGGCGAAGGACCTGAAGGAGTTCGTCGCCTGGGCGAAGGGGCGGACGGACCTGTTCTACGGCTCCACCGGCCCCGGCAGCACCATGAACCTGGTGGGAGAGGTGCTGAAGCGCGAGGCCGGGCTGCGCATGGACCACATCCCCTTCCGCGGCGCGGCGCCCCTGGTGCAGGACATGCTGGCGGGCCGCGTGCAGTTCGGCGGCGACCAGCTTTCCTCCTCGCTCGGCCATATCCGCGCCGGCGCGCTGCGGCCGGTCGCCACCCTGTCCGCCCGCCGCGCGGCGGCACTGCCGGAGGTGCCGACGGTGCGGGAGGAAGGCTTCGCGGCGATCGAATTGCTGGGCTGGAACGGCTTCTTCGCCCCCGCCGCGACCCCGCCCGCCGTGCTGGCCCGGCTGCAGCGGGAGGTGGCGGCGGCCGCTCGCCACCCGGATGTCGTCCGCCGCATCGCCGAGCTGGGCGCCGAGCCGGGCGGCAACAGCGCCGAGGAGTTCGGCGCCGCGGTGCGCGCCCAGCTGGCGCAGGTGCGGCCGCTGGTGGCGGAGCTTAAGATGCAGGTCGAGTGAACCCCGGGGACGGCCGGGCGGCGCGACCGGCCGGGGCCCCCGCCGGCGCCTGCCGCCCCCGATCGGCGCCGCGGCGCGATGGCGGCGGGCCC
>NZ_SMOA01000400.1 GCF_004353985.1 Paracraurococcus ruber | reverse complement strand
GCGGCATCAGGCCGCCGCCAGCCGGCCCAGCCGCCCCCGGCGCTACCGCGCCATGGCCCGCCGCAGCGCCGCGCCGTCCGGCCCGGCGCGCTCCGCCCAGGGGCCGATCAGCGCCTCGGACGCCGCCCGCACCTCGGCCTGCATCTCGGCCGAGACCTGGGCGATCTTCATCCCGTTCTCCGCCATGGTGACGTGGTTCTGCCGGTCCTCGCTCTCGGACAGCTCCCAGCCGCGCGCCTCGGCCTCGGCCGCCGCCTGGCGGAGCGCCGCCTGCTGCGCCTCCGGCAGGCCACGGAAGGCCCGCAGGTTCATGATGACGCCGTTGCGCGGGTTGAAGGCGTTCAGGTCCACCCAGAACCGGCCGAATTCCCAGGCCCGGGTGTTCACCACGATGGGGGTCGAGGTGATCATCGAATCCGCGACGCCGGTGGCGAAGGCCTGCGGCAGGTCCGGCACCTGGATGATGACCGGCGCGGCGCGGAACTGCTCGGCGAAGCGCTGGGTCAGCGCGTTGTAGATGCGGATCTTGGTGCCGGCCAAATCGGCCAGCCGGGTGATCTCCCGGCGGGAGAACAGGCCGTTGCTGGGCCATGAGACGGAATAGAGCAGCGTCTGGTTCTGCCGCTGCAGCCGCGCCTCCAGCATCGGCTTCTGCGCGGCGTAGAGCCGACGCGCCTCCTCGTAGCCGGTGGCGAGGAAGGGGACGCTGTCGGCCTCGAAGATCGCATCCTCGTTGCCGTGGTTGCCCAGCAGCACCTCGCCGATCTGCACCTGGCCGGCCTGCACGGCGCGGCGGATCTCCGGCAGGCGGATCAGCGACGCGTTGGAATGGATGGTGATGGCGACGGCGCCGTTGGTCAGCGCCGCGGCCCGTTCGGCGAAGAAGCGCAGCGTGCGGGTGTGGAAATTGCCGTCCGGGTAGCCGGAGGCCAGGATGAGCGGCGTCTGCGCCGCGGCGCCGCGCCCCAGGGCGGGGATGGCCAGCGCCGGCAGGGCCAGCGCGCCGGCCAGCGCGGCGCGCCGGCGGATGGCATGGGTGGTCGTCTCGGTCCCGGACATCGCGCCCTCCCTCAGGGTCTTGACAGCCGAGGCAGGTGGTCCGTCCGGGGCGGGACTGCAATGGTTGCCCGGCGCGCGCGGCGAGGAACCGTTCCCCCCGGCGCCGGGGCGCCCGCGGCTATCCGCGGTTCCGCATCAGCCGCGCCTTGTCGCGCGCCCAGTCCCGGGCGGCGATCGCATGCCGCTTGTCATGCTTCTTGCGTCCCTCGGCGACGCCCAGCATCACCTTGGCGATGCCCTTGTCGTTGAAGTGTATCTGCAGCGGCACGATGGTCGCGCCGTCGCGCGCGATGGCGCCGATCAACTCGGTCACCTGCTTCTTGTGCAACAGCAGCTTGCGCGGCCGGCCCGGCTCGAATTTCGCCACCGTGCTGCCGGCCTGCCATTCCGGGATGGTGCAGCCGAACAGGTACAGCGCGCCGTCGCGCTCGCCGGCCCAGGCCTCGGACAGGGTGGCCCGCCCGGCGCGCAGCGACTTCACCTCCGGCCCCAGCAGCACCAGGCCGGCCTCCAGCGTCTCGCCGATCGTGTAGTCGTAACGCGCCCGCCGGTTCTGCGAGGCGATGCCGTGCGAGATGAGGGACTTCTTCTTCTTCTCTGCCATGAAGCCTACCTGGCGGCCCGGGTCGCGCCGCGCGCCGCAGCAGGCGCTCCGCGACCGGGTCTACACTGGGCGACCCGGTTCACGCTGCGCGCCGCCGGCGGCGCTCCGCGACCGGGTCGCGTCAATTCAACAGCCCGACCGACACCATCGCCTCGCGCACCTTCTGCTTCGTCGCCGGCAGCAGCGGCGCCAGCGGCAGGCGGCAATGCTCCGACGTCTTGCCGAGCAGGCTGGCGGCATACTTCACCGGCCCGGGCGAGGTCTCGGCGAACAGCGCGTCGTGCAGTGGCGTCAGCCGGTCCTGGATCGCCTGCGCCTCCCCCAGCCGCCCGTTCCGCCAGGCCTTGTGCATGTCGGCGCAGAGGCGCGGCGCAACATTGGCGGTGACGCTGATGCAGCCGGTGCCGCCGGCAGCGTTGAAGGCCAGCGCGGTGTGGTCCTCGCCCGAGAGCTGGATGAAATCCTCGCCGCAGGCGCGCTTGGTGTGCAGCGGCCGGGTCAGGTTCGCGGTCGCGTCCTTCACGCCGACGATGTTCCGGTGCTTCGCCAGCCGGGCCATCGTCTCCACGGTCATGTCCACCACGCTGCGCGGCGGGATGTTGTAGATGAAGACCGGCAGGTCCACCGCATCGGCGATGGCGGCGAAATGCAGGTACAGCCCTTCCTGCGTCGGCTTGTTGTAGTAGGGCGTGACGACCAGGCAGGCATCGGCGCCGGCCTGCTTCGCGTGCCGGGTGAAGTCGATCGCCTCGGCCGTGCTGTTGCTGCCCGTGCCGGCGATGACCGGCACGCGGCCCCGCGCCGCGGCGACGCACAGCTCCACCACCCGCTTGTGCTCGGCATGGCTCAATGTCGGGCTCTCGCCGGTGGTGCCGACCGGGATCAGCCCCTCCGTGCCCTCGGCGATCTGCCATTCCACCAGGTCGGTGAAAGCTTTCTCGTCCACGGAACCGTCGGCACGCATGGGCGTGATCAGCGCGACCATCGATCCCTTGAACATCGGGGCGTCCTCCGGAAGGGGTGTCCTCGGCCTGGGCGGCCGGGCTCGTCTGGCCGGGGGCGCCAGGCCGCCCGGGGGTGCGAACCTAGTCACCCCCCTTCCCAGGGGCAAGGGCAGTGGCCGAAGGGGACGGGGCGACTCGTCATCGGGCACGCCGCCGCCGCCGAATCGGCGTAAGAGGCGGGGATGCGCCGCCGCTCCCTGCTCGCCCTGCCCGCCCTGCTGCTCGCCGGCCCGTCCGACCCGCTGGCGCAGCCCGCCGTGGCGGGCGGGGAGGCGATGCGCGCCGCCGGCCGGCAGGCCGTTGCCCTGGCGCAGGCGAAGCGCTGGGCGGAGGCGGACCAGGCCGCGCAGGGCGCCGACCCGCTGATCCGCGCCTATGTCACCTGGCTGCGCCTGCAGGAACGCGGCGGGGCGGCCGGCGCGGCAGAGATCATCGGCTTCGCCCTCGACCGGCCGGACTGGCCGGGGCAGGACACGCTGGCGCGGCGGGCGGAGGAGCTGCTCGCCTACGACCCCGACGACGGGCTCGTGGCGCAGTGGTTCGCCGCCCGCGGCCCGCGCACCCTGGACGGCTACCAGCGCCTGGCCGATGCCCTGGCCCGCGCCGGCCGCGGCGAGGAGGCGACCACGGTGCTGCGCACCGGCTGGCAGGAGGCGCCGTCGGACCCGGCGGCCGAATCCGCCTATCTCGGCCGCGCCACGCCGGTGCTGCGGCCGGAGGACCACTGGCGCCGCTTCGACCGGCTGGCCGCCGCGCGCGACTTCGCCGGCGCTTCCCGCGCCCTGCCCGGGCTCGACCCCTCGCGGCAGGGCGCCGCCTCGGCCCGCCTCGGCTATGCCGCCGACCGGCCGGAGGCCGACGGCCCGGCCATCGCCGCCTGGGCGCCGAACGATCCCGGCCTGACCGCCGAGCGCGCCCGCTGGCTGCGCCGGCGCGACCGCGACCAGGAGGCGGCGGCGGCCTTCGCCGCCGGCGACCGCGCCA